>NZ_LOMM01000003.1:0-166294 GCF_001605945.1 Enterobacter sp. SENG-6
AACTCAGAAGTGAAACGCCGTAGCGCCGATGGTAGTGTGGGGTCTCCCCATGTGAGAGTAGGGAACTGCCAGGCATCAAATAAGTGAAGAGGCCATCCGAAAGGATGGCCTTTTTGCGTTTCTGCGCTGCACAAACTAATCCCCCACAACGTACTGCTTATACGGTAAACTACCTGCGTTTTTGCATCAGGATAGCGCCTATGAACCACTCCCTTAAGCCCTGGAATACCTTTGGTATTCAACGGAATGCTAATCACATTGTACGCGCCGATACGGCCCAGCAACTGCTGGATGCATGGCAACGCGCAACAGAAAACAACGAACCCGTACTGATTCTGGGCGAAGGCAGCAATGTCCTGTTTCTCGATGATTTTGCCGGGACGGTCATTATTAACCGCATCATGGGAATTGAGGTCGAAGAGTGCGCCGATAGCTGGCGTTTGCGCGTAGGTGCCGGCGAAAACTGGCATCAACTGGTGCAATATACCCTCGAAAAAGGGATGCCGGGACTGGAAAACCTGGCTCTCATCCCGGGCTGTGCGGGATCATCGCCCATTCAAAATATCGGTGCGTATGGCATCGAACTCAAACACGTGTGCGACTATGTCGACTGCATTGAGCTGGCGACCGGTACGGCTCAGCGTTTAACGGCAGAGCAGTGCCGTTTTGGCTACCGTGACAGCATCTTCAAACATGAATATCAGGATCGCTACGTCATTGTCGCTGTGGGCCTGCGTCTGTCCAAAACCTGGCAGCCGGTGCTGACCTATGGAGATTTAACGCGCCTCGATCCAGCAACCGTCACCCCTCGCGATGTGTTTGACTCGGTTTGCCATATGCGCATGACCAAACTGCCCGATCCCAAAGTAAACGGAAATGCCGGCAGTTTCTTCAAAAACCCGGTCATAAGCAGCGAAAATGCGAATGCATTACTGGCTAAATGGCCTACTGCCCCGCATTACCCGCAGGCGGATGGCAGCGTGAAGCTGGCCGCAGGGTGGCTTATCGATCAGTGCCAGTTAAAAGGTACTACCGTGGGCGGCGCAGCGGTTCACCGTCAGCAGGCACTGGTGCTGATCAATCAACACGATGCGACCAGCGACGACGTGGTGCAACTGGCGCACCATGTGCGTCAGCAAGTGGGTGAGAAATTTAACGTCTGGCTGGAGCCGGAAGTCCGCTTCATTGGTCGTACGGGTGAAGTGAATGCTGTGGAGGCTATCGCGTGAAGGACAATACCATCCCGTTAACCCTGATTGGCATCCTTGCCGACGGTGAGTTTCATTCTGGCGAGCAATTAGGCGAGCAGCTAGGCATGAGCCGTGCTGCCATTAATAAACATATTCAGACCCTCCGCGACTGGGGGGTTGATGTCTTCACCGTGCCCGGAAAAGGCTACAGCCTGCCGGAGCCTATTCAGCTCCTGAATGAAGAACTCATCCGCAGCCAGATAGGGCAGGGTAACGTGGCCGTATTGCCGGTCATCGATTCGACAAACCAGTACCTGCTGGAGCGGATAGGCGAGCTGGAATCAGGGGATGCCTGCGTTGCAGAGTACCAGCAGGCCGGGCGCGGCCGTCGCGGGCGTAAGTGGTTCTCACCGTTTGGCGCAAACCTCTATCTTTCCATGTACTGGCGTCTTGAGCAGGGGCCTGCCGCCGCAGTGGGTCTGAGTCTGGTGATTGGTATCGTTATGGCGGAAGTTCTGCATGAACTTGGCGCGGATAAAGTACGGGTAAAATGGCCAAACGACCTTTACCTGAACGATCGTAAGCTTGCCGGCATCCTGGTCGAACTGACGGGAAAAACTGGCGATGCGGCGCAAATTGTCATTGGTGCCGGTCTCAATATGGTAATGAGAAATGTGCAAAGCGATGTGGTGAATCAGGCGTGGACCAACCTGCAGGAAGCGGGGATCACCATCGATCGCAACACGCTTGCCGTGCGTATGATTAAAGAGCTGCGTACCTCCCTGTCTCTCTTTGAACAGGAAGGGCTGGCATCGTTCCTGTCTCGTTGGGAAAAACTCGATAACTTTATCAACCGACCGGTGAAACTGCTGATTGGTGATAAGGAGATCTACGGTATCTCTCGCGGCATTGATGCACAGGGTGCCCTGCTCCTGGAGCAGGATGGCGTCATCAAGCCCTGGGTGGGCGGTGAGATCTCCCTGCGCAGCGCTGAATAAATAAGTATGCGCCCTAGAGGATGGAAGATGGCTATTATTCCGCGAGCCTGAAAATGCTCGTCTGGCTCGCGGAACAATCATTCCCTCTCCCCGAGGGGAAGAGGGTCTGGAGAACTTACTGCGGATAAGGTACCCAGTCTCCGCCGTTCAGGCGAACGTACGGTTTGTTCTGGTACTGAATGACAACCGCATTCGCATTCTCTGACACTTCCGCGGTTTGCGGCAGATTGCTGGTGAGCTGATCCCAGTTCACGCTATCTTCCACAAACAGCTTACCATCGACCGCGCGGGCCACGAGCTCAGAGATGGCCAGATAGCTGACTGGCTGAGTGATCTCAATCGGTGCGCCCTGATGCGGTGCCTTCATACCAAAGAATTTAATCCCGGCAGGCACGTTGGTAATGGACGGGCTGGGGATATCGCGCAGGCCGGACACCTGCATTCTGTCGCCTTTCAGCGCCCCACCGTGCTCCGGAACGACAACCACCATCACTTTACGGCCAGATTTTTCCAGCTCAGTGAAGAACGCATCCAGCTCATCAAAGAACTTCTGCGCACGCACTTTGTAATCCGCCGTTTTGCTCACGCCCGGGAAATGGTTACCGTCGTGAAGGGGCAGGGTGTTATAGAACGTGGCGCTGCGCGGATTGCTGTCTTTTTCAATGGTCTGCAGCCAGCGCTGTAGCACGGCGGTATCGTCATAGACTGGCGAGCCGTCGAAGCCCAGCAGCGTGACCGGCAGCCCGGTTTGATCCATCAGCGGTGCCTGCATACCCCCTTCTTCACGTACCTCTTTCAGGAAGTTACCGAACTGACCGTTATGCCCCAGCATCAGATGCTGCGTAAAGCCCAGTTTCGCCAGGTTATCGAACAGATAACACTGGTTGCCAGCGGGCTGATACAAATTCTTGTGCGATGGCTGGCCGCAGCTTGCTCGCAGCAGGCGGATGGCCGCCGGGCCGCTGTACGAGGTGGCAGAGTTAAAGTCTTTAAACTGGATATCGAAATGCGACCACAGCGGGTGCGACATTAAACCAGCCGCATCAACGTCAGCCCAGGAGAGGGAGCAGATGTTAATTACCAGCAGTTCAAACGGCTGGGCATCCGCCGGGAGTGCATCCGGGAATTTAGTCTGACGCTTATCTTCCGCGGTGTAGAAGCTGGAAAGCCAGGCATTCAGGTTGGTTGAGGTCGGCGGTGCGGTCTGCGCTGGAATATCGCCCACCACCGGCGTGTCGCCAGCCGTGGCAACGGTTGCTGCCGCGCTTCCTCCGGTGGTGGTCACCGTGCTGGTCGGTTGACCGGCAGGCCACAGGGAAAAACTTGGCCCAGCCAGCGTCAGAACGTTCAGCCAAATCATAATGGCAACGACAAACACCGTGACGCGGATCCACTGTGACAGAAACAGCCAGGCAACCAGCAGCACAAAGACCGCGCCAATCATCTGCCAGTTAATAAAGCGCTCGGTCAGGTCGAGGATATAGCTGGCGCTAAACCCGGCGACCTGCGAACCCTGACTCATGATGCTGTCCGGCCCCGGCAGCCAGGTATCATGCCAGAACAGCGCAAAACCCAGCGGGATGGCAACCCAATGACGCAAGCGATGCAGCCTGATATTGGGCAGCGGCATCAGCAGGAAGGCCATAAACACCAGGTTCAGCAGAGGATGGAAGTTCAGATAGCCAGCCCACAGCAGACCAAACTTCACCAGAAAGTAGAAGTTCCAGCCGGAAAGGCCGCGCCAGTATTGCCACAGAGGCGATGGTGACGAAGCGGTATAAGTTGAGTTAGTCATGTTTTCGGTCTGCCTTGACGTGTGTTGCCCGTGTCAGTGTTCCGGCTGGTTTGACATAGCGAGGTTTGCCAAACGCCATTCTGGCCGTATCGCGAATACGACGCAGTGAATGGCGTGCATAATAACCAAGCGGGAAAAAGATCAGCGCACAGAATACAACCAGTTGAATGATATCGCTGATATTCATGATGGTGCGTTCTCCCCATTCTCAGTTAATAAGCGAAGGGGTTCCGGAACCCGACGCCAGACATGGCCGTCATGCCGTGCATTGAGGATCGGTTTGATATCGCTCGTGACAGGTAGCGGTTTCACCCAGTTTTCAGGCGCGAGGGCACGCATCTGCACCAGCTCAGCGCTGATCAGATTGTCTTCGAACCAAATCATACGGTTTGAGAAAATATCCCCGGTAGGCAGCGGGAAGATATGGTTCAGTGCGGTATCGAGATCGTTCACCCGACAAAAAGACAAAAACAGTACCAGGCGGTTGTCGCCAATCGTCATGATGTCCCCGGTACGGTTCGGGCGGCATAAGGTGAGCGCCTGTTCCACGCGGATCCCCGGTACAGGTCGCAGGGCAACCATTACCCCTTTCCCGTCTGCAGGAAGCAGCGTGTTGTTCATCATGTTGCCAACGGCATCGCAGAAGGTATCCCATTTCTGATAACCACGCAGTTTCATCGGCTGCGTCATGGAAAGCAGCGTGGAAATATCTTCCGGTACGTGGCGGTTGAACTGCTGCCCCTGGACACTTTCGATAAGCGTCAGACAGCGTGACAGAGGGGCATTCCACGGGATAACCATGTTTGCGCCACAGCCCAAAAGCAGACGCTCATCCGTGGCACGCAGGCTGGTATTGTTTTCGCGTACCACAATTTTTAACGCGCTGCCGCGTTGACGACGTAAGGTATGAATTTGTCGTGCCAGCATTTCAATCTGGTTGTTCTGCATCAGCGAGAAAACAAGGGTTGCCGCCTGCGTCGTGCGGGCTTCATGAAAAAGTGCTTCATTGGACTCAAACAGGGACCAGTTTTCAGACAGCGCGGGCGCCCCCTCCAGTACCGCAATATGGCTCAGGATCCGTTTTTCATCGCTGCGCGGTTGCACCACGGTTTCTTCTTGCTGGGCAAGGTGCCACTCGCCGTCAATATGTTTAAGCGTAAGTTGCTGTCTGGCGCTCACGCCTTTTTCATTACACCAGAATGCAATATCGTAGAGATAGCTGCCCGCCTGGTCGCGCAGACTCGCCAGGCCGAATAGCGAGCGATACTCCGCCATTAAAAGTGAGAACAGCTTGTCGTTATTACTGCCGGGATTGATTATCAACAGCGTGCAATTTTAAAATTTTGCCCATTTATTGATTTTTTCCAGCCACTGCAGCAGTTTCTCCGTCGGGATATTTTGCAGGGCGTTATGTGAACATTTAAGAATCAATAAAAAACGGTCTGGATTGATGGAACACTGAATGTCGCGGGATAAATAGTATAGACTATCTGCTTCCGACGGCATGGAAAACAAGCGTACCGTCTGTGGACCGCGGTCTCGCTCAAGCGTAATAATTTGCTTCGGGTCTTCGCCCATACTAATGACAGCGACCCGGGAGTCCTTACCCTGCGCGGCAATTGTCTGGTTTACCAGACTGATAGCATCTTCATTACGATCCGAATTAACCCACCAGACTCCTCCGACTGGCATGTGGCGCAATTCGTCCCATAATGACTGGATGCCAATAGAAAATATGGAGTCCACGGTGTCCCTCTTTTCGTCTAATTTATCTGTATATCAGTTTACTAGCGAAAGCGTAGAAATAAACCTAACATTGAAATTAAAGAGCATCAGATTTAGCATGTAAATGAAATTTCACAGGGCAGGAAGCCTCGCGACTTCAGAGAGTAAAACGATACTCAAAGGGATGGAAAAAAATGGATAATAACGAACCCGGAACCCCAGTCGATTCGACCCTGGGTTACACATTCCAAAACGATTTTCTGGCGCTGACGCAGGCCTTTTCTTTACCTGAAATAGATTACACCGATATTTCCCAGCGGGAACAGTTGGCTGCGGCTATTAAACGTTGGCCGTTATTAGCTGAATTTACCCAACAACAATAAGGGAGCCATTGATGGCCATACTCGGATTACAGGGCGTCCGTGGTGGAGTGGGTACAACATCCGTTACCGCGGCGCTGGCGTGGTCATTACAGCTTTTAGGTGAATCGGTGCTGGTGATTGACGCCTGCGCCGACAATTTGCTGCGTATGTCATTTAACGTCGACTTTACCCGTACAGAGGGTTGGGCCCGCGCGTTGCTTGATGATAAAGACTGGCGTGATGCGGGTCTGCGTTACACCTCCCAGCTCGATCTCCTGCCGTTTGGTCAACTGACCACGACAGAGCGTGAGAATGAAGCCGCCTATCAGCGTTTATTCTCGCAATTCACACTCGCGCTGCAGAGCCTCAAAGAAAAAGGCCATTATCAGTGGATCCTGCTGGATCTGCCGCACGGTGCCGGCACGCTGACCCGACAGCTGATTGCCCAGTGCGACCACGTGCTCTCCATTGTGAACGTCGATGCTAATTGCCATATCCGTCTACATCAGCAGGGGTTGCCCCAGAATAGCCATATCCTGATTAACGATTTACGCATTGGCAGCCAGATCCAGGACGATCTGTATCAGGTCTGGCTGCAAAGCCAGCGTCGTCTGCTGCCGATTGTGATCCATCGTGATGAGGGGATGGCGGAATGCCTCGCCTCCAAACAGCCACTCGGCGAGTATCGCAGCGATTCTCTGGCGGCAGAAGAGATCCTGACGCTGGCGAACTGGTGTCTGCTGCACTTCGCCCAAGAGGCGGATCCTGCCAGAGGTACGGTATGAGTCGACTCGCCAGCTGGTTACTCATCCCACCGGTCAGTTCGCGTTTAAGCGACCATTACCGGCATTATCGCCGGCATGGTGCCTCGGCATTTAGCGCCGCGTTCGGCTGTTTCTGGATGATTCTGGCCTGGATGTTCATCCCCCTCGAGCACCCCCGCTGGCAGCGCATTCGTGCGCGACACAGTGAATTGTATCCGCACATTAATCCTGACCGTCCACGGCCGTTAGATCCGGCGCGGTACATCATTCAGGCCATCTGGCTGGTGGTTACGTCGCCGCGGCAGGAGAAAAAGACGCCGCACTGGCGCAGCTTCAGCCGGGTCCAGCTTTTACGCGAACGCTATCATCAGTGGCTGGACAGGCTGCCTGACCGCGTGGGCGATAAGACCAGCCATCTGGATAACCATAAAGAACTCGGGCATCTGCACCCGGGTTTACGGCGTTTTATTCTGGGCGTGATAGTTGTCTTCTCGCTCATTCTGGCGCTGGTCTGTATCACGCAACCCTTTAACCCGCTGGCGCAGTTCACTTTCCTGATCCTGCTGTGGGGCGTGGCGCTGCTGGTGCGGCGTATACCGGGGCGCTTCTCCGCCCTGATGCTGATTGTGTTATCACTGACCGTCTCCTGCCGCTATATCTGGTGGCGTTATACCTCTACGCTGAACTGGGATGATCCGGTCAGTCTGGTATGCGGTCTGGTGCTGCTGTTTGCTGAAACGTACGCCTGGATTGTGCTGGTGTTGGGCTATTTCCAGGTGATCTGGCCGCTCAACCGCCAGCCGGTTCCGCTGCCAAAAGATACGTCGCAGTGGCCGACTGTCGATCTCTTTGTGCCGACCTATAACGAAGATCTGAGCGTGGTGAAAAATACCATTTACGCCGCGCTGGGTATCGACTGGCCCAAAGATAAGCTCAAAATCTGGATCCTGGATGACGGCGGTCGGGCCGCGTTCCGTGAGTTCGCGCAAGAGGTGGGCGTTGAGTATATCGCCCGTACCTCTCACGAACATGCCAAAGCCGGGAACATCAACAACGCGCTGAAGTATGCGACAGGGGAGTTTGTCTCCATCTTTGACTGCGACCACGTGCCGACGCGCTCGTTCCTGCAGATGACGATGGGCTGGTTCCTGAAAGAGAAAGCGCTGGCGATGATGCAGACGCCGCACCATTTCTTCTCGCCGGATCCGTTTGAACGTAACCTCGGCCGTTTCCGTAAGACCCCGAACGAAGGCACGTTGTTCTATGGCCTGGTGCAGGACGGCAACGACATGTGGGATGCGACCTTCTTCTGCGGTTCCTGTGCGGTTATCCGCCGTAAACCGCTGGATGAAATTGGCGGCATCGCGGTTGAAACGGTCACTGAAGATGCCCATACCTCGCTACGCCTGCACCGTCGCGGCTATACCTCGGCCTATATGCGTATCCCTCAGGCGGCCGGTCTGGCGACGGAATCCCTGTCGGCGCATATCGGCCAGCGTATTCGCTGGGCGCGCGGGATGGTACAGATTTTCCGTCTTGATAACCCGCTGTTGGGTAAAGGCCTCAAGCTGGCGCAACGTCTGTGCTACGTCAACGCCATGTTCCACTTCTTATCCGGTATTCCGCGGCTGATCTTCCTGACCGCGCCGCTGGCGTTCCTGCTTCTTCACGCCTATATCATCTACGCGCCCGCGCTGATGATTGCGCTGTTTGTTCTGCCGCACATGATCCACGCGAGCCTGACCAACTCGAAGATTCAGGGCAAGTATCGCCACTCATTCTGGAGTGAAATCTACGAAACGGTGCTGGCCTGGTACATCGCGCCGCCAACGATGGTGGCGCTGATTAACCCGCATAAAGGCAAGTTTAACGTCACCGCGAAGGGGGGCCTGGTGGAAGAGGAGTATGTCGACTGGGTGATCTCCCGTCCGTACATCTTCCTGGTGCTGCTGAACATTGTGGGGGTAATTGCCGGTATCTGGCGCTACTTCTACGGTCCGGAAAACGAAATCCTGACGGTGTTCGTCAGTATGGCATGGGTATTTTACAACCTGATTATCCTTGGCGGCGCAGTGGCGGTGTCGGTGGAAAGCAAGCAGGTACGTCGCGCGCATCGTGTTGAAATCAGCATGCCTGCGGCGATAGCCCGTGAAGATGGTCATCTCTTCTCCTGTACCGTTCATGACTTCTCCGACGGTGGTCTGGGTATCAAAATCAACGGACAGGCGAAGGTGCTGGAAGGGCAGAAGGTTAACCTGCTGCTTAAGCGTGGCCAGCAGGAGTATGTCTTCCCGACACAGGTTGTGCGTGTGGCAGGCAATGAAGTGGGTCTGCAGCTGATGCCGCTGACCAGGAAGCAACATATTGATTTTGTGCAGTGTACGTTTGCCCGCGCGGATACGTGGGCTCTCTGGCAGGACAGCTTCCCGGAAGATAAACCTCTGGAAAGCCTGCTGGATATTCTGAAGCTGGGGTTCCGTGGCTATCGTCACCTTGCAGAATTTGCCCCGTCGTCGGTGAAAATAATTTTCCGGTCACTTACTTCGCTGGTTTCCTGGGTCGTGTCGTTCATTCCTCGTCGTCCTGAGCGGGATGAGGCGAAGCAGGCGGACCCGGTTATGGCTCAACAATGATGATAACGCGATGAAAACAAAACTTTCCTGGTTATGTGCAGTGGCAATGGGGATGAGTACGCTCCCTGCAACAATGGCTAACGCAGCGCCTGATAACGCCGCGGCCACGCCAGCTCCTACGGTGCCTGTGGTGTCGCAAGCGACCGAGCCGGTTGTCACCGCGGCGCCCGGTCAAACAGAAAACGTCGTTCCCAACCAGCCGACAGCGGGAAATACCCTGCCGGCCGACGCACAGGTTGTGGGACAGGTGATGCCGGGTGTTCCGGGGGCTAATGCGCCTGTTGTCACGGAAAATGCCCCGTCGCGGGACGTGAAGCTCACCTTTGCGCAAATTGCGCCGCCTCCGGGCAGCATGGTGCTGCGCGGCGTCAATCCTAAAGGCGGCGTTGAGTTTGGTATGCGCAGCGATGAGGTTGTGTCGAAGGCGGTGCTGAACCTGGAATATACCCCTTCTCCTTCGCTGCTGCCGACCCAGTCTCAGCTGAAGGTCTACCTGAATGACGAACTGATGGACGTGCTGCCGGTCACCAAAGAGCAGTTGGGCAAGAAAACCCTGGCTCAGGTGCCGATCAACCCGCTGTTTATCACCGACTTTAACCGTATCCGTCTGGAATTCGTGGGCCATTACCGTGACGTCTGCGAAAACCCGGCCAGCAACACGCTGTGGATGGATGTCGGGCGTAACTCATCGCTGCAGATGACCTACCAGTCGCTGGCGCTGAAAAACGATCTCTCCGCGTTCCCGGTGCCGTTCTTCGATCCGCGTGATAATCGCCCGTTAAACCTGCCGATGGTCTTTGCGTCCTCACCGGACGTCACGGAGCAACTGGCAGCGACCATCGTGGCCTCCTGGTTCGGCTCCCGTTCCGGCTGGCGCGGGCAGAACTTCCCGGTTATGTATGACAAGATCCCTGACAGAAATGCCATCATCTTTGCGACCAACGCGAAGCGTCCTGCTTTCCTGCGTGAGCACCCGGATGTCAAAGCGCCGACCATTGAGATGATAAGCCACCCGGATAACCCGTATGTGAAGCTGCTGGTGGTTTTCGGGCGTGATGAGAAAGACCTGGTGCAGGCGGCAAAAGCGATTGCGCAGGGGAATATCCTGTTCCGCGGCAGCAGCGTAATTGTCGATGAGGTCAAGCCGCTGCTGGCACGTAAACCTTATGATGCGCCAAACTGGGTACGTACCGACCGCGCCGTCACCTTCGGCGAGCTGAAAACCTATGAAGAGCAGCTGCAGTCGACAGGGATTGAGCCGTCTCCTGTCAGCCTGTCGCTGAACCTGCCGCCGGACCTGTATCTGCTGCGCACCACCGGTATCGATATGAACATGAACTATCGTTACACCGCGCCGTCAACCAAAGACAGTTCGCGCATGGATATCAGCCTGAATAATCAGTTCCTGCAGTCGTTTAATCTGGTGAGTAATCAGGAAACGAACCGTCTGCTGCTGCGTTTGCCGGTACTGCAGGGGCTGCTGGATGGTAAAACCGATGTCTCCATCCCGGCGCTGAAGCTCGGGGCGGTAAACCAGCTGCGCTTTGATTTCCAGTACATGAATCCAATGCCGGGCGGTTCGGTGGACAACTGCATCACCTTCCAGCCGGTGCAGAACCACGTCGTGATTGGCGATGAATCGACCATCGACTTCTCGAAGTACTATCACTTCCTCGCCATGCCGGATCTGCGGGCGTTTGCTAACGCGGGCTTCCCGTTCAGCCGTATGGCGGACCTGTCTGAATCCATTGTTGTGATGCCAAAAGTGCCAAATGAAGGGCAGGTGACGACTCTGCTGGACACCATGGCGACCGTAGGCGCGCAAACGGGCCTGCCGGCGATTAACGTTACCCTGACGGATGATGGCGCTCAAATTCAGGACAAAGATGCGGACATCATGGTGATCGGTTCCATCCCGGATAAGCTGAAGGATGAGAAGCGTATCGATCTGCTGGTTCAGGCAGCCCAGTCCTGGGTTAACACGCCGCTGCGTCAGACCGAGTTCCCGAGCATCATGCCGGATATCAACGATCGTAAAGCCAGCGCGCAGACGGCTGTCACGTCTCAGGGGGCGATGGCGGCCGTGGTCGGCTTCCAGTCACCGTACAACGATCAGCGTAGCGTGATTGCCCTGCTCGCAGACAGCCCGCGTGGCTACGAACTGCTCAACAGTGCGATGAACGACAGCGGTAAACGTGCCGCGATGTTCGGCTCTGTGTCGGTGATCCGTGAGTCGGGCGTGAACAGCCTGCGCGTAGGCGATGTGTACTATGTAGGGCATCTGCCATGGTTCGAACGTCTGTGGTATGCGCTCTCTAACCATCCGATTCTGCTCGCTATCCTGGCCGCCGTCAGCGTGGTGCTGCTGGCCTGGGTGCTGTGGCGTCTGCTGCGTATCATCAGCCGTCGTCGCCTGAATCCGGATCATGAGTAAGATGTGATGAAAGCCTTTCGCTGGTGTGTCATTGCGTTGATGCTGGCGGCGGTGCCTCTGCGCGCCGCCTGTACCTGGCCTGCCTGGGAGAAATTTAAACAGGATTACATCAGCGAGGGCGGGCGGGTCATTGATCCCAGCGACACGCGTAAAATCACTACCTCGGAAGGGCAAAGCTACGCGCTGTTCTTTGCCCTCGCCGCGAATGACCGTAAAGCGTTCGACAAAGTGCTGGCATGGACGCGGGATAACCTTGCCGGGGGGCATCTCGACGACACGCTCCCCGCCTGGTTATGGGGGCAAAAAGACAAAGACACCTGGGCGGTTATCGATACCAATTCCGCCTCGGATGCCGATATCTGGATCGCCTGGTCCCTGCTTGAAGCGGGGCGGTTATGGAAAGACGCTGACTATACCCGTACGGGCAAGGCGCTACTCGAGCGTATCGCCCGCGAAGAAGTGGTGAAAGTACCTGGCCTCGGTCTGATGCTGCTGCCCGGTAAAGTTGGCTTTGTCGATGAGAACGCCTGGCGTTTTAATCCCAGCTATCTTCCTCCACAGCTCGCAAGCTACTTCACGCGTTTTGGCGCCCCGTGGACCACCCTGCGTGAGACCAATCTGCGCTTGCTGCAGGAGAGTGCGCCGAAAGGTTTTTCGCCGGACTGGGTGCAATACCAGAAAAACAAAGGCTGGCGGTTACAGCAGGAGCCGCCGCTGGTGGGGGGATATGACGCCATCCGCGTCTATCTCTGGGTGGGGATGATGAACGATAACGATCCTCAAAAAGCCCGGCTGCTGGCGCGCTTCAGGCCGATGGCCGCCACCACAACAAAACAGGGTGTACCACCGGAAAAAGTGAATGTGGTGAGTGGAGCACGCACGGGCAATGGCCCGGTCGGCTTCTCTGCCGCCATGCTGCCTTTTTTACAACAGCGTGATGCGCAGGCCGTCCAGCGCCAGCGCGTGGCTGACCACTTTCCTGATAATAATGCTTACTACAGTTATGTACTGACTCTCTTTGGACAAGGATGGGATCAGCATCGTTTTCGTTTCACCACAAAAGGTGAATTAATACCGGATTGGGGCCAGGAATGCGCAAGTTCACAGTAAATCTACTCAGTTTATCGCTTGGCCTGGCGCTGATGCCGCTGGCTCAGGCCGTCAACTCTCCACAGCAGCAACAGCTGCTGGAACAGGTGCGCCTGGGGGAATCGACGCAGCGTGAAGATTTGGTGCGTCAGTCGCTCTATCGTCTTGAGCTGATCGACCCGAACAACCCTGACGTTATTGCGGCACGTTTTCGCTATCTGCTTCGTCAGGGCGACAACGCCGGCGCACAAAAAGAGCTGGATAGACTGAAAGGGATCGCCCCCGGTTCCAGCGCGTACCAGTCCTCGCGCAACACGATGCTGCTTTCCACGCCGGATGGCCGCCAGCAGTTACAACAGGCTCGCTTACTCGCCACGACAGGCCATACCCAGGAAGCGATTGCCGCCTATGACAAGCTGTTCGACGGCAACCCGCCGGGCGGCGACGTGGCAACAGAATACTGGAATGTGGTGGCGAAAGATCCCGCCCGCCGCAATGCGGCCATTAACCAGCTGAAAAAGATCAACAGCAGCAGCCCTGGCAATACGCAGCTGCAGTCGACGCTGGCTCAGCTGCTGTTCCAGACCGGGCGCCGTGATGAAGGCTTTGCGGTGCTGCAGGAGATGGCCAAATCCAGTAATGGCCGCAGCCAGGCGTCGGATATGTGGTATGCGCAGATCAAAGACCAGCCTGTCAGCAATGCCAGCGTCTCCGCGCTGCAAAAGTACCTGAGCGTATTCAGTGACGGTGAGAACGTAACCGCAGCGCGTTCACAGCTTGAAGCGCAGCAAAAACAGCTCGCCGATCCAACTTTCCGTGCGAAAGCACAAGGCCTGGCGGCAGTGGATGCCGGACAGGGTGATAAGGCGGTGGCGGAACTGCAAAAGGCGGTCAGCGCAAACCATGCCGACAGCGAAGCCATTGGCGCGCTGGGCCAGGCATACTCCCAGAAAGGCGATCGTGCTCGCGCGGTGGCACAGTTTGAAAAGGCGATCGCCCTCGATCCGCAGAGCGATAACCGCGGCAAATGGGACAGCTTGCTGAAGGTGAACCGTTACTGGCTGCTGATCCAGCAGGGGGATGCGGCGCTGAAAGCGAATAACCCCGCACAGGCGGAGCGCTATTATCAGCAGGCGCGCACTATCGACAATAGCGACAGTTATGCGGTGCTGGGGCTGGGTGATGCCGCAGCGGCACGTAAAGATAACGACGCCGCCGAGCGCTATTATCGCCAGGCATTACGCATGGACAGCGGCAACAGTAACGCGGTCCGCGGACTGGCCAATATTTATCGCGCACAGTCACCGGAGAAAGCCTCGCAGTTTATCCAGTCGCTCTCCGCCAGCCAGCGTCGCAGCATTGATGATATTGAACGTAGCCTGACCAACGAACAACTCTCCGCCCAGGCCGAGCAGCTGGAGAACCAGGGCAAATACGCCCAGGCCGCCGAGGTTCAGCGTCGTCGTCTGGCGCTCTCTCCAGGCGACGTGTGGATCACCTATCGCCTGTCGCGCGATCTCTACGGCGCAGGCCAGCGCAGTCAGGCAGATACCCTGATGCGTCAGCTTGCCAGCCAGAAACCGACCGACCCGGATCAGGTGTATGCCAACGGGCTCTATCTTTCCGGTAACGACCAGGATCGTGCCGCGCTGGCCCATCTGGAGACGCTGCCGCGCAGCCAGTGGAACAGCAATATTCAGGAGCTTGCCGACCGCCTGCAAAGTAATCAGGTGCTCGAAACCGCCAATCGCCTGCGCGACAGCGGCAAAGAGCAGGAGGCGGAAAATCTTCTTCGTCAACAACCTGCATCTACCCGTATCGATTTAACCCTGGCGGACTGGGCGCAGCAGCGGGGCGATCTCAGTGCAGCAAAAACGGCATACAGCGGCGTGTTGCAGCGCGAGCCACAAAACGAAGATGCGATCCTCGGCCTGACCGAAATCTACAGTGCGCAGGGCGACAAAGACGCTGCGCGTGCCGAACTGGCGAAACTGCCTGCGACGCAAAATGGCCAGCCGTTGTCGCTCAACATGCAGCGCCGCATCGCGATGGCGCAGGCGGGGCTGGGTGATTCTGCTGCCGCAGAAAAGACGTTCAACAGCATCATTCCGCAGGCAAAATCACAGCCTGCGTCAATGGAAAACGCGCTGGTGCTGCGTGATGCGGCACGTTTTCAGACGCAAAATGGCCAGCCTCAGCAGGCGCTGGAGACCTATAAAGATGCCATGGTCTCCTCTGGCATCACCACCACCCGTCCGGCAGACAATGACACCTTTACGCGCCTGACGCGTAACGACGAAAAAGATGACTGGCTGAAGCGCGGCGTGCGTAGCGATGCCGGTGATTTGTATCGCCAGCAGGATGTTAACGTTACGCTGCAGCACGACTACTGGGGCTCCAGCGGTACCGGCGGCTACTCCGACCTGAAAGCCCACACCACCATGCTGCAGGTGGATGCGCCGCTCTCTGATGGACGGATGTTCTTCCGCAGCGATCTGGTCAATATGGATGCCGGTTCGTTTGCCACTAACAACGGCACCTACGATCCCAAATGGGGGACCTGTGCCGAAACGCCATGTCGCGGCAACACCAGTCAGACTTCAAACGGCGCAAGCGTGGCCGTGGGCTGGCAGAATAAAACCTGGGCATGGGATATCGGCACCACGCCAATGGGCTTTGACGTGGTGGATGTGGTCGGCGGGGTGAGCTATAGCAACGATCTCGGTCCTATCGGCTACACCATTAACGCCCACCGTCGCCCGATCTCCAGCTCTCTGCTGGCCTTTGCCGGGCAAAAAGACACCAATACCGGCACCACCTGGGGCGGCGTGCGCGCCACCGGCGGTGGCGTGAGCATCAGCTACGATAAAGGCGAGGCGAACGGCATCTGGTCAAGCCTGAACACGGAATCGCTGACCGGGAAAAATGTAGAGGATAACTGGCGTGTCCGCTGGATGACCGGTTACTACTACAAGCTGATTAATAAAAACAACGAGCGCCTGACTGTCGGTGTCTCTAACATGCTCTGGCACTACGATAAAGATCTGAGCGGCTATACCCTGGGTCAGGGCGGCTATTATAGCCCGCAGGAATATGTCTCCTTTGCGCTGCCGGTCACCTGGCGTAAACGCACGGAGAACTGGTCCTGGGAGCTGGGCGGGTCTGTCTCATGGTCTCACTCAAAAACCAACGATGTGCTGCGCTATCCCCTTCAGGGACTCATTCCCGTCGATGAGCCAGGCCGTTACACCGACAGGGGGGCGATGGAAACCGGCAGCAGCTCCTCAGGCACCGGTTATACCGCGCGGGCCATTGTCGAGCGCCGGGTCACGTCCAACTGGTTTGTGGGTCTTGGCGTGGATATTCAGGAAGCGAAAGACTATACCCCAAGCCATGCGCTGCTCTATGTACGCTACTCCGCCGCAGGCTGGCAGGGTGATATGGACTTACCGCCACAGCCGCTCATTCCCTACGCGGACTGGTAATCGGATTTTACTTAATCCATTTGTAAGTCTCTCTTAAAAGTGCGGCGATCGGGTATACTCAGGCGCGCCAGGTTTACACCCTGGTGCGCCCTGCGCTTCGAGTTCTGTGGAGAGTCATTTTGCGTGTCAGCCGTTCCTTAACGATCAAACAGATGGCGATGGTTTCTGCTGTCACCTTGCTGTTTGTACTGCTATTTTGCGTCATTTTGCTGTTTCATTCCGTGCAGCAGAATCGCTATAACACGGCTTCGCAATTAGAAAGTATTGCCCGCTCGGTGCGTGGCCCGCTTTCGGCTTCTATTCTGAAAGGCGATATTCCCGAAGCGGAAACCATTTTAAAACGTATTCAGCCTGCGGGCGTTGTCAGCCGCGCAGACGTGGTGCTGCCGAACCAGTTCCAGGCGCTGCGGATGAGTTTTATCCCGGAACGTCCCGTCCCGATGATGGTGATGCGCCTGTTTGAACTGCCGGTACAAATTTCGCTCCCCATCTACTCGCTTGAACGCCCTGCGAATCCGCAGCCGCTGGCCTATCTTGTTCTGCAGGCGGACTCGTACCGCATGTATAAATTCGTCATGAGCTGGTTTATCACGTTAGTGACCACTTGCTTACTTATGACGCTGATACTGAGCGTGGCGCTGACCTGGTGCATTAACCGGCTGATTGTCCACCCGCTGCGGCGTATCGCCCGGGAGCTGAACGCGCTTTCTCCCCAGGAGCAGATGGGTCATCAGCTTGAGCTCCCCCGCCTGCATCATGACGATGAGATCGGCATGCTGGTGCGCAGCTACAACCTCAACCAGCAGCGCATTCAGCGTCAGCAGGATGAACTGAACAGTAGCGCCACCCGTTTCCCGGTGTCGGAGCTGCCTAATAAAGCGTTCCTGATGGCGATGCTGGAGCAGACCGTGGCGCGCCAGCAGACCACGGCGCTGATGGTCATCGCCTGTGAAACCCTGCAGGATACCGCTGGGGTGCTCAAGGAGAGCCAGCGTGAAATGCTGTTGCTGACGCTGGTCGAAAAGGTTAAATCGGTGCTTGCCCCACGCATGGTGCTGACCCAGGTCAGCGGTTATGACCTGGTGGTGATTGCGAACGGCGTGAAAGAGCCGTGGCATGCGATCACATTAGGTCAGCAAGTACTCACTGTCATTAATGAGCGGCTGCCCATTCAGGGTATTCAGCTTCGCCCCAGCGCCAGTATCGGAATTGCCATGTTCTATGGCGATCTGACCGCGGAGCAGCTCTATCGTCGCGCCTTCTCGGCGGCATTCACCGCCCGTCGCAAAGGGAAAAACCAGATCCAGTTCTTCGACCCGGATCAGATGGAAAAGGCGCAGCAGCGTCTGACGGAAGAGAGCGACATCCTCACCGCGCTGGATAACCACCAGTTTGCCCTCTGGCTCCAGCCGCAGGTCAATTTGCTGACGGGTGAAGTGGAAAGCGCGGAAGCGCTGTTGCGCGTGCAGCAGCCGGATGGCAGCTGGGAGCTGCCGGAAGGGTTAATCGAACGTATTGAGTCCTGTGGTCTGATGGTCACGGTGGGCTACTGGGTGCTTGAGGAGTCATGCCGCCAGCTTGCCGCCTGGCAGGAGCGTGGTGTCAACCTGCCGCTGTCGGTCAATCTCTCTGCCCTGCAGTTGATGCATCCCACTATGGTCTCGGAGATGCTGGAGCTCATCAATCGCTACCGGATCCAGCCGGATACGCTGATTCTGGAAGTGACGGAAAGCCGTCGTATTGACGACCCGAATGAGGCGGTCGCGATCCTCAAACCGCTGCGCAACGCCGGTATCCGCATCGCGCTGGATGATTTTGGCATGGGCTATGCCGGACTGCGTCAGCTTCAGCACATGAAAACGCTGCCGGTGGATGTCCTGAAAATCGACAAAGCGTTTGTCGATGGGCTGCCGGAAGACAGCAGCATGGTGCAAGCCATTATTCAGATGGCGCGTAGTCTCAACCTGAATCTGATTGCTGAGGGTATCGAGACGGAAGCGCAGCGCCGCTGGCTGGCTGAGGCGGGTGTCGGGAAAGGCCAGGGCTTCCTCTTTGCCCGTGCCGTCCCGTCGGATGTCTTTGAACAACGGTACCTTTCCGGCGCTGGCAATAACGCAAAAGTGTAATTTTGTTGCTGGCTTGTGCGAGCCAGCTCAAAGTTCTTAACATTTGTGTTTCAAATTTGAACTGAGTTTATTTCTGTCCTGTTATGCGGGTGTTATTTTAGAGCCGCAGGTTAACCATAACCTTACAAAGCCTGTGGTTTTTCTTCCCAAGGACATTTTATGAAAACCTCACTCTTCAAAAGTCTTTATTTCCAGGTCCTGACAGCCATCGCAATCGGTATTTTACTGGGTCACTACTACCCGGAACTGGGTGCGCAAATGAAACCGCTTGGCGACGCGTTCGTTAAGCTCATTAAAATGGTCATCGCCCCGGTGATCTTCTGTACGGTGGTGACCGGTATCGCTGGCATGGAAAGCATGAAGGCGGTAGGGCGTACCGGTGCAGTGGCGCTGCTTTATTTCGAAGTGGTCAGCACCCTGGCACTGATTATCGGTCTGATCATTGTTAACGTGGTGCAGCCTGGCGCTGGCATGAACGTCGACCCGTCGACGCTGGATGCCAAAGCGGTGGCGGTTTACGCTGAGCAGGCGAAAGATCAGGGCGTGGTCGCCTTCCTGCTGGACGTCATTCCCGGCAGTGTGATCGGGGCGTTTGCCAGCGGAAACATTCTGCAGGTGCTGCTGTTCGCCGTCATGTTTGGTTTTGCCCTGCATCGTCTGGGCAGCAAAGGCCAGCTGATCTTTAACGTCATTGAAAGCTTCTCGCAGGTCATCTTTGGCATCATCAATATGATCATGCGCCTGGCGCCGATTGGTGCCTTCGGGGCAATGGCGTTCACCATCGGTAAATACGGCGTCGGCACGCTGGTACAGCTCGGCCAGCTGATTATCTGCTTCTATATCACCTGTATTCTGTTTGTGGTGGTGGTGCTGGGTTCGATTGCCCGCGCGGCCGGTTTCAGCATCTTCAAATTTATCCGCTATATCCGCGAAGAGCTGCTGATTGTGCTGGGAACCTCCTCCTCTGAGTCGGCGCTGCCGCGCATGCTCGATAAAATGGAGAAGCTGGGTTGTCGTAAATCGGTGGTGGGGCTGGTGATCCCGACAGGGTACTCCTTTAACCTCGACGGTACCTCGATATACCTGACCATGGCGGCAGTGTTTATTGCACAGGCAACCAACAGCCATATGGATATCTTCCATCAGATCACCCTGCTGGTGGTGCTGCTGCTCTCGTCGAAAGGGGCTGCGGGCGTAACGGGCAGTGGCTTTATCGTGCTGGCGGCGACCATTTCCGCTGTGGGACATCTGCCGGTGGCCGGTCTGGCGTTGATTCTCGGTATTGACCGCTTTATGTCTGAAGCGCGTGCGTTAACCAACCTGGTGGGTAACGGCGTGGCTACGGTTGTGGTGGCAAAATGGGTTAAAGAGCTGGATCACAAAAAGCTCGACGATACGCTGAATAATCGCTCTTCTGATAGCAAAAACCCGGGTTTATCCTCCTGATTTTCCGCTAAATTCCCGCATTCCCTTGTCGGAATGCGGGCTCCTGCGCATAATGACTGTTCGTACCTGTCATAATTCGACAAGATTTTTTTTGGGTATATTGCACTTCTCACCGTGACGTTTTGCCGAACGCGCGGTCTAATCGACGTGTTTTCATCGTCATCTTTTAGAGTGAAGCGCGTCGCGAGACACTCTTTTTAACCAGGAATGTTGATCAGGGGTTCACATGCAGGGCACAAAAATTCGACTCTTAACCGGCGGTTTGCTGATGATGGCAGCAGCCAGTTATGTGCAGGCAGATGCGCTCCAGCCAGACCCGGCATGGCAACAAGGGACTCTGGCGAATGGTTTTCAGTGGCAGGTGTTAGCCACGCCGCAGCGTCCCAGCGATCGTATTGAGATCCGTCTGTCTGTGAATACCGGCTCCCTCACTGAAAGCACCCAGCAGACCGGCTTTAGCCATTTTATTCCCCGACTGGCGCTCACCCAGAGCGGCAGTTTACAGGCTGTTCAGGTGCGTTCGCTCTGGCAGCAGGGCATTGACCCGAAGCGTCCATTGCCGCCAGCCGTCGTCTCGTATGACTACACCATGTTTAACCTGAGCCTGCCGAATAACCGTAACGATCTGCTCAAAGAAGCCCTTACGTATCTCTCCGATGCCACTGGCAATCTGGCGATCACGCCGGAAACCGTTAACTATGCGCTGAGCAACAGCGATATGGTGGCGACCTGGCCTGCGGATACCAAAGAGGGCTGGTGGCGTTATCGCCTGAAAGGCTCAGCGCTGCTTGGGCACGATCCGGCAGAGCCGCTGAAACAGCCGGTCGATGCCGAACAGGTAAAATCGTTCTATCAGAAATGGTACACCCCGGACGCGATGACGCTGATCGTGGTCGGGAATGTGGATAGCCGCGCGGTGGTTGAGCAAATCAACAAAGCCTTCGGCGAGCTGAAAGGCAAGCGTGAAACGCCTGCTCCTGTCCCGACGCTCTCCCCGCTGCGGACGGAGCCAGTCAGCATCTCCACTGATGCCGTGCGTCAGGACCGGCTCTCCATGATGTGGGATACAGCCTGGCAGCCTATCCGAGAATCCGCCGCGCTGTTACGCTACTGGCGTGCGGATCTGACGCGTGAGGCGTTGTTCTGGCACGTTCAGCAGAGCCTCAGTAAGAACAGCGTGAAGAACATTGCGCTGGGCTTCGACTGCCGGGTGCTGTTCCAGCGCGCCCAGTGCGCCATTAATATCGAATCGCCTGGCGATAAGCTGAATGCCAATCTGGGCGTGGTGGCGAAAGAGCTGGCAAAAGTGCGCAAAGAGGGCCTGTCTGAAGAAGAGTTCAACGCGCTGGTCGCGCAGAAAAAGCTGGAACTGCAGAAGCTGTTTGCCACCTATGCCCGCGCCGATACGGATATCCTGATCAGCCAGCGTATTCGCTCCTTGCAGAATCAGGTGGTGGACATCGCGCCGGAACAGTACCAGAAGCTCCGTCAGGACTTCCTGAATGGGCTGACCGTCGATATGTTAAATCAGGATTTACGTCAGCAGCTGTCGCAGGATATGGGATTAGTCCTTCTGCAGCCGAAAGGCGAGCCGGAATACAACATGAAGGAGCTGCAGGCGACATGGGATTCAATCATGACCGCCGCGCCGCAACCTCCACAGGCGGCAACGTCTGATGATCTGCATCAGGACGCGACGGATATTCCACAGGGGCAGTAATCTAAAAAATTCCCTCTCCCGGTGGGAGAGGGTCAGGGTGAGGGCACCAGCCCGCACCTTATTTAAGCAGGCATCGCCTCACGCGGAATAATCGCCCCGCGATACTGAATCACCGTGCTGGCCGTCAGGTGCCCGCGCTGTGCAGCCGCTTCAGGCGTGCCGCCCGTCAGGCGCACCGCCAGATAGCCCGCGCTGAAGGAATCTCCCGCTGCCGTAGTATCCACCACTTTGTCCTTCGCCAGTTTCACCGCCGGGACGTCAATCACCGCCTCACCTGCTACGGCCACCAGGCACGATGCCGCGCCGCGCTTAATCACCACTTCGCTCACGCCAGCGGCCTGGGTGCGCGCAATAACCTCATCAACAGGTTTCTCGCCCCACAGGGCATCTTCGTCGTCGAGCGTCAGGAACGCGATGTCGGTGCACTGCAGCATCTGCTGGTAAACCTGCTGCGTCTCTTCACGACTGGCCCACAGGCGCGGACGGTAGTTGTTATCAAAAATGACCTTCCCGCCATTGGCGCGGCATTCGCGCAGCAGCGATAGCAGCTTTTCACGACTGGTCGGGCTTAAGATGGCGAGGCTAATCCCGCTCAGATAGAGATAATCAAACGTCGCCAGCGTTTCGCAAATGGCGGCTGCGTCGTCGCTTTCCAGCCAGTATTTGGCCGCAGCTTCGTTTCGCCAGTAGTAGAAGGTGCGCTCGCCGGTATCATCGGTTTCAATGTAATACAAACCCGGCAGGCGGTTTTCCATGCGCTGAATCAGCGAGGTATCAATGTGTTCGCTCTGCCAGGCGTCCAGCATTTGCTGGCTGAAACTGTCCGTACCCAGTGCGGTGACGTAGTTCACGGTGAGGGCCTCCGGCGGCACCTGACGGGCAATATACACGGAGGTGTTTAAGGTATCGCCACCAAAACCGCGGCTAACGTCCGCGCCTTTTTGTGACAGCTCAATCATGCATTCGCCAATAACGGCAATTTTTTTGGACATAATCATGAACCTGAACAGAGTATTTAAAAGCAGTGTGCGCTGTGTGAATTATCAGGTCAACTATATTAAAACATCGTTCCATTATTTTTTTTGAACCAGCGCGTGTTCCTGTTCATTTCTGTCATCTTAATTTCATTTTCCCGGTGAATTGAACATAAAGTTCTCAATTATCGCGCCGATAACCCAGTGACGAGTCCAGAAAGGCCATCCCAACAACAGGACATCTGAAATGAAGTCAGAGCAGGTTATCCAGCGGCTGAGCACTACGCCTGAGGCAAGTATTGAGAACTTGCAGGAGCATCGCTACTGGCTGCAATGTGAGCGTGTGTATACCTACCAGCCGATCTATCGTACCGACGGTCGACTGATGGCGATTGAAATATTGACGGTCGTTACACACCCCTCTAACCCTTCACAGCGTATCGCGCCGGACCGCTATTTTGCCGAAGTCGCCGTGCGCCAGCGCCTGGACGTGCTGGAAGAGCAGTTGCGCATGCTGGAAACGAAAAAGGCCTTTTTCGAACAGCACGATATTCTGGCCTCGGTCAACGTGGATGGCCCAACCCTGCTGGCGCTGCGCCAGAACGCGAAGTTGCAGGAGCTTATCGCCACCCTGCCGTGGATGCGCTTTGAACTGGTGGAGCATGTCCGCCTGCCGCAGGAATCCTCCTTTGCCTCGATGTGTGAATTTGGCCCCCTGTGGCTGGATGACTTTGGCACCGGCATGGCGAACTTCTCCGCCCTCAGCGAAGTGCGTTACGACTACATCAAAGTGGCCCGCGATCTGTTCATTATGTTGCGCCAGACCCCGGAAGGGCGGAATCTGTTTACGCTGTTATTACAGCTGATGAACCGCTATTGCAAAGGCGTCATTGTGGAAGGTGTGGAAACGCTGGAAGAGTGGCGCGATGTGCAAAACTCACCCGCCGCCGCCGCGCAAGGCTATTACCTCTCACGTCCGGTGCCCATGGATACCCTCGACGGTGTGATAACCAACCTCTGAACCGCCCGTTTCCCTTTGTCTGGACTATAGTTTTACAGGACAGGTCATCAGGAAAAGGGGATCAAAATGACTAAAACAACCAGGGTAATCTCCTGGACAGCAGGGATTTTCTTGTTGTTGATCGTGGTCGCTATCATCATTATTGCGACATTCGACTGGAACCGTCTTAAGCCGACCATCAACCAGAAAGTCTCAACTGAACTGAACCGCCCCTTCGCGATACGCGGTGATTTGGGCGTGGTCTGGGAACGTCAGAAAGAAGAGACCGGCTGGCGAAGCTGGATCCCCTGGCCGCACGTTCACGCCGACGACATCGTTCTGGGCAATCCGCCGGATATTCCTGCCGTCACCATGGTGCATCTTCCGCGGGTTGAAGCCACGCTGGCGCCGTTAGCGCTTCTGACAAAAACCGTCTACCTGCCGTGGATCAAGCTTCAGCAGCCCGATGCACGCCTGATCCGTCTCTCGGAAAAAAACAATAACTGGACCTTTAACCTCGCCAGCAGCGGCGAGAAAGATCCCAATGCCCAGCCCTCTTCGTGGTCATTCCGTCTCGATAACATTCTGTTCGATCGCGGGCGGATCGCCATCGACGATAAAGTCAGCAAGGCCGACGTGGAGATCCTGGTCGATCCGCTGGGTAAGCCGCTGCCGTTCAGTGAAGTGACCGGCACCAAAGCGAAAGGGGATAACGCCAGCGCGGGCGATTACGTTTTCGGCCTGCGGGCCACCGGGCGCTACAACGGACAGCCACTGACCGGCACCGGTAAAATTGGCGGCATGCTGGCGCTGCGAAGCGCTGGCACCCCGTTCCCGGTGCAGGCGGACTTCCGCTCCGGCAACACGCGAGTCGCCTTTACCGGCACGGTCAACGATCCAATGAACATGGGCGGGGTTGATTTGCAGCTCAAGTTTGCCGGAGATTCGCTGGGGGAGCTCTACGAACTCACCGGCGTGCTGCTGCCGGATACGCCGCCGTTTGAGACGGACGGGCATCTGGTGGCCAAACTCGATACGGAAAAATCGTCTGTCTTTGACTATCGGGATTTCAACGGCCGTATCGGCGACAGCGATATCCACGGTACGCTGACCTACACCACTGGCAAACCGCGTCCGAAACTGGAAGGGGATGTGGAGTCCCGCCAGCTGAGGCTTGCCGATCTGGGCCCTCTGATCGGCGTTGATTCCGGCAAAGGCACGAAGTCGAAAGAGGTCAAAAAAGACCTTCAGCCCGCGGGGAAAGTGCTGCCCTACGATCGCTTTGAAACCGACAAGTGGGATGTAATGGATGCGGATGTGCGCTTCAAAGGGCGAAAAATCGAGCACGGCAGCACGCTGCCGATCAGCAACCTCTCAACCCATATTCTGCTTAAAAATGCCGACCTGCGTCTGCAGCCGCTGAAGTTTGGCATGGCGGGCGGAACCATCTCCTCGAACATTCATCTTGAAGGCGATAAAAAGCCGATGCAGGGTCGGGCTGATATACAGGCGCGCAGGCTTAAGCTGAAAGAGCTGATGCCCAACGTGGAGCTGATGCAGAAGACCCTCGGTGAAATGAACGGTGACGCGGACATTCGCGGGGTGGGGAACTCCGTGGCGGCGCTGCTCGGGAGCAGTAACGGCAACCTCAAGCTACTGATGAACGACGGGCTGGTGAGCCGCAACCTGATGGAAATCCTGGGGCTGAACGTCGGGAACTACATCATCGGGCAGATCTTTGGTGACGATGAGGTGCGGGTGAACTGCGCGGCGGCGAATCTGGATCTGGTTAACGGCGTGGCGCGGCCGCAGATTTTTGCCTTCGACACGGAAAACGCGGTAATCAACGTGACCGGAACCGCCAGCATGGCCTCTGAGCAGCTTGATTTAACCATCGACCCGGAAAGCAAAGGGATCCGTATCATCACCCTGCGCTCGCCGCTCTACGTGCGCGGCACCTTCAAAAATCCGCAGGCGGGGGTAAAACCCGGGCCGCTAATTGCACGCGGTGCGGTGGCGGCAGCGCTCGCGACGCTGGTCACGCCAGCCGCGGCGCTGCTGGCGTTGATTTCGCCATCAGAAGGGGAAGCCAATCAGTGCCGGACGATTTTGTCACAGATGAAGAGGTAAGGTGCGGTCTGTTGTTGCCGGGTGGCGGCTACGCCTTACCCGGTCTACGATTCAAATGTAGGCCGGGTAAGCGCAGCGCCACCCGGCATTAGCTTAAAGCGCCTGATGCTTAGTCTCGTGCGTCAGCAGCAGCGCAATCAGCGTCAGTGCCGCCATGGCCGCCAGATACACGCCCACGTAGAACAGGCCATAATTTGCCTGCAGCCAGGTAGCGATATACGGCGCAACGGACGCTCCCAGAATAGACGAGACGTTATAGGAGAACGACGCGCCGGTATAACGCACTTCCGTCGGGAACAGCTCCGGCAGCAGCGCGCCCATCGGGCCGAAGGTTAATCCCATCAGGCTCAGACCAATCAACAGATACGCCATCACCAGCGCCGGGCTGCCCGAGCCTAACAGCGGCGGGAAGACAAACAGGGCGAACAGAATGATAAGCGTCGTGATGGTGATCATGCTGGAGCGACGGCCAAATTTATCCGCCAGCAGGCCGGCAATCGGCACCATGACGCCAAACCCAATCACCGCCATCATCAGCATCCACAGCACTTCGTTACGCGGCAGACCCAGCCCAACCGGCGCGGCAGCGGTGCTGAACGTCATGGAGTAGACGGTCATGATATAGAACAGCGTATAGGTAGCCAGCATGATAAAGGTGCCCAGCACGGTCACGCGGACATGTTTGGTCAGCAGCGTGCCCAGCGGCACTTTTACCTGTTTTTTTGCCGCCGCCACTTTCGCGAACACCGGCGTTTCGTGCAGAGAAACGCGAACATACAGACCAATCAGCACCAGTACGGCCGAGAAGACGAACGGAATACGCCAGCCCCAGCTCATAAACTGTTCATCGGTCAGCAACCAGGAGAGCAGCAGGAAGGTGCCGTTCGCAAAGAAGAAGCCAATCGGTGCGCCAAGCTGCGGGAAGGAGCCATACAGCGCCCGTTTACGCGCCGGGGCGTTCTCGGTCGCCAGCAGTGCCGCGCCGCCCCATTCACCGCCCAGACCCAGACCCTGACCAAAACGCGCCAGCGCCAGCAGCACCGGTGCCAGAATGCCAATGGTCTCGTAGGTGGGCAGCAGGCCGATGGCGACGGTAGAAATACCCATCGTCAGCAACGAGGCCACAAGCGTCACTTTACGCCCGATGCGATCGCCAAAATGACCAAACAGCGCAGAGCCAATCGGACGCGCGACGAAGGCGATAGCAAAGGTTGCCAGAGACTGTAGCGTGGCCGCCGTCGGGTCGCCCTGCGGGAAGAAAATATGCGGAAAGACGATGACCGCTGCGGTGGCGTAAATGTAAAAGTCGAAGAACTCGATGGCGGTGCCAATCAGCGAGGCGACGACAACTTTATTGCGTGAGTTGACCGGAACGTTTTCGCTCCCGGAATCGAGTGTTGTGGCGGTTGCTTGCATAATATTTTCTTATTTTATGTCGGACGAAAGGCCATATTACGCACAGCAAAAGCGACATTTCAATCTGTAACAAAGCCGCGAACCGGTGATAAAAGCAACAAAAAGCGGATAATGTTCAGACCAGCCAAAACACTTCCATGAAATGCTTCACAGATTTTAAATATCAGTGGATATAACTGGTTTTCAGTTAAATAAAAGTTACGGACTGGATATATATGCTGAAATGATGAATCGGGCTGAAACTTTCAGCCCGAAAGGGGGAATTAGCGGTGGGTTTTCCCCGGCATGCGCGTGTCGCCTTTGTATTCGGCGGTAGCAATCCACGCCGCGCAGAACAGCGTCAGGCGGGCGAAGAAGTAGAAGAACGCCATCAGCCCCAGAACGGAGCCAAACGCGGCGCCAGAAGGGGATTTCACCAGTGACGGCAGGGTATAAGTCATAACGATCTTAATAACCTCAAAGCCTATTGCCGCGAGCAGTGTTCCGCGGATCAGCGCTTTTTTGCGCGGACGATGACGCGGCAAGCGCCAGAAGATCCAGAAGAACAGCAGGTAGTTGGCGAAAATGGAAATCGCCAGCCCGATGCCGCGCCACGCAGGCTTGAGCCAGTCGATGTAATCAAGATAGAGCGCGGAGATAATCATCTGCTGCGCGGAACCGGCGACCGAGGTGATGGAGAGCGTGACGACCAGCGCCACCAGCAGACCAATCAGCGAAACAAAATCGCGGAAATACTTAACCCAAATTTTCTCCTGATCCTGAGGCTTACGCTCCCATACCTCGCGCGACTGGGCGCGAATGGCCTCGCGCAGGTTACCCATCCAGTTCACACCGGAATAGAGCGCAATCAGCAAACCGACAATACCCACCGTGGTGCGCTGCTGCACGGCAGTATTGATGGTGCTTTTTAGCGTGGTGGCGAGGGTCGGGTCACTGACGTTATTCAGGATCTTATTGAAAATATCCTGCAGCAGCGTCGGATGAGACGCGAGCACAAAACCGGCCGCCGCGAACGAGACCATCAGGATCGGGATCATCGACAAAAAGGAAAAATAGGTAATCGCTGCACCAAACTGATTTCCCATCCGGTCGTTGAAACGTTCCGCGGCGCGTATCAGGTGCGCAATCATGGGGATCTGCTGAACTCTCTCTGCCAGCGTAGTGACCGTCCCCAGCGCTTTGCTGGCTTTGCCGGGTGTGCTGGGCTCTTCGGGCCCGGTCTCCATCTTCTTGATGGGATCGTAATCTAATTGTTGAGTCGGTCGTTGCGGGTTATTTTCCGGCGTCACGCGTTTTTTCCTTTTCGTTGAGCTGGATGTCATTGAATTATAGCTTGCGACTAATCCACGTAAGCTTTTGTGATTTCCGTAAGCCACTCCATAAACAGGTGTACCCGGCGGGAGAGGTTACGGCGGTGGGGATAAATCAGGGAAACCGGCATGGGTTCAGCCCGGTATTGCGGCAGAACTTCAATCAGCTTTTTCGTGCGCAGAGAATCACGAACGCCCACGCGGGGAACCTGGATAATACCCAGCCCGGCGATGCAGGCGGCATGGTACGTCTCGGTACTGTTGACCGTTAAGACGCCGCCCGTTTTAACCCACTGGGTCGCACTGCCGTTATAAAACTCAAAGCCCTGCGGGCGCGTGCCCAGCATCGCGGCGTAGTGGATTACCGCATGTGAGGCCAAATCGTCCAGCGTTTCCGGATAACCAAACCGCGTCAGATAATCCGGGCTGGCGCAGTTGATAACCGTAAGCTTGCCCAGCGGGCGGGCGATAAGCCCGGAATCTTTCAGGGTGCCGACGCGCACCACGCAGTCGAACCCCTCGCGGATCACATCCACCAGACGATCGCTGCTGCTGAGCTCCAGTTCAATACCCGGATACTGCTGCAAAAACGCAGGCAGTTTGGGGATGACTAAATTTCGTGCAACTCCCACCGGCATATCGACGCGTAGCCGCCCGCTGATACTGGAGGGATCGTGCTGAAACATACCGTCCAGTTCATCAAGGTTCGCCAGCAGATCTTTTGCCCGTTCGTAATAGACCATGCCGTCCTGCGTGAGGCTGACGCGGCGCGTGGTGCGGTGCAGCAGTTGGGTGCCCAGGCGGTTTTCCAGCGCCTGAATCTGCCGCGACACGCTGCCTCTTGGCAGGGTCAACGTCTCCGCTGCGCGGGAAAAACTCTCCAGCTCCGCGACCCGAACAAACAACTGCATTGCGTTAATTTTATCCATCGGTAGCGCTCATTGTTGTTGTAAATGAAACAGTGAA
This sequence comes from Enterobacter sp. SENG-6, assembly GCF_001605945.1. NCBI lineage: Bacteria > Pseudomonadati > Pseudomonadota > Gammaproteobacteria > Enterobacterales > Enterobacteriaceae > Enterobacter > Enterobacter sp. SENG-6. Next base: position 29,564 of record NZ_LOMM01000003.1, read on the forward strand.
GCGTTCTGTCACATCTTTATTGATCTTCTATCAGCTAATAAGCTCTTTCTCAATCTCCCTGACAACCGAAATGAGGTTTCTTATGACTGAACGTATCGCTTTAGTGACCGGTGGTAGCCGTGGTTTGGGTAAAAACGCGGCCCTGAAGCTGGCAGCAGAGGGAACAGGTATTGTCCTGACTTATCATCACAATCAGCAGGATGCGCTGGATGTTGTGCAAGAAATTCAGGAAAAAGGGGTAAACGCGGCGGCATTACAGCTTAACGTCGGAGATATCACCCGTTTCGAACATTTTGCTCAACAGTTGCAGGAAACCCTCCGAACCGTCTGGCAGCGTGATACCTTTGATTATTTATTGAACAATGCCGGAACGGGTTTATACGCCCCCTATACCGAGACGACAGAAGCGCAGTTCGATGAGGTAATGAATGTACATTTAAAAGGGCCGTTTTTCCTGACCCAGCGCCTGCTGCCGTTGCTGAAAGATGGCGGACGGATCCTCAACGTCTCCAGCGGGCTGGCACGTTTTACACAGCCAGGCTCCGCGACCTATGCGGCCATGAAAGGGGCGATGGAAGTACTGACCCGCTATCAGGCCAAAGAGCTGGGCGCACGTGGGATCTCCGTCAATATCATCGCGCCGGGGGCAATTGAAACCGATTTTGGCGGCGGACGCGTACGCGATGACGCGCACCTTAATCAGTTGCTTGCGTCGCAAACCGCGCTGGGGCGTGTTGGCCTGCCGGATGATATTGGTGATGCCATCGCCGCGCTGCTCAGCGACAAACTGGGCTGGATGAATGCGCAACGTATTGAAGTGTCTGGTGGGATGTTCCTGTAATACGCCTCCTTAAGGGGACGGAACCCCTTAAGGAAATCCTTAAAAGAGATGTGTCCAGATACGGGCAGATATAAAGAACGGCGATGAATTTGTAACCTCTCCGTTCATTGAGTTTTTTCTCAAATAACGCCTCTATACAATCCCCCCTCGCTATTCTCAGAGGGAGAAAAACGATGCGAGTAATCATGTTTGACAGGCAGTCGATATTTATTCATGGAGCGATAAACAGTTTGCAGACGTTAATTCCTGAAATAAATATGACAGGAACCCGTCAGGCAGATGAATTATGGGCGCAGTTGTCTGCGTCGCCATCCGCTATCGTCATGATTGACGGCGCATTAATTCAGAATGAGGGCATCAGCTTTCTAAAAGACATTATCACGCGTTTCCCTGCGATACGTGTCGTGATGGTGCTGACGAAAAAAGAGACCCGATGGGCTGAACAGATGTTTCAGCGCAACGTGAAGGCGATTATTCCCCGTAATGCCAGTCCCGAGCGGTTTGCCGCAGTGCTGGATTCGGTCTCCCGGGGGATGGTCTGTTTTCCCGGCGAATGGCTTGCGCAACAGGCGTCACACCAGGCGTTGTTATCCTTAAGCGAGCGCCAGCGTGAAGTGCTCAAGTTACTGGCCGCCGGGGAGTCTAATAAAGAGATTGGCCGCACGCTCAATATCAGTGCGGCAACGGTAAAGGCCCATCTGGAGTCACTTTTCCGGCGGCTGGATGTGAAAAATCGCACGCAGGCGGCAATGTGCTATACCCGGCTCACCGCCTGAGCGATGGCGTTTATCGGACACGGTGTGTCACTAAAACTGAACATTAACAACACCAGCGCATCGTGCTGGTGTTGCGTTAATGGCTGGGCGATATTTTCCTGAATTAACGTCTCATAAATCTGAATATCGTTATCTAACAAGCGCTCTGCTTCAGCAACGGTAATAAGACCATGGAACTTCTCCCATTGCTGAATAACGTGACCATACCCAATAACCTCAGTACCGTGCTCATCACGGTATTTTTCCAGAGACAGCCCTTGCTGTTTTTTAATTAATTCAACGGCAGCAGAAGATAGCTTCAACATGGTATTTTCCTCTTTCAGACACTACTGTAGAGGAAATACGGCACGAGACATATCCGCCAAATGGCCGTTGCTCAGCTGATATTTTCCAGATAGTCGCGCTGTAATAAACCGAATAGCCAGTCATTATGCCAGCGGCCGCCAAGGTAATAGCTCTCACGCAGCTCCCCCTCCAGCCGGAAGCGGGCTTTTTCCAGCAGACGCCGGGAGGCGATATTCCCTGCCGTGACGGTGGCGGTGAGGCGGCGGATCCCCCCCTGGTGGAAGGCATAATCACAGAGTGCCTGCAGGGATTCAAAGCCGTAGCCTTTTCCCTGGGCCGCGGGGGCGAAAAGGAAACCGACTTCGGCGCAATCTGCTTCGTGGTGTTGGTAGCCGGTCACCCCCAGCGGAGTCTGGCTGGCGTTATCGCGAACCACGAGGCAGAGCCAGTGCATGCAGCCGGGCGTCCATGGCGTCAGTCGGGAGTCGAAGGCCTCACGAATGTCCGCCACAGTGCGATCCTGCGCGACAAAGCGCATCACATCCGGGTCTTGCTGTAGCGCCAGAAAAAAGGGCCAGTCATCTTCCTGTAACGGCGAGCAGATAAGACGCGAGGTGGTTAGCTGAGGCATTCAGATTCTCCTGAAACAATATAAATGATTTTAGGACTGTCACTTTATTTCAACAGAAAGTCAGGTATGGTTAAGCGCGTATAAATAAAAAGAAAAACGGCCGTTCCGGGCCCCTTTTGGATGTCTTCGTGGTCTTTTAAGGAAAACAATGACGCTCAGCACATCACACCATAACCGCGAACAGTTTGAACACTGTCTGGCGGTCATTCGTCAGGCCTCTGTGGAAATATTGCTTCTCCTGAATGTACATGTTTCTGAGGGAAAAGATCCACGCTGGTTTCTGGAGCAGCTGGATAGCGCCCGTTTAGGCCTGGGCGGATGGGGGGCCGTGGCGAAGAAGCTCAACCTGAACGATGCCGAGATGTCAGAATTTACCCTGCAACTGCGCCTGTTGCAGCAGCGCGTACCGCAGTATGAAAGCGGGCAGGATGTCAGTGAAAATCAGCTTATTGCGGCAATGCGGTTTGTCACCGCGCTGGAACATCTTCGTCTGCAACAGCCTCTTCTCACCTACAGTACCGAGCTGGCGCCGGGCAGCGATCTTGAACAGCAGCAGGCGCACAAGCAGGTGCGTGCAATTGAACTGATGATTAAAGGGCTTATCCAGCAGGCGTGGCCCGATCAGGTCCGTCTGAACAACCACCTGAAGACCCTCTTTAACGCTGACCGCGTGCGGCGCTGGCTGAAGCTTGGCGACATCAACGATGTGCTAAGCGGCATGATGTTCAGCGAGCTGGCCCAGATGCTGGTGGATAAAAAAGAGTACAGCCGCTACTACGCGTCGCTGTTCAGCGATCCGTCCATGCTGACGCTGCTGGTGGAGCCGCGCAAAACGCTGCAAACCTTCCTTGATGACATCCGCCAGATCCGCAACAACCTTACCGTTCAGAAAGCGTTAACCTCGGCGCAAATCCAGCTACTCGACAACTACTACACCCAAATCACCCGGCCCGTTCAGCGTGCGTTTGAAGAGGGGCGAACCCGCGTCAACCCGGCCGGGATAATGGCGGTGGATGCCAGCGAACTGCACGCTTTCTGGGAAAAAGCACAGAAAAGGGATCGGGTCACCGGCGGGGATTTATTTGAAGTACGTGACACCATCGAAAAACCGACCCAGCGCGCCCCGCGAACGCCAGAACAACGCGAGCAGCTCATCTCCGGCGTGTTATGGGGCGCAGTGGGCGTGATGGTCATTGCGATTGTTGTGGGAGGATTCTGGCTGGTGACCAGCAGCGCGCCAGCAGAGACTGCAGTGGCCGCCACCGAAACGCCTGCGCCGCAGGAGATGCGGGAAACGCCCTCCTCGCGGGAGACGCTGACGCGCATGGGCATTACCTGGGACGAAAATAATTTCCGCTCGGCCATCAACCGCAACGACACCCGCATTGCGCAGCTCTTTTTGCAGGGTGGAATGGACTGGAAGCTCTCATGGACGGAAGAGGCGATGTCATCCAACCATGACGACGTGCTGGAGCTGATGTTGCGCTACCGACAGCACATGGTGGAAGAGAAGCCGTGCCGCCGGTTTATCAATACGCTCACCCATGCCATGGCGAATGGCGAATCGCTGACATCCCTGCGTAAACAGTACCTGAAAGCGTTTTGTACCGTCCCGGCCGTGGTGAAACGCCAGCAGCACGATTTGGATATGGCGACGCGCCGCGCCGAGTCACAGCCGAATGCCAGCACGAAAAAATGGCAGGCTATTCAGTCTGCCATTTATGAGGTGATCCGCTGATCGTAACGCCCTCTCCCTGTGGGAGAGGGCGGGGTGAGGGCACCAGACCGCACCCCACTCAAGGCTCCCCATACAACCCAATCAACCGCCGCACCACGCCATTCGTCCAGCCAAAGCCATCCTGCAATGGATACTCACCGCCGCCCCCTTCGCGTGGGGTACTGCTGGCGATGTGATACTTCTCAATCAGCTTATGGTGAGTCTTATAAAAATGATTCACCGTGTGCAGCCAACTCCAGGCGATCTCATCGCCCAGCGAGTCGTTGCCGTACTGCTTGAAGCCCTGAATGGCCATCCACTGCAGCGGTGCCCAGCCATTGGGTTTATCCCATTGCTCGCCGGTTTCGTACTCAGTCGCCAGGATACCGCCCGGAGTGAGCAGACGTGATTTAACCGCATCAGACAAGCGTTCTGCCTGCTCATGGGTCGCCATTCCGACATACAGCGGCACAATGCTCGCCGCAGAGAACAGCGCCATATTTTCCCGACGCCAGTCGTAATCGCGGTAGCAGCCATTCTCTTCATCCCACAGGTAGCGGTTCACCGCTGCCCGGCGATCGCTGGCTTTCTGGCGGAACAGGTCAGCCGTCTCCTTATCTCCTTTCGACGCCGAGATATTGGCGATAGCGCTTTCCAGCTTGAACAGGAAGGCGTTCAGGTCGATAGGGATAAACTGCGTGGTGCGAATGCTGGCCAGTCGGCCCGGTTCGCGCAGCCAGCGGGAGGAGTAATCCCAGCCGGAGGCCGCCCCTGCACGCAGATCGCGATACACCTCATTGGGTGGTCGACCGGAATGGCGGGCCGTCTCCACGTCCTCAATCCACGATTCGTCGCGCGGAGTGTCACGGTCATCCCAGTAGCGGTTCAGCAATGAGCCATCCGGCATACGCACCGCGCTGCGATAGGCCTGATTCAGCAGTAGCGACTCCGCGCCGTCCATCCAGAAGGCGTGCTCCATTTTGAGGTGCTCAAGGTAGCGCTTCGCACCGCGCACCCCGTCCTCTTCAAACAGCTCAACCATCAGGGCAAAGACCGGCGGCTGGGAGCGGCTGAGGTAGTAGGTTCGGTTGCCGTTCGGGATATGACCGTAACGCTCGATCAGCCACGCGAAGTTATCCGCCATACACTTCAGCAGATCGTTACGGCCGCTCTCGGCCAGCCCCAGCATCGAGAAGTAGGAATCCCAGTAGTAGGTCTCACTGAATCGTCCGCCGGGGACGATATAGGCCTGCGGCAGGGCCAGCAGGGAAGACCAGGGGATATGGTCCTGCGGCTCGCGCGTCAGCACGGGCCACAGGCTGTCGATATGCTCTTTAAGCGACAGCCCCGGGTCGGACACATACTCTGTGCTATAGGTCTCGGGCAGCCAGAAGTGATTCTCCACGAACTGGCGCAGGTCGAAATCCCGGTGGCGTCGCACCTTACGATAGCGGATCAAAATATCCAGCGGATCCATCTTCGGCGCGCAGTCGGGAAAGGTTTTGCTATCCGCAAACAGCCTTGTTGACTGCACATGTTCGAACAGCTCAAGGTAACGGTCAGCGGGGGTCAGGGCATCGGAGGCGGGTAGCCCCTCGATCATTTCTGGCTCCGGCTCCGCCTCAATCATCTCATCCAGTTTCAACTCGCAGGGATCGGTCTCGTAGCGCAGCTCTTCTGCGATCTCGAACGCGATGTTCTCGTTAGCCTGTAGTTTCTGGTTGAACATAATGATAAGGACCTCCGGTTAGGTGTTCTTGAAGACAGGTTTATCCGGGCGTCTTATAAGCGTAGACATTCGCTTCGGTAGATGGGGAGGAATATGTGCGGTAGATCACTCTTTTCGGAGCATTCGTTTTGCAACGATTTGTGAATGTAAAAAAGAATGCCCCTCAGTGGAGGGGCATCAGCACTAGCGCATGGTCACAAACTCTTCGGCCGCGGTCGGGTGGATCGCCACGGTGTTATCGAAGTCTTTCTTCGTCGCGCCCATCTTCAGCGCCACCGCAAAGCCCTGCAGGATCTCGTCCATGCCAAAGCCAATGCCGTGGATACCGACAATCTTCTCTTCCGGACCCACGCAGACCAGCTTCATGCGGCACGGCTGACGGTGCGAGGTGACGGCGGTATACATTGCGGTAAACGCAGATTTATACACTTTCACCTGATCGTCACCATACTGCTCGCGCGCCTGCGGCTCGGTTAAACCGACGGTGCCGATAGGCGGGTGGCTGAAGACCACGGTCGGGATGTTGCTGTAATCCAGGTGCTCATCCGGCTTGTTGTTGAACAGACGCTCGGAAAGGCGACGCCCCGCCGCAACGGCCACCGGGGTCAGTTCAACGGCACCGGTGTTATCGCCCACCGCGTAAATGCCTGGCACGCTGGTGTTCTGGAATTTATCGACGACGATATAGCCTTTTTCATCGGTTTTCACGCCGGTTACGGCCAGGTTGAAGTTGTCATTCGCCGGTTCACGGCCAATCGCCCAGATCAGGCAGTCGACGGTCTGGCTGCGACCATCTTCCAGTTCCAGGGTCAGGCTGCCGTCTGCATTTTTAATCACCGCTTTTGGCACGGCGTTGGTATGCAGGGTTGGACCTTCGGTGTTCATCACTTCTACTAAGGTGTCGACGATCAGCGGATCAAAGCTGCGCAGCGGCGCATGTTTACGCACGAACAGGTGCGCTTCAGCGCCCAGACCGTTAATCACACCGGCCAGCTCGACCGCGATGTAACCCGCGCCCACCACCGCAACGCGCTCTGGCAGGGCTGGCAGCTCGAAGAAACCGTCGGAGTCGATGCCGTATTCGGCACCCGGGATGTTCGGGTGGCTCGGACGGCCGCCGGTAGCGATCAGGATATGATCGGCAGTGATCGTCTCCCCGTTCACTTCGATCGTTTTCGCGTCCACAAAGCGGGCGAAGCCGTGGATCACATCTACGTTGTTCTTACCCAGCACGTTATCGTACGAGGTGTGAATGCGGTCGATGTAGGCCGTACGGCTGGCGATCAGCTTCTCCCAGTCGAAGTGGTTGATGGTGGTGTCAAAGCCGTAATCCGGGCCATACATATGGATGGCTTCACGGATTTGCGCCGCATGCCACATCACCTTTTTCGGTACACAACCCACGTTGACGCAGGTGCCGCCCAGCGCTTTGGCTTCAATCAGCGCACACTTCTGGCCATACATGGCCGCACGGTTGATGGAGGCGATGCCGCCGCTACCGCCGCCGATTGCGATGTAGTCATAATGCTTAGTCATAGCTTTTATCCTTAATCGTGAATTGCCGCGATTGTATACCTGAAATCAATAGTTTCCACCGATGGCTGCGATTACTCTGGCACAATCCAGCTGACGGTGGCGTGACCTGTCCCGGCAGGTACCAGCGTTTTATGCAGCCACGGCAGAACGTTGTTCATCTGCGCTTCGAGCTTCCATGGCGGGTTAATGACAATCATGCCGGAGGCGGTCATGCCGCGCTGGTCGCTGTCCGGACGGACGGCCAGCTCAATCTGCAGGATTTTGCGGATGCCGGTCGCTTCCAGATCTTTGATCATGCGCTTGATCTGCGCGCGCAGAACCACCGGGTACCACAGGGCGTAGGTGCCGGTCGCAAAACGTTTGTAACCTTCGTTAATGCCGGTGACCACCGCCTGATAGTCGGTTTTGATTTCGTATGGCGGGTCGATCAGCACCAGGCCGCGACGGGAGACCGGCGGCAGTTTGGCTTTCAGTTGCAGGTAGCCATCGGCTTTGTCCACGCGGGCGCGGCTGTCTTTCTGGAACTCAGAACGCAGCAGCGGGAAATCGCTTGGGTGCAGCTCGGTCAACTGCAGGCTGTCCTGCTCACGCAGCAGCTGACGGGCAATCAATGGCGAGCCCGGGTAGTAGCGCAGCTGGCCGTTGCGGTTGAAATGATTCACCACACCAATGTACGGTTCCAGCTCGGCAGGCAGATCGTCCTGCTGCCAGATACGGGCGATCCCTTCGAGATATTCACCGGTACGCTCGGCGTGTTCGCCGCTCAGCTGATAGCGGCCCGCGCCCGCGTGGGTGTCCAGATAAAGAAACGGCTTCTCTTTCTCTTTGAGTGATTCGATGATCAGGCTCTGAACGGTGTGTTTGAGGACGTCGGCGTGGTTGCCTGCGTGAAAGCTGTGGCGATAACTGAGCATGGATGAATGTGTTCCGGGTAGTCAACGTAGGCCCGATAAGCGTAGCGCCAGCGGGCAAAAATAGAGCGTATCGCCACAGTATACAGAAAAGTTTCCACGGCCGCGAAAGCGCAACGCCCGGCATTGAAATCCTCTACACTTAACCCCATTACTGAACCATATGCATAGCGCCGGATGCGCGCTTCATTCATCAAATTCAACAGGACAGCGTTTATGACCAATCCATTACTGACGCCTTTTTCGTTGCCACCGTTTTCTAAAATCCTCCCTGAGCATGTGGTTCCAGCCGTTACGCAAGCGCTGGACAACTGCCGCGCGGCGGTAGAAAGCGTGGTCGCGCAGGGTGGGCCGTACACCTGGGAAAATCTGTGTCAGCCGCTGGCCGAAGTGGATGACGTGCTGGGGCGTATCTTCTCCCCGGTAAGCCACCTTAACTCGGTAAAAAACAGCCCGGAGCTGCGTGAAGCCTACGAACAAACCCTGCCGCTGCTCTCCGAGTACAGCACCTGGGTCGGCCAGCACGAAGGGCTCTACAAGGCGTATCGCGATCTGCGCGACGGCGACCACTATGCCGAACTGAACACCGCACAGAAAAAATCCGTCGATAACGCCCTGCGTGATTTCGAGCTTTCCGGAATTGGCCTGCCAAAAGAGAAGCAGGTTCGCTACGGCGAAATCGCGGCGCGCCTGTCTGAGCTGGGTAACCAGTACAGCAACAACGTGCTCGACGCCACCATGGGCTGGACGAAGCTGATTACCGACGAAGCAGAGCTGGCGGGTATGCCGGAAAGCGCACTGGCGGCGGCAAAAGCCCAGGCCGAAGCGAAAGAGCAGGAAGGTTTCCTGTTAACGCTGGATATCCCAAGCTATCTGCCGGTGATGACCTACTGCGACAACCAGGCATTGCGTGAAGAGATGTACCGCGCCTACAGCACCCGCGCCTCCGATCAGGGGCCGAATGCCGGTAAGTGGGATAACAGCCCGGTGATGGCGGAAATTCTCGCCCTGCGTCACGAGCTGGCACAGCTGCTGGGCTTTGACAGCTACGCGGACAAATCCCTCGCCACCAAAATGGCCGAGAACCCGCAGCAGGTGCTCGATTTCCTGACCGATCTGGCGAAACGCGCCCGTCCTCAGGGTGAAAAAGAGCTGGCCCAGCTGCGCGCCTTCGCCAAAGCGGAGTTCGGCGTGGATGAGCTGCAGCCGTGGGACATCGCGTATTACAGCGAAAAACAGAAGCAGCACCTCTACAGCATCAGCGACGAGCAGCTGCGCCCGTACTTCCCCGAAAACAAAGCCGTTAACGGCCTGTTCGAAGTGGTGAAACGCATCTACGGCATCACCGCCAAAGAGCGTACTGATATCGACGTCTGGCACCCGGACGTGCGCTTCTTCGAGCTGTATGACGAGAAAAACGAACTGCGCGGCAGCTTCTACCTCGATCTCTACGCGCGTGAGAACAAGCGTGGCGGGGCGTGGATGGATGACTGCGTCGGCCAGATGCGTAAAGCCGACGGTTCCCTGCAGAAGCCGGTCGCTTACTTGACCTGTAACTTCAACCGCCCGGTCAACGGCAAGCCGGCGCTGTTCACCCACGACGAAGTGATCACCCTGTTCCATGAGTTCGGTCACGGTCTGCACCATATGCTGACCCGCATTGAAACCGCAGGCGTGGCCGGTATTAGCGGTGTGCCGTGGGATGCGGTCGAGCTGCCGAGCCAGTTTATGGAAAACTGGTGCTGGGAGCCGGACGCGCTGGCGTTTATCTCCGGCCATTACGAGACCGGTGAACCACTGCCGAAAGAACTGCTGGATAAAATGCTGGCAGCCAAGAACTACCAGGCGGCAATGTTTATTCTGCGCCAGCTGGAGTTCGGCCTGTTCGACTTCCGCCTGCACGCCGAGTTTAGCCCGGAGCAGGGGGCAAAAATCCTCGAAACCCTGGCCGAGATTAAAAAGCAGGTCGCGGTTATTCCAGGGCCAACCTGGGGCCGCTTCCCGCACGCGTTCAGCCACATCTTCGCGGGCGGCTATGCGGCAGGTTATTACAGCTACCTGTGGGCCGATGTCCTGGCGGCGGATGCTTTCTCTCGCTTCGAAGAAGAGGGGATTTTCAACCGTGAAACCGGTCAGTCGTTCCTCGATAACATCCTGACCCGCGGCGGCTCAGAAGAGCCGATGGAGCTGTTCAAACGCTTCCGTGGCCGCGAGCCGCAGCTGGATGCGATGCTTGAGCATTACGGGATCAAAGGCTGATTGCTACGTGAAGATCTGCTTAGTGGATGAAACAGGCGCCGGAGACGGCGCCTTATCTGTTCTGGCCGCCCGATGGGGGCTGGAGCATGATGATGACAACCTGATGGCGCTGGTGATGACGCCAGAGCATCTCGAATTACGTAAACGCGACGAACCGAAACTCGGCGGGATTTTTGTCGATTTTGTCGGGGGCGCGATGGCGCACCGGCGCAAGTTTGGCGGCGGCCGCGGTGAGGCTGTTGCCAAAGCCGTCGGCATCAAAGGGAGCTATCTTCCGGACGTGGTGGATGCCACGGCGGGGTTGGGGCGCGATGCGTTTGTGCTGGCGTCTGTCGGCTGCCGCGTGCGGATGCTGGAGCGCAACCCGGTGGTGGCCGCGTTGCTGGATGACGGCCTGACTCGTGGTTACGCGGACCCGGAAATCGGCCCGTGGTTGCAGGAACGTTTACAGCTGATCCACGCCTCCAGCCTGACGGCGTTGACCGATATCACCCCGCGCCCGCAGGTGGTCTATCTCGATCCGATGTTCCCGCATAAGCAGAAAAGCGCGCTGGTGAAAAAAGAGATGCGGGTGTTTCAGTCGCTGGTGGGGCCGGATCTGGATGCGGACGGCCTGCTTGAGCCTGCCCGTCAGCTTGCAACGAAGCGGGTGGTGGTGAAACGCCCGGACTACGCGCCGCCGCTGGCGGACGTTGCGACGACCAACGCGGTGACCACCAAAGGGCACCGGTTTGATATTTATTCGGGTACGCCGGAATAAAAAAGCCGGGTGGCGGCTTCGCCTTACCCGGCCTACGTTCAGTGCCATTTGTAGGCCCGGTAAGCGTTAGCGCCACCGGGCTTTTTTGCACTTACTCGTCTTCTTCGTCACGCAGCGGAACAATCAGCATATCCACGTGAACGGTGTTGATCAGCTGACGCGCTGAGGACATCAGCTTGCTCCAGAAGTCCTGGTGATGACCGCAAACCACCAGGTCCATATCGTATTTCTTAATCGCATCGACCAGCACCTGGCCCAGATCGCCGCTACCGCTTAAGGTTTCAGTGATCGGGTAACCTGCGTTGGTGGACAACTCGCTCAGGGCGTGGTGTGTCTCTTCGGAGATGCGTTTTTGCATATCGCCGAGATTCACGTCGATCAGACCGGTATAAAGGTCGGAGTAATTCACATCAACGTGAATCAGCGAAACTTTCGCGTTGTAAGGGCGTGCCATGGATACTGCTTTATCAACCAGCACTTTGCTCTCCGGGGAGAGGTCTACCGCGATGAGAATGTGTTTGTAAGCCATAGTGTTACTCCTTCCTTAAGTTATCGATGACTAAACAGAAAGCCGTCGTCTGATGCTTTCATTACGGCCCAGTTAAACATATTTTTCAAGCTTTGGTGTTGATAACGATTAACCTTGTGGCAAAAAAATTAACGGATCTCCTACACTATTTAATGAACCGTTCGGATATTAAAACGCGAACCGGATCGACTTTTGGTCATTCTTTCACTGAACTGTCTGTCAGGGCATTGGGGTGCGGTAGCTCAGAAGCCTTGCTTCGTGGGCGGACGCCGGGGAGGATGTATGATTAGCACCGTCGCATTGTTTTGGGCGTTATGCGTAGTTTGCATAGTGAATATGGCGCGCTACTTCTCATCGTTACGTGCGCTGTTAGTGGTACTTCGTGGTTGCGATCCGTTGCTTTATCAGTATGTGGACGGTGGAGGGTTCTTCACCTCGCATGGACAGCCCAGCAAACAGATGCGCCTGGTCGGGTATATCTACTACCAGCGCTACCGGGATCATCACGATGAAGAGTTTATCCGCCGCTGCGAGCGCCTGCGTCGCCAGTTCATCTTGACCAGCGCCCTGTGTGGTCTGGTCGTCGTCAGTATGATTGCCTTAATGATTTGGCACTGAGTATTACAGCAGGCGGGGTAAGCCCCGCCTTCTTTCATCTGGCTCAGGGCTTAACTGAGAACCGGAGATCGGTGATATTGTTCTCAATCGAAATAACCTTCCCGCTATAGGCAATTTTCACTTCCCCGCTTGTATCAATACTGGCTGAGGTAATCGTGCCTGTACCTTCGATGATCGGATACTTCATAGCAAGCTGATGGATAATGTCAGTATCTTTCCCTGAGAGCGCCCCCGAGAGGTAGTAACGGTAGATTGTTGGTACGGTTGTGCCACCCTGATTGTTCACGGTCATATAGAGCCAGACGCTATCGGATAATTTATAAACGCGCTGTAGCTCATCGCTTTTTCGCTGATTGGGCTGATGGTTTAACCAGAGAAATCCAATGACCAGAGCCAGAAGCGAAACGGTAACAAGGCGATGAGTCCATTTAATAGCCGTTTTGAATGGCATACTCGATTCCTTCTCTGATGTTGCGTTGGTCCGTTGGGTCGTCTCCGTAAGGCGGCTTTTCGTACCATTTTCCCCATTTCGGTTTTGAGGTACCTGCCCGGCCTTGAGCCCAGCCTGCCCCCATAAGAAGGATGGTTGCAGGGATACCTGCCGCAGTACCGGCGGCTCCGAAGTTGAAGTTACCAAATGCAGCAAAATATGGGTCGAATTTTTTATAATCCCAGGGCCCGCCATTTCGGACTTTTTGATAGAACCAATAATACGTTGAGGGCGTGGCCATATTGCGTGACATTCCATTAAGGCGTGCCTCACGCATATTGTTCGCTATAACGATTGAACCCGGTCCTGAAATAGGGACAGAAGCCATACATTCTCCTTTGTCTGGATGTTTCTTCTGGTCGCCATGATAGTTTTTTTTGTGTTTTGAACTTGAGCAAAAAATGTTCAGAAAATCCTCATGTTATCTAATACCTCATGACAAATAGCAGCCATAAAAAAAGCGGGTCAGTTTCCTGACCCGCTTTTTTGTCGCCTTCAGCCGATTAAATCAGCTTCAGCGCAATCCAGTACAACCCACCCGAGAGCAGGATAGACGCCGGAAGCGTAAACACCCAGGCCATCAGAATGTTGGTCACGGTTTTGCGTTGCAGACCGCCGCCATCAACAATCATGGTACCTGCCACGGACGAAGAGAGTACGTGGGTGGTGGAGACCGGCATACCGGTGTAGCTTGCCAGACCGATAGAGACCGCCGCCGTCATCTGCGCGGACATGCCCTGCGCATAGGTCATGCCTTTCTTACCGATCTTCTCGCCGATGGTGGTTGCCACACGACGCCAGCCAATCATCGTACCGATACCCAGTGCCAGCGCGACAGCCATGATGATCCAGATTGGCGCGTACTCAATGGTGTTGAGCATATCGCTTTTCAGTTTCTTCAGCAGACGCTTGTCGTCAGCATTCACGTCTGGCAGCTTCGCGACTTTGTCGGTCACGTCAGAGATGCAGAGCATAATGCGACGCAGCTGACCACGTTGCTCAACGGCCAGTTTGTCGTAGCTTTCGATATCGCCCAGCATGCCTTTCGCACGTTCCAGCGCGTTAATCGCGTTTGCCGGGTGGCAGTGGAACTCGCCCGGCGCGGTGGTCGCACCCGCTTCAGGAGACGGGATCAGCTGGTCAACGCCGGTCGCTTTTTTCAGCAGTTCAGGGTGCTGCTGGAAATAGGTTTCAACGTTATTGACCGCATCACGGGTACGGGTGATTTCATAACCGGAGGCATTCATGTTAACCACGAAGCCCGCCGGTGCAACGCCAATCAGAACCAGCATCACCAGACCGATGCCTTTCTGCCCGTCGTTCGCGCCGTGAGAGAAGGCCACGCCGATGGCGGAAATGATCAGGGCGATACGCGTCCAGAATGGTGGCTTTTTCTTGCCGTCTTTCTTCTCACGCTCTGCTGGCGTCAGGTGGATACGCGCACGTTTTTTCGTGTTGCTCCAGTAGCGACGCAGGATGAAAATCAATCCACCCGCAACCACCAGACCAACGATAGGGGAGATGATCAGAGAACCGAAAATACCCAGTACTTTAGGCAGGTTAAGCGCATCAACAACCGAGGTGCCGGTCATCAGGGCGTTGGTTAACCCGATACCGATAATGGCGCCGATGAGGGTGTGAGAACTGGATGCAGGCAGGCCGAAATACCAGGTACCGAGGTTCCAGATAATTGCAGCAAGCAGCATTGAGAACACCATAGCGAGGCCATGGCCAGAACTTACGTTAAGCAGCAGATCCGTTGGCAGCATATGCACAATGGCATACGCAACGCTCAGTCCGCCCAGAAGGACACCAAAAAAGTTAAATACCGCCGCCATAACGACCGCCAGTTGCGATCGCATTGCGCGAGTGTAGATAACCGTTGCTACTGCGTTTGCAGTGTCGTGGAAGCCGTTGATCGCTTCGTAAAACAGTACAAAAACCAGAGCAAGCAATAATAAAAGCCCGGTATGTAAATCCAGGCCGGCAAACAAATGTAGCATAGGACGTTACGCCATTTTGAGGACATGAACGCGGCGCATTATCCAGGACAAATGCGCGGCGGGCAAAGTGAAATATAGACTTTTTTTGACATACCACCTGATTTGGGAAAAGTGCCTGAAAGGATATTCTTTAAATTTCAATGAAATGGCTTTGTAATATCTTTTTACGCTGGTGTGACCACAGAGGAAACTTTACAATCCGCGGCAGTGAACAAAGAGGGTTTTGACGTGGAAAGGTTTGATGCCGTGGTAATTGGCGCCGGTGCGGCGGGTATGTTTTGTGCGGCGATGGCCGGACAGGCGGGTCGTCGCGTGCTGCTGCTGGATAACGGTAAAAAGCCTGGGCGCAAGATCCTGATGTCTGGCGGCGGGCGCTGCAACTTTACGAACCTGTATGTCGAACCTGCGGCCTATCTGAGCCAGAACCGCCATTTTTGTAAATCTGCGCTGGCGCGTTATACCCAGTGGGATTTTATCGATCTTGTGGGTAAGCACGGTATCGCGTGGCATGAGAAGACGCTGGGACAGCTGTTCTGCGACGACTCCGCGCAGCAGATTGTCGATATGCTGGTGGCCGAGTGCGAGAAGGGCGGCGTGGTAATGCGCCTGCGTACAGAGGTGCTGGACGTATCCCGCGACGAGCAGGGCTATACGCTGCAGCTCAACGGCGAAAGCGTCAGCGCCGATAACCTGGTCATTGCCAGCGGCGGTCTGTCGATGCCGGGACTGGGCGCCTCGCCGTTCGGCTATAAAATTGCCGAGCAGTTTGGCCTGAAAGTGCTGCCAACGCGTGCGGGACTGGTTCCTTTTACTCTGCACAAACCGCTTCTGGAACAGCTTCAGACGCTTTCTGGCGTTTCTGTTCCTTCCGTTATTACCGCCGAAGACGGAACGGTGTTCCGCGAAAACTTGCTCTTTACCCACCGCGGCCTCTCCGGCCCGGCGGTGCTACAAATCTCCAGCTACTGGCAGCCGGGCGAGTTCGTCACGGTTAACCTGCTGCCGGAGTGCGATCTGGATGCGTTCCTCAATGAACAGCGTGCGGCGCACCCGAATCAGAGCCTGAAAAATACCCTCGCGATGCAGTTGCCGAAGCGTCTGGTAGAGTGTTTGCAGGGGTTAGGGCAGATCCCGGATGTTTCCCTTAAGCAGCTTAACAGCCGCGAGCAGGAGACGCTGGTAGAGACCCTGACAAACTGGCGCGTGCAGCCCAACGGCACCGAAGGCTACCGCACAGCGGAGGTCACGCTGGGCGGTGTCGACACGAATGAGCTCTCCTCGCGCACGATGGAAGCGCGCAACGTGCCGGGCCTCTACTTCATCGGTGAAGTGATGGATGTGACCGGCTGGCTCGGCGGGTATAACTTCCAGTGGGCGTGGGCCAGTGCCTGGGCGTGTGCGCAGGCGCTGGCAGATGTCCGAGGACAATAAAGTTGTACACAAAGCACTAAAGTTGTAACCATTCTCAAAAAACGACGCTAATGTTGTATACTTACTGAATGTGTGGTTATAGGGTTGGAGACTATAAAATGCACATATAGGTACGTATCAATGTCGTTTTTAGGGTACGATCATGGCTAGGGGTAGGCGTCTCAAATCCTATTTGGATTATGAAAATGCGCTAGGTGACGGCATAGGAGTGGGCTATGGCCAAAGTTATCAGCCTTGGCTTAGAGCTCAGGACGTTAAATCCCGTGGAAACCGTTCGATAGTCTTTGGCCTTAAGACGTTTCGAAACCATCATCTCCTTTCTTCTGTCGAAAGTAACTTTTTCTATCTGGCTGAGTTTAATGACTCGGTGATTGATATCCGGGAACAATTCCCACTCTTTCCTCTCCGGCTTACCCAACAAATAGCAAATCATCTACATTTTCAACATCCTATGGTGAGGGGAGTAAGAGGAGTACCTGTCGAAGTTCTGAATGTTATGACAACCGATTTTTTACTGACCTTGAGAACTCCTGAAGGCGGACTTCGATACAAAGCTATAGCAGTAAAACATAACGAGAGCATACCTGAACGCGAAGCCCAAAAACTTGAAATAGAGAGGATGTTTTGGCAGTTGATTGATGTTGAGTTTCAAATTTATGTTGGCTCGGAACTCAATAACGTCGTCGGTAAAAACATTTGCTGGGCTACTTCTGTATTAAGAGATGGTTCTGAATTTTATGATAAATATCCTCTTGATAAAATCCTATGGAAGCTTAAACCAGATGTTTATCCCATAGTAGGGCTACGTGCAATGATTTCATCAATCTTTGGGGTAGATGCACAAGAAGCGATGATGTTATTGCAGGCAATGATTGGATTAAAAATGATAAATGTTGATTTATCATATCCAATACTCGAAACCGGTCTGATAAAGATAATTTCCAATGACCACTATATAGGACTGAACGCAAATGGATATTATTAGGAATTCAGTCTGGCTCTCTCAAGGCACTGATTTGCTTGCAGAGGGACTTTACCGTGTTTTGGATTTTGACAGAAAGGTCGATTTGTTAATTTTGTTTAAAATAAAATCAGAAAGAACGGGTAAGCCAATCCCTTTCTCATTTTCAATGTTTAAATATTATATTGAATCAAATAGCATAACTTGTAAAGATTATATATATCCTTCATATATGTTAGTAGATGAGAAAGAATTAACAGATAAAGACAGAGGAAGGCGAGATGAAAATTACAATATCATTAAAGATCTTGTAGATGACAGAATGTTTCTGTTCGACTATGCATTACATAAAAAGTCGCACCTTTTAATGGATTACTCAAGAAATAAAAAAATATCACAATATACTATCAGAACGCTTCTGGCGTTGTATTGGCGACATGGGCAGGATATTTATGCATTGCTACCCGCATTCTCGAACTGTGGCGCCGCTGGGAAAAGTAGAATCAAACATGAAATTAAACTTGGGAATTCCAAAAAAAACAGAGCATTACCTAATGAACGATCACGTGTTTTCATTCTTAATGAAAGAGATATAAATAATATTAGAAAATCTCTCATTACGTATCATTATAAAGTTAACGGAGATACGATAAAGAAAACATTAGAGAGACATATTGATTTGTATTTTAGGGATGAAATTAAAACAGCAAACCTAGAAAATAGAGCTCCATATGTTCCTTCTTTAAAACAATTTTCATACTGGAATAAAAAACTCTTCACTAAAGATTTCTCGATAAATAAGAAGAACACGAAAAAAGAAATAGACCTCAAAATGCGGGCGCTTTTAGGTAGTGTGGCTAATACAACTGTTTTGCCGGGTGATGTTTTCGAAATAGACTCAACTGTCGCTGATGTACATCTTATTTCGAGTTTAAACAGACGAAAAGTCATTGGGCGTCCTACTATTTATACAGTGGTGGATCGTGCAACAAGAATGATTGTTGGCCTTCATGTTTCTTTATACCATGCTTCATGGCGAGCCGCCCGACAAGCGTTAGCAAATTGCTTTATGCCAAAAAAAGAATATTGTAGATTATTTGGAATCTCTATTACTGATGATGATTGGCCTTGTTCTCACATTCCATTAACATTGATGTGTGACAACGGGGAGATGATTGGTCTTAAACCTCAGGAAGAGATGACCCCCCTGACAAAACTTGAGTTTGCGCCAGTCGGTAGAGGCGACAGAAAAAGCATTGTTGAACGCTGTTTCGGCATTCTGAATGATGAGGTTATTCATAGGCTTATTGGAACAACACGAAGGGGAAAGATTGTTAAAGGAGAGCCAACACCGCAATCCAGGGCTTGTTTAACGATTCAGGAGGTCACGTCTTTACTGATTCGGGAGATACTTGCACATAATCAGAGAACGTATGAGGAACTGGCTTATATCAATCCCTTACTGATTGAAAATGATCTCGTAATATCACCAAAAAATAGTTGGATGATAAGCTTAAAGCACGGGAGATTCAGCGCAAGAGCCGTTGGGGCCGACGAAGTGATCGCACGATTGTTAATCCCTGTGAACGCTAACATTACCGCCGGTGGGATTCAGTACAATAATCTTTTTTATGAATGTGATCCTGAAATTGCATCAGGTGTCAGAGTATTTGGAAGAACCACTTGTGAAGCAAGAATAGATGACAATTGCGTAGATTATATATATGTAAGATTTGACAAAAATAGCATTTTCAAAAAACATTACCTACTTAAGAAAAGAGATGTATTTAAAGGGAAAGCTCATCTTGATACAGATGTAATGGCTGATTGGGTAGATACTCAAAAAGAAATTAATTTATTTACTCTGGATTCGCTCAGCAATATCAATAATAAAGATGAATTTAACAGGAAAGGTAACGAAAGATTAAATGAAATATACGAATCTCGCCGGGTACATGGTAAAGATATTAAAAAGAACAGGAAAAATGAACTTGATTCATTAGGGCGAACTCATGTTGCTAATGGAAGATCTGAACCCCTACTTCCTTCATCCAGTAATGTTCTGCTTTTGCCTGGCCGGGAGGAGAAACAAAGATGGTTAAAAGGTAAGAAGAAGACTGAGGACGCAGAATAATGAATCTTATACGGCGCGTTTCAGCGATATATAAAGAACAGGAGTTACCTGAGTATCGTGGCAATCCCTTAATTGAAGCACTTCCTGAAGCGCTTACGGAAGATGAAGTACTTCTGGAAATGAGTTATTTCCCCGAAATTGACGAAAAAATCCGCTGGACTGCCCCGGCGAATGTTAGAGAGCAGTATGTCGAACGTATAAAGAAATTCCGTTGCCCTCAAACCAATCTTATCCAGGCTTATAAGATGATCTTACGGGCACTTAGGGAAAGCTATGCAGCTCGTAATCCTTTAAAAAGCGGAACAATTCAATATCTTCATTACTATGGAAATGAGCGTCCTGATATTGAGCCAGAAAGTGGATATTTTAAATCCCAGGCTGAAACTATTACGATAGTTGGAATGAGTGGTTCTGGAAAAACTACCATGATTGAGCAAGTCATGGATCATTTCCCTCAGATTATAGAACACAGCAGCTATAAAGGAGTTTTTCCCGGCTTCAGTAAGCAAATTGTATGGGTAAAGATTAATTGTCCATACAATTCAAGTGTGAGAGACCTTTGTGAAGAGATTTTACAAAAATTAGATGATGCAATTGGTATTGAACGAACTACACCTGAGATTAGAAATGGTGCTCTGGCTCGCCAGATTGCACAAAGAATTAAATCATCATTTTTGGGTATCCTTGTTATTGATGAAATGCAGAGGCTTAAATTTTCAAGAACCGGGGGTGAGAGTAAGTTGATTGATTTTTTACATGAAATTGTAGATTCCATGGGGGTATCTATGGTTTTTTGTGGAAATCATCCTTTTGACGAGACGCTGACAAAGAAAATGAGAATTGCCAGGCGGGCAGAGTCTGGTGGTTACATGAAAATTAAGAATGTTAGATACGATTCACAAGACTGGCAATCGTTTATTCATTATTTATGGCCATTACAATGGACAAATGTTGAAACTCCATTAAATGATGAGTTAAACGAAAAATTATTCATTTTATCTAAAGGCAATATTGGATTGGCTCAGATGATTTATCGGGGGGCACAATTAAAGGTTATCGGTAGCGGCAATGAAATCATCACTGGCGCAGTCTTGTCGGCCTCTGTACCGGTACTCGTGAGTCATACGGAGGAATATAAGGATACTCCACTCCCGGGGGCCGCGACTGAAGATGAGGAAGCTAAATGGCTCTCTGCATCTAATGAGGGTGATGCTTCGGCTAAAATCATGGCAGAGAAGTCCCTAAAGTCTTTGATCCCTGGGGATATAGACAGGCCACAGCACAAGGAATTCGTAGGAAAAATAGACGAGGTTTTGCGCAATTTCGACGAGAAAATACTGTCTCTTGACCACGATCTTGTTATCAACAGAACAGCTGAAAAGAAAAATACCTACGATGCTCTTCAGCGTTGCGGGCTTATAAATATAGATCCACTTAATAAATTGTAATGAGGTAACAGTTCGTAACGGTCAAAGAGAGGTGTGGGAAATGAGAATGTTGCCTGTTTTGCCTGATGAATCCTTGTTCAGCCGGTTTTGTCGGACAACTACCGTGTACGGTATGTCCCCATCTTCTCTGTTAACGATCATTTTCAACAAACCTGATATGAACGTCCATCCAATTCTCAATTCAGGATTAAAGGCTATTTCTCTTCATACATCCGAAAGTGCAGATCAGCTCTGGCATGAACAGACTTTACTCCCTCTTTTTGCCTGGGCACTACCAATCAGTCGTAATGAAATTATGGATTTCAACACGACCCCTGCCAGGCTTAATCGATTGTGCCGCCTTAGTAATTTTTCACTAGGGCAGCGCACACTATTGAAGTTTTGCCCGGTTTGCGCTCGTGAAGATACTTTTCATTATGGTGTTACTTATTGGCATCTGGCGCATCAGCTTCATGGGGTTACAACCTGCCATCGGCATCCGGTAGCGCTTGAAAGCATCCATGTCCCTTCTTCACCGCACATACGTATTGGACTGATGCCTCCTGTTTCGTATACAGAACAACTTAGCAATGAGATAGACTTCGATTTTGCTAAGTTTTGTTATGAGTCCCTAAATATAATCAGAAGAAAAGATATTACACACCCCAATTACATGGATGTACTTAAAAAGTTGAATTTATTATCATTGGATGGAAATTTAAAGAAAAATGTATTCTACGCACATGTTTATGCTAAGTGCCAGTTATTTGGGGAGGGTTCATCGGGACTTATACCAACATCCCTAACTGATTATCATTACTGGGAGCCTATACTCAAAGACAAATGTTGTCAGCATCCCACAAAGCATCTTTTGCTTTGTTATTGTTTGTTAAATACTTGCTGGCCAACGTATGCAGGAAGTCGTACTAATAAAAAGAAAGAAATCTTTAAAAGTCATAAGAAATACAGTTTTCATATAGTTGAAAATAATACTAGTGTTAGCAACCTTGGGAAGGAATTTAGTCGCAGCAGATGTTACATTAAAACACTTATTTATAAAAAATACCTGAGGGCGTTTAAGCGAAACACAAAAATTAATATATTCACTGAATTGCTTATCAAGTCTATGGCTGTAAGGGGGTTTAGTCTGGCATCCATAGCTGAGAAAAACTCATTATCGGAAGGAGCTGTATCCTCTGTAATTTCATCTTGTTACGGTTTATGCTCATGGCGTAAAAAATGTAAAAAAGATTCTTTAAGACGGCGTCATAAGCAGAAAATATTAAGATTTATACATAATCAATCCGTTTCTATAACACGAAAGTTAGTCAAAGAAAGTTGTTATGCAAGTTTCTATTGGCTAAATAAACATGAATGTGACTGGCTTAATTCCTGTCTTCCTAAAACAATACGATGCTATAAAAATAAAAGAGTAGACTGGAGCGAGAGAGATATTATCTCATCATCATTAATAAATGATGTTTTATCTCAGGGGCAGTACTCGATGTCACTTACAAGTCTAGATGCTTTACTGGGAGGGCATGGCTGGCTTTTGAAATACAGAGATAAACTACCAATGACAATGATACTTCTCAGAAAAATGGAACTAATTAAATAAGAGGGAGTTATATGGTTTACGAAAATGAATTGTGGCACAGTTTTCTTCTGCGTTCACAGATAATGTATAACTTATCCAATTGCAGGAACATAATATCAAAGCATGGCGCACTAAGGTACGATGCCTTTCCTCGTTTCGAACTGATTGATATGTACAAATTGCATAGCTTGCAGGATATATATGACATTCTTGCCACTAGAAATGGTTATATACTAACTTCCAATATAGTGTCGTTATCTTCTGGTGTTTACGGGTATTTTAACGCTGTTGAAGATGCCTGTCGGAAAAATTTTCACATAACTAATTCATATCCATTGGTAAACATCTCAAACATTCGTTACTGTCACAAATGTATTGTTGAAGATATACACTCTAAAGGCATTGGTTATCTGCGTCATAGATGGTTGTTTGAATCTAAATGTGCAGTTCATAGTACCAGTTTATATGAGGTTTGTTTTGATAACTATTTGAATGCAGTGAAAGGACTTAGTGACTTAATTATAAGTGGAATAAATCCTCATGGTTATTGTTCCCTTGTGGTTGACGTTTCAAACCCTTTCAAAAATCCAGTGTATATATTACCATGTGCACGTAATAAAATTTTAAAATGGATTTCGGACAATAAAAATATGCTGATTTACTTTCTCTTTGATCTCTTCAAATGTAAGTCGCATTCAAGTTTATCTAAGGTTATCGAAGTCAAGATAATGCATGATAGATATATTTCTGCGGTGTTCAAGATGTTAAGTGAAGTTAATTTTTGTAATTTCAACTCATTTATTTCTGATATTTTTGAGGACGTAAGTTATGCCTCTATCGGACTTGATGATTATTCTGTTAATGTGCATTTTCTCAGGCTAAGGGCTGCAGATTGTAAATTTTGCCAGTTGAATGGTAAATATTTTTGCTCACTTTACTATGTAAAACTTCTTCGCTAATTTCACTTCATTTATAAAATACTAAGAAAGCTAGTTAGATAAGGTTTTATATTTTGACTGGGGCAGGAATAAATTATCACTCATAGAGTTTCCCTGGGGGTTACCACCTGTGTATGATGCCGGTTAGCAACAACGTCTAAAAGACCTGCGATCACGTGGGTCCCTCTCCAGCAAAGGGGCAAGGGGTGCTATATAACGGTGTACTGCTTACCCAATACGGCCTTGTATTTGAAAGATGCCGCATCTTGGCAGGATTCGTATTACAGCCTATAGTCTGTTAATGAGCATTACAGCCTATATGCTGTAAATCCCTGCGTTATGCTTGTTAACTCGTCGATACGGAAGGTCACTTATGAACACTCAATACGCTTTGAAGACTTTGAATCAGTTACGTCCTGTTTTAATCGGCTTTCGCAAAGCCAATGGACTGACGCAAAAAGATGTTTCTGAACGTTTGGGTATAACACAGCAAACTTATGCCCGACTAGAGGCCAACCCTGCAAGTGCGGGTTTTGAGCGTTTGTTTAGGGTGTTCAGCGTCCTTGGAGTGGAGATCGTACTTTCATCCAGGGAACCATTGTCAGATGCAAAGCCCGAATACGGAGCTATGCACAATTATTCTTCACTTCCAGCCAGGCGGGAGAAATGGTGACGCCTGGCGCTTCCCGGTCTAATTTTTCTTCAACAAGATTAACCCCTTAGCGGCCTGAAGTATCAGGTTGCGATAGAGCCTTTCATTTCTTCTGTTATGTTAAATACACCATTTTGAGCTATTTCGCTCGGCCTTAAATTATCTCTTCATTCTTCAGTGAAAATTTTATGTCGATCACATTATCGATGAATTTAGGAAATAATCCGTAAATGAAAATCTATCTTCTTTTAAATTCATCAGTGTCAGTAGCAAATATTACGCATAAAAGAATGGTTATTATTATCATTTAAATTATAAAGCTCATGAGTCAATTCCAAAAAATATAATAAGCATTGAAATCATTACCCGTGATTCTGGAGTTTTAACTTTGCCATGTAACCAACCACAAGTTAGTTTCCGGTGTTTTGAGGGGCAGTAAAGTTCTGAAAGCGCGACCAGATCATAATCCCGAAATGTCGTTAAGATATTCTGAATAACGGTTATCCCTGCTTGTTGGCAGGCATTTGAAAATATATTTTGTATTCAGGTTGCAGCAAAACGCTTTCTTACACACAGGACTTCATATGCGGCTCAGAAAATTAAAACTGAAAAACTTCAGAGGCTACAGAAACTCTACTGAAATCATTATTGATGAAAGCATGACGGGTATTGTCGGTCGTAATGACTTTGGGAAATCAACGCTTCTGGAAGCGCTGGCTATTTTTTTTGAAACAGAAGGAATGAAGGCTGACAAGAATGACATGAACTGTTTCAGCCTAAGAGAAGGGGTCGGCCGTTTTGAAATAGCCTGTGAATTTGATGACCTGCCCGATTTTATCATGATCGACGACAGGGTGCAGACCACGCTCGCCTCAGAACATCTGCTGAATGAGGACGGCAATTTTGAAATCGTCAAAACGTTTAAAGCAACGACCTCAGGAAAACCGGAGCAGACCTGCATCCGCTGCATCCACCCGGATGAGGAGCCCCTGAGAAATTTACTGGGCATGAAAATTTCTGAGCTCAAGGCGGTGGGAAAAGAAGTTGAAAAAAATGTGGCGGATAAACGCACTGCATCGTTATGGCGTCAGGCCATCAGGGAAGCCGCAGCCCCCTATACCTGTTCGGAAATTATGCTGGATGTCGATAAAGAGTTCGGAACCGACACAAAATCATTATGGGGTAAGATCCTCGATTTGCTGCCCACGTATGCGATTTTCAAAGCCGACAGGGAAAGCAGCGACGGGGATTCCGAAGCTAAAAACCCCTTACAGCAGGCCGTAAAAGACGCTCAGGCTGCGCTGCAGGACAAAATTACAGCGCTGGAAAATGAGATTCAGGACAGCGTCCTGGATGTCGCACAGAGAACGCTGGATAAATTACGTGAAATGGCCCCCGAACTCGCCAGTGAACTGACTCCACGATTTAAGGAGAAACCCAAGTGGACCTTCAATTTCACCCTGGACGGGGAAAATGGCATCCCCATCAATAAGCGCGGCAGCGGGATAAGGAGGCTTATCCTGTTGAATTTTTTTCGGGCTGAGGCTGAAAAGAATGTCGCGGGGACGCCCAGAAATGTGATTTATGCCATAGAGGAGCCTGAAACGTCACAGCATCCGAACTATCAGATGATGCTGATGAAAGCGTTACTGGCACTGGCAGGCCAGCCGCACCGTCAGATTATCGTCACCACCCATGTCCCGGCGCTGGCCGGATTAATCCCTGTCGAAGGC
Source organism: Enterobacter sp. SENG-6 (assembly GCF_001605945.1). Lineage (NCBI taxonomy): Bacteria > Pseudomonadati > Pseudomonadota > Gammaproteobacteria > Enterobacterales > Enterobacteriaceae > Enterobacter > Enterobacter sp. SENG-6. The sequence goes on from NZ_LOMM01000003.1 coordinate 55,522, forward strand.
GTACGTTATGTTACCCGAAATGAGGCGGGTGAACCCGTAGTAAAAATGCCGGATGACGCAGTGCTGAAGGAAGCCACTGAAAGCCTGGGGGTGCTGCCAGAGACCGGTATGGAAAGGGCGCAGGGGATTGTTCTGGTAGAGGGAAAGTCGGATGTTACTTTCCTGAGGCATGCGGCCAGTTCATTAAAACAGTCAGGTGCGCTGCCAGCCTCTCTGGAGGACGTGAAAATAGTGCCAGTCCTCATAGGAGGGTGTGGTAGCGTCAAACACTGGGTTACATTGAATCTGGCCAAAGATCTGGGGCTTCCCTGGTGCGTATTTCTGGACTCCGATATTGGGGGAGACCCTGCACAGGTTCTGTCCATCCAGAAGCGTAAAAAAGAAGTAGAGGAGGCCGGTAAGGTATTTTTCGCTACGCGCAAACGTGAGATAGAAAACTATCTGTGCCCGGATCTTATCGAGGAAATTACTGGTGTAGCCGTCACGTTTACGGACACCTGTGACGCTAAAAAAATAATCGGCCGGGCTGTGGGAATGAAACCCGATAATGTACTAGATAAATTCTGGCCTCAGATGACATCAGAAAGAATCATCTCAAGATCAACCTATCATGACGGAACGCAGGAGAGAAGCGAGCTGGTTGAGATCCTGAGCGACATTGTATCCATGACGAGATAATGTATTAAATAAGCATCTCAGGTGCATATATTCCGGTCCTCAACAAAGGACCGGAGTACAGAGTAGTAAAAACCCGAAATTAATCGGGTTTGAATTATATAAAGATTAACCGACTCCCGCGCCCAGGAACGATGTAAAATCACGCTTGTCGTGACATTTCTACAATGTTTACTTTTGACTATCAAGCCATTTATTCATCTGCTCAATTTCACCTTTTTGAGCTTTAATGATGTCCTGCGCGAGCTTTCTCATTTTCGGATCTTTTCCGTATTTGAGCTCGGTCTCAGCCATTGCTATTGCCCCTTCATGGTGCGCTACCATGCCTTTCGCAAAAGCCTTGTCGGGATCGGACTCATTTACGGCAGCCATCATTTTGTCATGCATGTCTTTCATGCCAGCCATATATTCCTGTGACGAAGCCGAGGTAGACATATCAGTCATTTTCATTTCTGAATGTTCTGCTGAAATCGCTGGCAGGGATAACATTAATACTGCAAATAAAGTGTTTCTGGCTTTCATAAAAAATATCCTTTTAGCGTTGATGCCCGTTAACTGTAGCAGAATCTGATAAAAATGCCCCCTGTAGGGGGCAAAGATGTTGCCATATATCCGGTTACGGAAAAATCTATCAAGGAAATAAGGACAGCACAGATACTTCCCTCGCCGTCAGCCTGCACTGAGCATGCGACGATGCGCTTCGGCCATGGCCTGATGTGGGCCAGACTGACCGTTATTCATAAATTCATGGGCAACTGCAGCTCTTTCATGCTCATTCATTGCCGCTAATGACTTCGACGGCCCGGTAGGGGAAACGGTCTGACTTCCCATCATCCTCTGATGACTTTCCACCATTTTCTGGTGCGCATCCGCCGACCCGTTCGTCATGGTTTCATGAGCAATAATGGCCTGTTCATGCTGGTCCATACCGGCCATACGAGGTGCAGTCCCCTGGATCCCGACAGGAGCCGCAGCAGACTGCATCTGGTGAGCAGGTGCCTGTGCATTGTTGACCCGCTCATGGATATTCACGGTTTCAGTGGCCCAGGCCGAAGAAATTAAGCCAAAGCCCAGCAAGGATGCTAATACGATATTTTTCATGATAACTCTCCATTTCTTAATTAGTGATGTCCGGGGGAGTACAACCGGTGTTTTCAGTTCCATAACTGAAACAGGTTCGGAAGTGTTTATTTCTCCGGGAGGGGACTGGATATTCATTTCCTGGCGTCCACTGACGCCGGATATTGATAAAGCAATCCAGCCTTCCTGATAAGTTGCACTAATTATATCGAATGGCTTCTGTTTGCTGCATGACAGGCTAATGACATCTTTGTCATTTAAATCTTTATTCCCAGCACTGGGTGTCCGGAATCATTTTCTCCAGTCTGGGCACGGATAAGATAAAACGCGTTGAGTGTACGTCCGATTCCACCTGCACTCTTCCGTGATGTGCTTCCACGATTGACTTCACAATCGCAAGGCCGATGCCGCTGCCTTCTCCTTTTCGTTGTCTGGACGGATCCACCCGATAAAAACGGTCAAACAACCTTGATAAATGCTCTTCAGGGATTGGTTTCCCCGGATTTTCAATCACAAGGTCAAAAAAGCTCTCCTGCTCTCTTATTGAGACGGTGATTGCCTGTCCCTCCGGGGTATAACGCAGGGCATTGGATAACAGATTATTGATCGCCCTTCTGAACATTTGTGGATCTCCCTCAACCAGGCAGGGCATCCCGTTAAATTTGAGCGTGATATTGCGTTCTTCGGCCCAGGCTTCGAAAAACTCGAAGACTTTCATGACTTCCGCTCTGAGGTCAAACATGACCCTGTCAGGTATCAGCTGATTATTATCTGCCTGTGCCAGGAACAGCATATCGCTGACCATTTTGGTCATCCGGTTATACTCTTCAAGACTGGAATAGAGGACATCCTCAAGTTCCCTCTGTGTTCGATCCTGACTCAGTGCGATTTCAGTCTGCGTCACCAGATTGGTGATGGGCGTTCTGATCTCATGCGCGATATCGGCAGAGAAATTGGCCTGGCGGGTAAAGACATCCTCAATCTTTCCAATCATATGATTGAACGAGATAACCAGTTGCTCCAGCTCAATGGGAACGCGTGTCGGTTCCAGTCGCGCATCAAGATTCTCGGAGGTGATGTTTTTAATGGCATTGCTGACATTACGAAGGGGCAGGTGCCCCTGACGGACAGCGATTCGAATGATCAGAACAATCAACAGGCTTATCACGACGGCAATCGCAATCAGGTTCTTTTTCAGCGCATCGAGGTAATGGAGATGGAAATTAATGGATAGGCCAGTCAGCATGACATAGTTCTGCTGTTTGCCCTGAAATATCGCCTGACCAGAGGAGGCGATAATCCTGTATGTTTCCATCTTCATTTCGGACCCGGTATCCATCGGTCCCGCAGGATCCTCCACCGTCCAGAGAAAGACATCCCGTGCGCGGCTGTGCTCGCTAAAATCTGCTGAATTCACTGCCGGGCGTAGTGCCGCCCCCTGAGCTGAGCTAAAGAGCACTTCCCCCCTGGGATTGAGGAGCAAAAGGGCAACGTTGCGGTAGCTGGCAATTGATTCCTTTATTTTGCTTATTTTTTTATCATCCGGATCCACCGGGGACTGCAGTATACGGTTCAGTGTGGTGCTGATTTGTTGAAGATCGCTGACATCCTGCTCGGCAAAATGATTTTCAACAGAATGCAGCATAAACCAGGTGAATGCGATAAAAGCCAGTATCGTGGACAGGCTGATAAAAAAGGTCAGCCGCAGAGCGAGTGAGAAAGGGCGTCTGGAAGGTTTGCTATGCATCCGGGACCTCCAGCATGTAGCCCACGCCCCGGACTGTCTGGATCAGCTTTGTCTCGTAATCGTTGTCTATTTTAGCGCGGAGTCGCTTTACTGCGACATCGATCGCATTAGTGTCGCTGTCAAAATTCATGTCCCAGACCTGAGAGGCAATCAGGGAGCGGGGAAGAACCTCTCCCTGATGGCGAATGAAGAATTCCAGCAGGCTGAACTCTTTACTGGTGAGCACAATGCGGTTTCCGGCGCGACTGACTTTTCTGGATACGAGATCAATCGAGAGGTCAGCCACCTTAAACTGGCTTTCCGTGATCATCGTGTTTCCCCGCCTCAGAAGGGTTCTCACCCGGGCGAGCAGTTCGGCAAACGCAAAGGGTTTAACCAGATAATCGTCCGCACCCAGTTCCAGTCCTTTGACCCTATGTTCGATCGTGCCGAGGGCTGTCAGCAGTAAGACCGGCATACCCTTTCCGGCAGTGCGCAGCATGCGGATGATATCCCAGCCGTTCACATCAGGTAGCATGATATCCAGAATGACTAAATCATACTCGGCTGTCATGGCGAGATGATATCCGGTAAGACCATTATCAGCGTGATCCACTACGAACCCTGCCTCTGTAAGCCCTTTGCTGAGATATTCACCTGTTTTAATTTCGTCTTCGACGATCAATATTTTCATCTTGCTCCCCGGCTGGCTGCTAATGTCATTCTATTGCGCCCACGATCGTTATCAACGGATTACAGCAAAAATGACAACATTGTCATTATCCTGTCACCCGGCAAACAGAGAGCGTTAGGTAAAGTACCCCTATCAATACTCTGGACTTCATTTGAACCATTTACCAGGTCTGCCTGGACGAGAAGCGTTATGTTCAAATTAAAATTACTCAGCATTAGCACGATATTCATCCTGGCAGGCTGCGTGTCGCTTGCGCCTGAATATCAGCGGCCCGCAGCACCGGTACCCCAGCAGTTTTCACTGTCCCATAACAGCCTGACGCCAGCGGTAAATGGCTATCAGGATACGGGCTGGCGTAACTTTTTTGTCGATCCCCAGGTTACCCGGTTGATCGGTGAAGCTCTGACTAATAACCGTGATTTGAGAATGGCTGCCCTGAAGGTTGAAGAGGCCCGAGCCCAGTTCAACGTCACGGATGCAGATCGTTATCCCCAGCTGAATGCCTCATCCGGGATAACATACAGCGGTGGTCTGAAAGGTGACAAGCCGACCACACAGGAGTACGACGCGAGACTGGAGCTCAGCTATGAGCTCGATTTTTTCGGCAAACTTAAGAACATGAGTGATGCTGATCGCCAGAACTACTTTGCCAGCGAAGAAGCCCGTCGGGCCGTACACATCCTGCTGGTATCCAACGTTTCACAAAGCTATTTCAGCCAGCAACTGGCGTACGAACAACTTCGTATTGCGCGGGAAACGCTGAAAAATTATCAACAGTCCTATGCTTTCGTTGAGCAGCAGCTCGTGACCGGGAGTACGAACGTTCTGGCACTTGAACAGGCGCGAGGACAAATCGAAAGTACCCGCGCCGAAATAGCCAAACGAGAAGGCGATCTGGCTCAGGCAAACAATGCCCTGCAACTGGTGCTGGGAACGTACCGCGCACTTCCGTCAGAAAAAGGGATGAAAGGCGGGGAGATAGCCCCAGTAAAATTGCCACCAAATCTGTCTTCACAAATTTTGCTGCAGCGACCGGATATTATGGAAGCGGAATATCAGCTGAAAGCGGCTGATGCCAATATTGGCGCAGCGCGAGCGGCCTTTTTCCCCTCAATTACCCTGACCAGTGGTCTTTCCGCAAGCAGTACGGAGCTGTCCAGCCTGTTTACGTCAGGAAGTGGAATGTGGAATTTTATCCCTAAAATTGAAATTCCTATATTTAATGCTGGCAGGAATAAAGCCAATCTGAAGCTGGCTGAAATTCGCCAGCAACAGTCGGTGGTTAATTACGAACAAAAAATTCAGTCAGCCTTTAAGGATGTTTCCGACACGCTTGCGCTGCGCGACAGCCTTAGCCAGCAACTTGAGTCACAGCAGCGTTATCTTGATTCACTTCAGATAACTCTCCAGCGTGCCAGAGGATTGTATGCAAGTGGTGCTGTCAGTTACATCGAAGTGCTGGATGCAGAACGTTCCCTCTTCGCTACCCAGCAAACCATTCTCGATCTTACCTATTCCCGGCAGGTTAACGAAATTAATCTGTTTACCGCGCTGGGTGGCGGTTGGGTAGAGTAAATTTATTTAATTAATCAGGAAATTAAAATGCGTAATTCACTTAAAGCCGTTTTATTTGGTGCCTTCTCTGTCATGTTTTCTGCCGGTCTTCATGCTGAAACACATCAGCATGGCGATATGAATACTGCCAGTGATGCTTCGGTACAGCAAGTTATCAAGGGCACCGGTGTCGTTAAAGACATTGATATGAATACTAAGAAAATCACCATTTCGCATGAAGCAATTCCAGCGGTGGGCTGGCCTGCAATGACCATGCGCTTTACTTTTGTTAATGCAGACGATGCTATTAATGCCCTGAAAACAGGCAACCATGTCGATTTCTCGTTTATTCAGCAGGGCAATATCTCCTTACTCAAAAGCATTAACGTGACGCAGTCCTGATTGGCTGTCCGGAGCGATTACATCCTGTGCGCCTGTACATTCACATAGGTATATGTGTGAGTTAACCGTCAGGCGCATATGCCAGGTGTTTTGATTTTTTAGCGGAAAATTGTATGGCTTCTTTAAAGATAAAATATGCTGCAATAATTATCAGCAGCCTCATAGCAGGGGGGCTGATATCGGTTACTGCCTGGCAGTATGTAAACTCAGCACAAAAGACAGAAAAAACAGAACAAAAGGCACCGGAACGAAAGGTGCTTTTCTGGTATGACCCAATGAAACCGGATACCAAATTTGATAAACCCGGAAAATCGCCCTTTATGGATATGGACCTGGTGCCAAAATATGCTGATGACAGTGGCGATAAAAGCAGTGGCGGGATCCGTATCGACCCAACCCAGGTTCAGAATCTGGGATTAAAAACGCAAAAAGTCACGCGAGGAATGCTGAATTATTCTCAGACAATCCCGGCTAATGTCAGCTATAACGAGTATCAGTTTGTTATTGTGCAGGCGCGTTCTGACGGGTTTGTCGAAAAAGTCTACCCCATGACGATTGGCGATCATGTGAAGAAGGGGACGCCACTTATCGATATTACCATTCCGGACTGGGTGGAAGCACAGAGTGAATTCCTTCTGTTATCCAGCACCGGTGGTACTTCCACGCAAATTAAAGGCGTTCTGGAACGGCTTCGCCTGGCAGGTATGCCGGAAGAGGATATTCAGAGACTGCGTTCTACCCGGAGCATTCAGACCCGTTTTACCATTAAAGCACCTATTGATGGTGTCATTACTGCATTTGACCTGCGCACCGGCATGAATATTTCGAAAGATAAGGTGGTGGCTCAGATTCAGGGAATGGACCCGGTCTGGATCAGCGCTGCAGTGCCAGAATCTATCGCCTATCTGCTGAAAGATACGTCGCAGTTTGAAATTTCGGTACCGGCTTATCCGGATAAAACATTCCATGTCGAAAAATGGAATATTCTTCCCAGCGTGGATCAGACAACCCGTACGCTTCAGGTCCGTCTCCAGGTTTCTAATAAGGATGAGTTTCTCAAGCCGGGCATGAATGCCTATCTGAAACTGAATACCAGAAGCCAGGAGATGCTGCTGATACCAAGCCAGGCCGTTATCGATACCGGCAAAGAACAGCGCGTGATTACTGTTGATGATGAAGGCAAGTTTGTGCCGAAACAGATCCACGTTCTGCATGAGTCACAGCAACAGTCCGGCATCGGCTCCGGCCTGAATGAAGGCGATACCGTGGTGGTCAGTGGCCTGTTCCTCATTGACTCTGAAGCCAATATTACGGGCGCACTGGAACGTATGCGCCACCCTGAAAAAACAGAAAGCAGTATGCCAGCAATGTCTGACCAGCCTGTAAATATGCATTCAGGGCACTGAGGAGACGACGATGATTGAATGGATTATCCGGCGCTCTGTCGCCAACCGTTTCCTGGTCATGATGGGGGCCCTGTTTCTCAGCATCTGGGGCACATGGACGATTATTAACACGCCTGTCGATGCCTTGCCTGACCTGTCAGATGTGCAGGTCATTATCAAAACCAGCTATCCCGGCCAGGCCCCGCAGATTGTAGAAAACCAGGTCACCTATCCACTTACCACCACCATGCTGTCCGTGCCTGGCGCAAAAACCGTGCGTGGTTTTTCACAGTTCGGTGATTCGTATGTGTATGTCATTTTTGAAGACGGCACCGATCTGTACTGGGCCCGTTCCCGCGTGCTGGAGTACCTGAACCAGGTACAGGGAAAACTGCCCGCCGGTGTGAGTTCTGAAATCGGTCCGGACGCCACGGGGGTGGGCTGGATATTTGAATATGCCCTTGTCGATCGCAGCGGAAAACACGACCTTTCAGAACTGCGTTCTCTGCAGGACTGGTTCCTGAAATTTGAGCTGAAAACCATCCCGAACGTGGCTGAGGTCGCTTCGGTTGGCGGCGTGGTGAAACAGTACCAGATTCAGGTCAATCCGGTAAAATTGTCTCAGTATGGTATCAGCCTGCCCGAAGTGAAACAGGCCCTTGAATCGTCTAACCAGGAGGCCGGTGGCTCATCCGTTGAAATGGCCGAAGCTGAGTATATGGTCCGTGCCAGCGGTTATCTTCAGAGCATTGATGATTTTAATAACATCGTCCTGAAAACAGGCGAGAACGGCGTGCCGGTTTATCTGCGGGATGTTGCCCGCGTGCAGACCGGGCCTGAAATGCGGCGTGGTATTGCCGAGCTGAACGGCCAGGGCGAAGTCGCTGGCGGCGTGGTGATCCTGCGGTCGGGTAAAAATGCACGCGACGTTATCACGGCAGTGAGGGATAAACTTGAGACGCTGAAGGCCAGCCTGCCGGAAGGCGTTGAAATCGTGACCACCTACGATCGCAGCCAGCTCATCGACCGGGCGATTGATAACCTCAGTTCCAAACTTCTGGAAGAGTTTATCGTGGTGGCCATCGTCTGTGCCCTGTTCCTGTGGCACGTACGTTCTGCCCTGGTGGCGATTATCTCTCTGCCGCTTGGTCTGTGTATCGCCTTTATCGTCATGCACTTCCAGGGACTGAACGCCAATATCATGTCGCTGGGAGGGATAGCGATTGCCGTCGGTGCGATGGTGGATGCCGCCATTGTGATGATTGAGAATGCGCATAAGCGGCTTGAGGAGTGGGATCATCAGCATCCGGGTGAGCAGATTGACAACGCCACCCGCTGGAAGGTGATTACCGATGCCTCCGTTGAAGTGGGACCCGCACTGTTTATCAGCCTGCTGATCATCACCCTGTCCTTTATTCCTATCTTTACCCTGGAAGGTCAGGAAGGACGTCTGTTTGGCCCGCTGGCATTCACGAAAACGTACTCCATGGCGGGCGCGGCCGCGCTGGCCATCATCGTCATTCCGATTCTGATGGGATTCTGGATCCGGGGGAAAATTCCTGCAGAGACCAGTAACCCCCTGAACCGGGTACTGATCAAAGCGTATCATCCATTGCTGTTGCGGGTTCTCCACTGGCCAAAAACAACCCTGCTGGTTGCGGCCTTGTCCATTTTCACCGTTATCTGGCCGCTGAGCCAGGTGGGCGGTGAGTTTCTGCCGAAGATTAACGAGGGCGACCTGTTGTATATGCCGTCGACCCTGCCGGGTGTCTCTCCGGCTGAAGCTGCAGCGCTCCTGCAGACGACGGACAAGTTAATCAAAAGCGTTCCTGAAGTGGCCTCTGTATTTGGCAAGACCGGTAAAGCAGAGACCGCCACGGATTCCGCACCGCTCGAAATGGTTGAAACCACGATCCAGCTCAAACCTGAGGATCAGTGGCGTCCAGGCATGACGATTGACAAGATTATTGAAGAACTCGACAGGACCGTCCGTTTACCGGGGCTGGCAAACCTCTGGGTGCCGCCAATCCGTAACCGTATTGATATGCTCTCAACCGGGATCAAAAGCCCGATAGGTATCAAGGTGTCCGGAACGGTTCTGTCCGATATCGATGCAACGGCGCAGAGTATCGAAGCGGTCGCCAAAACCGTACCCGGCGTAGTGTCTGCTCTCGCAGAGCGACTGGAAGGCGGGCGCTACATTGATGTGGATATCAACCGGGAAAAAGCCTCCCGCTACGGAATGACGGTGGGCGATGTGCAGCTGTTCATCTCATCAGCCATCGGCGGCGCGACGGTAGGGGAAACGGTTGAAGGCGTGGCCCGGTACCCGATTAATATCCGCTATCCGCAGGATTACCGGAACAGCCCGCAGGCCCTGAAACAGATGCCGATCCTGACCCCGATGAAGCAGCAGATCACGCTGGGCGATGTTGCGGATATTAAGGTCGTTTCCGGGCCGACTATGCTGAAAACGGAAAATGCCCGTCCAGCCAGCTGGATTTACATTGACGCGCGCGGCAGGGATATGGTGTCGGTGGTTAATGACATTAAAACGGCGATCAGTCAGAAAGTGAAACTGAGACCGGGTACCAGCGTGTCATTCTCCGGACAGTTTGAACTGCTTGAGCATGCCAACAAGAAACTGAAGCTGATGGTGCCGATGACGGTGATGATCATCTTCATCCTGTTGTATCTGGCATTCCGCCGGGTTGATGAAGCCCTGCTGATCCTGATGAGCCTGCCGTTCGCCCTGGTTGGCGGGATATGGTTCCTGTACTGGCAGGGCTTCCATATGTCTGTCGCAACCGGAACGGGGTTTATCGCTCTGGCCGGGGTGGCAGCAGAGTTTGGCGTGGTCATGCTGATGTATCTGCGTCATGCCATTGAAGCGCACCCGGAATTGTCCCGTAAAGAGACGTTCACACCGGAAGGCCTTGATGAAGCCCTCTATCATGGTGCCGTACTGCGTGTCCGGCCGAAAGCCATGACCGTGGCGGTGATCATTGCGGGTCTGCTGCCAATACTCTGGGGAACCGGTGCAGGTTCAGAAGTCATGAGCCGTATCGCGGCACCCATGATTGGTGGGATGATCACGGCTCCGCTGCTGTCCCTGTTCATTATTCCTGCCGCCTACAAATTAATCTGGCTGCGCAGACATAAAAAAAGCGTGTCCTGAACCTGAAAGGGCACCCCCTGTGGGTGTCCTTCTTTACTGATTCACCCTGACGTCAGGGTTTAAATCGATAATATACAGAGGTGAGTATGAAAAAAGTGGTTCTGATGGCGCTGGCTCTCGGCCTTTCACTGCCCGCGATGGCGAGTGAAAAAGTGATTGATATGTACAAATCTGAAAACTGTGGCTGTTGTTCCCTGTGGGGCAAGGCGATGGAAAAAGACGGGTTTGAAGTACGAACTCACGTCATGAATGATCAGGCGCTGTCAGCCCTGAAAGAAAAGCATGCTATTCCTGCAGGACTGCGAAGTTGTCATTCCGCGGTTGCCGGTAATTTGATCATTGAAGGCCATGTGCCTGCGACAACGATACATAAGGCAATGCAGTCTGGTTCAGGTATATACGGTCTCGCCACCCCCGGTATGCCAGCAGGAAGTCCTGGAATGGAGATGGGAGCCCGAAAAGAGGCTTACGATGTTATCGCATTCTCACCGGATGGAAGTAAAAAAGTCTTCCAGCGAATCGAATAGTCAGCGGAACGGCTGATAACGGGACGCCGGTAGCAGGCACTCCTGTGCCGGCGATATTCGTGGTAATCGCATCCATGACATACCCTGAAGACAGAAGATGCTTCGGTATGCATAAGGAGAGTTACTGTGAAAAATGACAATGCAGTGCAACACAACAACCAGACTGCTTCTGAGCAGACATTATCCCCGGACGAGGGCCACGTATTGCATAAGGTGAGAGATCCCGTGTGCGGGATGGCCATCCTGCCCGACAGGGCGCACAGCAGCATTCGATACCAGGACCATCAACTTTATTTCTGCTCCGCCAGCTGTGAGAGTAAATTTAAAGCCCATCCCGATCGTTATCTTACCGAAGATGCCAGTGAACATTCCCATCACCATCACCACGATCATCACGAAGTCAGCCCTGATCAGATAAAACAGCCTCACCACCAGGCGGAAAAAGAGAATTCTGAAGGTGTGTGGACATGTCCGATGCACCCGGAGATACGCCGCAGTGGTCCCGGAAGCTGTCCTGTCTGTGGAATGGCACTGGAGCCGCTCGTAGCTACGGCATCCACGGGGCCGAGTGATGAACTTCACGACATGACAAGACGCTTCTGGCTGGGGTTGTTGCTGGCGTTTCCGGTTCTGGTACTCGAAATGGGATCTCATCTGTTTCCCGAGTTGAGGAATACAGTACCGCCACAGTACAACACATGGCTGCAGCTGCTTCTGGCCTCCCCTGTCGTGTTGTGGTGTGGCTGGCCATTCTTCGCCCGGGCCGGAATGTCGTTACGTAACCGCTCCCTGAATATGTTTACCCTTGTTGCAATGGGGACCGGCGTAGCCTGGGTTTACAGCGTCATTGCAACCGTCTTCCCCTCCTGGTTTCCTGCATCGTTCAGAAACATGGATGGCCTGGTGGCCGTTTATTTTGAAGCCGCAGCAGTTATTACGGTGCTTGTTCTGCTGGGACAGGTTCTTGAGCTGCGGGCACGGGAACAAACCTCAGGCGCCATTACTGCGCTTCTGAACCTTGCCCCCAAAACCGCCAGACGGCTGGATCATGACGGTCATGAAACGGATATTAATGCGGAAGATGTCCTGCCTGGCGATAAGCTCCGCATCAGATCTGGAGAGAGTATTCCGGTCGACGGTATCGTGATCGAAGGCAAAACAACCGTTGATGAATCGATGGTGACCGGGGAATCTATGCCGGTTACCAAAACGGAGGGTGACCCTGTCATCGGGGGGACCATTAATCAGACAGGGAGTCTCATCATCCGTGCAGAGAAAGTCGGTGATGAAACAATGCTCTCACGAATTGTTCAGATGGTCGCTGATGCACAGCGTTCGCGTGCCCCCATCCAGAGAATGGCTGACAGCGTTTCAGGCTGGTTTGTTCCTCTGGTGATACTTATCGCGGTTGTTGCTTTCGTGATCTGGTCTGTCTGGGGGCCCGAGCCCAGGATGGCGCACGGTCTCATTGCGGCTGTGTCGGTCCTGATTATTGCCTGTCCCTGCGCGCTGGGGCTGGCCACGCCGATGTCGATAATGGTGGGGGTGGGCAAAGGAGCCCAGGCCGGGGTGTTAATCAGGAATGCCGAAGCCCTTGAGCGTCTTGAAAAAGTGGACACGCTGGTTGTCGACAAAACAGGCACGCTCACGGAAGGTTCGCCTACGGTGACAGGGATTATCAGTCTCAATCCGGGTGGGGAAACATCTCTTTTGCGTGTAACAGCCGCAGTGGAAAAAGGCTCGCAGCATCCGCTGGGTATGGCAGTAGTTAAAGCAGCACAGGAAAAGGGGATCGCAATACCCGCAGTCACTCATTTCGATGCACCGTCGGGTAAAGGTGTCTCAGGCGATGTCGAAGGTCAACGGGTTGTTATTGGTAATGAACTGGCTATGCAGGAAAACAGTATAGTTATTGATAATCAAAAGGCCGTTGCGGATACGTTGCGGATGGAAGGCGCTACCGTTATCTATGTGGCCACAGACGGGGACCTTGCAGGCCTGATAGCTATCTCGGATCCCGTGAAAACAACCACGCCGGATGCGCTTAAAGCTTTGCGTCAGGCGGGGATCCGCATCGTTATGCTCACCGGGGATAACCAGCTTACTGCTGAAGCAGTCGCACGGAAACTGGGAATAGATGAGGTTGAAGCCGGAATTCTGCCGGATGGCAAAAAAGCAGTGATAACCCGACTGAAAGAGTCTGGCCATGTGGTTGCGATGGCCGGAGACGGTGTGAATGATGCCCCGGCGCTGGCAGCGGCTGACGTCGGTATAGCCATGGGAACGGGTACAGATGTGGCAATTGAAAGTGCCGGAGTCACCCTTCTCAAAGGCGACTTGATGATACTGAACAGGGCCCGTCATCTGTCAGAGATCACCATGAAAAATATCCGTCAGAATCTGTTTTTTGCATTTATCTACAACGCACTTGGCGTGCCTGTGGCTGCAGGTCTGCTTTATCCTGTGTATGGAATACTGCTGTCGCCAGTTATTGCGGCGGCGGCCATGGCTCTTTCCTCCGTCAGCGTCATTGTGAATGCGTTGCGTCTGAAAAGTGTCAGGCTCGGGAAATAACACTGAGTGAAGGGTCAGTTACGAACAGAAGGAGTCCAGTATGAAAAGTACCACCTATGCGCTTATTGCTGTCGCCGCGATCGCGGCATTTGCCCTCCTGCGCGAACACTGGTCACATGTGGCAGGTTACTGGCCATATCTGTTATTGCTGGTCTGCCCGCTAATGCATCTTTTCCACGGCCACGGAGGGCATGGAGATCATCAACATCACGGAAGTGAAAACGATAAAAAAAATTAATCCGGCAGACGGGGCCGCGTCGCGGTCCCGTTATCAGTCCAGGTATCGTTCGTAGTCTCTGGCATGCGCAAAGGCATGCTGTTCGAGTTTGTTATCAGCGGGTGCCGCTGCCCGGAACGCCAGAGAGTTAACAGGGTTGTTATTGATGACCAGCTCGTAATGCAGATGAGGACCGGATGAACGTCCGCTGTTACCGGATAACGCAATAGCACCTCCCCGTGTAACCCTGGCCCCTTTAGTAACGAGTATTTTATTGAGGTGGAGATAGCGAGTTTTAACACCGGCTTTTCCCGTTACTTCAACAAAATATCCCATGGTACTGTTGTGTTCGGCCCGGGTGATTTTTCCGTCGATGACGCTGACTATTTTCGTGTTCATGGGCATGGAATAATCAATGCCATTATGGGGACTCACTTTTCCCGATACCGGGTTAAGTCTTGCAGGATTGAAAGGCGAACTGAGTCTTGCTGTGGCCGGTAACGGATAATCGAGACTGCCTTTCCCGGAAGTATCGGAAAGGTTATAGAACTTTTTATCTGATATACGATACGCCGTGTAATTAAATGAACCGGACGTAAATTTATAGGCCACGACACGTGATTTTCCCGCTTTCTTTTGCAGTACGAGTTTTAATGATTCATTTTTTTTCAAATGCCGCAGATTAAACCGGGAAGGCAAGGAGCGCTGAAGAGTAGCGATCTCGTTCGATTCCAGCCCCGAGCGGGTGGCTGAAAGGTAGGCATTTTCTTTTACGACATCGGTAGAATACATTTACTGGAATTCGCCGTTAGCATGAACACTGCGGCGTATGCTAGGGGTTTTCAGGAGGCGTGTCATCTGTCAGTTAATCGGGAGCACCGTTGATGGTCGTCATTTTTGTAACATATCTTGTTTCCCGTTTGCTCCTGAAGCTCTGGGAACTGTATGACCAGCCCGACGGTGATGATTAACGGGACTGAAACAGGTTACGGCAGAGCAATATGGGGCTCATGTCCTGCTACGTAACCCGTCAGTAAAGCCCTGCTGCGCACCTGACGCTAAGCACTAACCCGCCTGCAGTTACCTGGTCGAATACAGCCCGCGAAGCTTTCTTGCCTGCGTCTGATGTGCTTCCGCACCGGCATTATTGACCTGCTCATGCACGAGAGCGGCTTTTTCTCCGGCATTCAGTTCGTTAAAAGAAGAAGACGAGGTCTTTGAATTTGCATCACTGCCGGACAGCATTTTTTTATGTTCCTCAATCATTTTCTGATGCGCATAGGACGCGCTGTTGTTCATAAATGAATGAGCAACAATGGCCCTTTCATGTTCATTCATTTCAGAGAATGAGGGCGTGTTGTTTTTATTAACCCTGTCCGGTAAGTTTTCATGCGTCGAGGAATTCACATGACTGACGGCTGAGGCATTATTAACAAATCGATGTGCTTCATGGGCAATATCACTGGACTGAGCAAAAGCTGCCCCACAAAATAAAGCTGTAAACGCAGTGGTCGTGATTAATATATTCATGTGTAATTACCTTCTGAGGTACATAAAAGATGTCCTTATGATCATATATAAAAATAATCAACCTGTGGGGAAGATGACGTAAATGTAATACAGCTATGTACATTACACGATTGTAATGAATTTGTTTCTTAAGGTGTGCTAGATTCATTTCATTGTAAGTGGATGAACCAGTAATTTAATTTAAATCGGTTCTCGAATTCTGTCAGTAACCATACTTTAAATAAGGGAATGCGCATGCTGTTGAAAACGTCTCGACGAACTTTCCTGAAGGGGTTAACCCTCTCTGGCGTAGCCGGAAGTCTTGGCGTATGGAGTTTCAATGCGCGTTCCAGTCTGAGCCTGCCAGTTGCCGCATCCCTGCAGGGTACTCAGTTTGACCTGACCATTGGTGAAACGGCCGTCAATATCACGGGCAGTGAGCGTCAGGCCAAAACAATCAATGGAGGCCTGCCGGGGCCCGTTCTTCGCTGGAAAGAAGGTGACACCATTACCCTGAAGGTCAAAAACCGTCTTAATGAACAGACGTCCATTCACTGGCACGGCATTATTCTTCCGGCCAATATGGATGGTGTTCCGGGGCTGAGTTTTATGGGCATAGAGCCTGATGATACCTACGTTTACACCTTTAAGGTTAAGCAGAACGGGACTTACTGGTACCACAGCCATTCCGGTCTGCAGGAACAGGAGGGGGTATACGGTGCCATTATCATCGATGCCGGGGAGCCAGAACCGTTTACTTACGATCGTGAGCATGTGGTCATGTTGTCTGACTGGACCGATGAAAATCCTCACAGCCTGCTGAAAAAATTAAAAAAACAGTCGGATTACTACAATTTCAATAAACCAACCGTTGGCTCTTTTTTCCGCGACGTGAATACCAGGGGGCTGTCAGCCACCATTGCCGATCGGAAAATGTGGGCTGAAATGAAAATGAATCCGACTGACCTCGCGGATGTCAGTGGCTACACCTACACCTATCTCATGAACGGGCAGGCCCCGCTGAAAAACTGGACCGGACTGTTCCGTCCCGGTGAAAAGATACGCTTACGGTTTATCAACGGCTCGGCAATGACCTATTTCGATATCCGTATCCCCGGGCTGAAAATGACGGTCGTGGCTGCAGATGGCCAGTATGTAAACCCGGTTACCGTTGACGAATTCAGGATTGCCGTTGCCGAAACCTATGATGTCATTGTGGAGCCTCAGGGTGAGGCCTATACCATCTTCGCACAATCCATGGACAGGACCGGTTACGCTCGAGGGACACTGGCCACGAGAGAGGGGTTAAGTGCTGCCGTTCCCCCCCTCGATCCCCGTCCTCTGTTGACCATGGAAGATATGGGTATGGGGGGAATGGGACATGATATGGCAGGAATGGACCACAGCCAGATGGGAGGCATGGATAACAGCGGAGAGATGATGTCTATGGACGGTGCTGACCTTCCGGATAGCGGGACATCCTCCGCGCCCATGGATCACAGCAGCATGGCCGGTATGGATCATTCCCGGATGGCCGGAATGCCGGGTATGCAAAGTCATCCTGCGTCAGAAACGGATAACCCACTGGTTGATATGCAGGCGATGAGCGTCTCTCCGAAGTTAAATGATCCGGGTATTGGTCTTCGAAATAACGGAAGAAAGGTTCTCACGTACGCGGATTTGAAAAGCCGCTTTGAGGATCCTGACGGACGTGAACCTGGCCGTACCATAGAACTGCATTTAACCGGCCACATGGAAAAGTTTGCCTGGTCATTTAACGGAATCAAGTTTTCAGATGCCGCACCGGTGCTGCTGAAATACGGTGAGCGGCTCAGGATCACGCTGATCAACGATACCATGATGACTCACCCCATTCACCTGCATGGTATGTGGAGCGATCTGGAAGATGAAAACGGTAATTTCATGGTTCGTAAACACACAATAGATGTTCCCCCTGGTACAAAACGCAGTTACAGAGTGACAGCAGATGCGCTTGGCCGCTGGGCGTATCACTGCCATTTGCTCTATCACATGGAAATGGGAATGTTTCGTGAAGTCCGGGTGGAGGAATGATGCGAATGAAGAGAAATTTGAAGGCCATACCTGTTCTGGTCGCCGGTTTGTTTACCTCACAGCTTTCTATTGCGGCGGGCTCCGTCTCTGCAGATCCCCACGCCGGGCACGACATGTCTGCCATGCAGATGCCAGCAGATGAGAATTTCACTGAGATGACGTCAATGGAGCCCATTGTAACTGAGAGCAGAACGCCAATTCCGCCTGTTACCGATGCCGACCGGAAGGCTGCATTCGGCAATTTACAGGGGCATGCGATTCACGACAGTGCGATTAATTATCTGGTTCTGCTGGATCAACTGGAATGGCAACGGTCGGATAACACCAACAATTTCAGCTGGAGTGTTAACAGCTGGATTGGAGGCGACACAGATCGGATTTGGCTAAAGAGTGAAGGTGAACGAAGCAATGGGGAAACGGAGGCGGCTGAAGCGCAGTTACTCTGGGGACATGCGGTTGGCCCATGGTGGGATTTGGTTGCGGGTGTCAGGCAGGATTTCAGACCTGCTTCTGCCCGGACCTGGGCTGCTGTCGGTTTTCAGGGGCTGGCACTCTATAATTTTGAGTCTGAAATTACGGGTTTTGTCAGTAATGGCGGAAAAGCAGCCCTTCGTCTGGGAGGAGAATACGACGTTTTACTGACTAACCGGCTCATACTCCAGCCATCCTATGAGGTGAATTTCTACAGTCAGGATGATGAATCGCGGGGTCGCGGCAGGGGACTGACTGACACAGAGCTGGGGCTCCGGCTGCGCTATGAAATACGCCGTGAGTTTGCACCCTATATAGGCGTTTCCTGGAATCAACTTTACGGGAAAACATCCGATATGGCGAAAAGAGAAGGTGAGAAAGACCATCAGGTAGTATTCCTGGCGGGAGCCAGAATCTGGTTTTAACGCACTGATATAAAACACTCAACTAAACAGGTAAATAAAATGTCGATTTTAAATAAAGCCATTCTTACAGGTGGCCTCGTTATGGGCGTTGCTTTCTCTGCTATGGCCCATCCGGAATTAAAAAGCTCTGTGCCACAGGCTGATTCAGCCGTAGCGGCCCCGGAAAAGATTCAGCTTAATTTCTCGGAAAATCTGACCGTGAAATTCTCAGGTGCAAAATTAACGATGACGGGTATGAAAGGCATGTCATCACATTCTCCGATGCCGGTCGCGGCAAAAGTGGCGCCAGGCGCTGACCCTAAATCGATGGTCATTATTCCGCGAGAGCCTTTACCCGCTGGCACTTATCGTGTTGACTGGCGCGCGGTTTCTTCAGATACGCACCCTATTACCGGTAATTACACCTTTACAGTGAAGTAATATTATGAACGACCTGATTATGATTGTTATTCGTTTTCTTCTTTATCTGGATTTGATGGTAATATTTGGATTGCCATTTTTTCAGATATATGGAATAAGCGGTGTCAGACATGAAACCTATAACCTGACTAATTTCAGGTCGTTTATAACTTTTGCTGTTGTTACAGGCATCATTCTTACTGGCATTAATATGCTCCTGGTATCTAATGCCATGAGTGGAGTAACTGACCTCAGAGAATTATCCATCCATGTTATCGAGATGGTGATAGAAGAAACTGATGTGGGTATTAGCTGGATTGTCAGGCTCTGTGCCCTGTTTACCACACTCGGTGCTTTGTTCCTTTACACTAATAAGAGAGTATTGTCCTGCCTGCTGATGACGATGAGTGGGGGCGTGGCGCTGGCTACACTTGCCTGGGGAGGACACGCCGTTATGCATGACGGTCTGCATTACTATCTCCATTTACTGAGCGATCTGACCCATCTCGGCGCTGCAGGTGCCTGGACAGGTGCTCTGGTTGCATTTGCTATCCTGCTGATGCGCAGAAACGAGCATAATGCACAGAGCGTCATTGTGATATCTGACTCCCTGGCAAAATTTGCCACGGCAGGAACGGTGATTGTTGTAGCCCTGATCCTGAGTGCGCTGGTCAACTATCTGTATATTGCTGAGGGTAACTTAACTCCCTTATTCAACAGTTCCTGGGGGAGGATATTGCTTGCCAAGACGGCTCTGTTTGTTCTGATGCTTCTTCTGGCTGCAGCAAACCGGTTTCACCTGGGTCCCCGGCTTGAAGTTATGGTCAGGGAAGGGAATTATGATCGCAGCGTTGCCCTGATGCGAAACAGCATCCTGACAGAATTCGTTGTTGCGATTATCATTCTGGGCGCCGTAGCGTGGCTCGGAATGCTTGCTCCGTCTCAGGTCAGCTAGGGGACAGCCAAAGCTCATGCGTGAGATTTTTACTTTCATATCAGCGAGTTGACCATGCAGCGTATTTTAATCGTTGAAGACGAACAAAAAACAGGTCGTTACCTGCAGCAGGGACTGGTTGAGGAAGGCTATCAGGCCGATCTCTTTAATAATGGCCGCGATGGTCTCGGGGCCGCGTCGAAGGGACAGTATGATTTGATAATACTGGACGTGATGCTGCCTTTCCTCGACGGGTGGCAAATCATCAGCGCACTGAGGGAGTCCGGGCACGAAGAACCGGTCCTGTTTTTAACCGCAAAGGACAACGTGCGGGACAAAGTGAAAGGACTGGAGCTTGGCGCAGATGACTACCTGATTAAGCCCTTTGATTTTACGGAGCTGGTTGCACGTGTAAGAACCCTACTGCGCCGGGCACGCTCGCAGGCCGCAACAGTCTGCACCATCGCCGATATGACCGTTGATATGGTGCGCCGGACCGTGATCCGTTCGGGGAAGAAGATCCATCTCACCGGTAAAGAATACGTTCTGCTTGAGTTGCTGCTGCAACGCACCGGAGAAGTGTTACCCAGGAGTCTTATCTCGTCCCTGGTCTGGAACATGAATTTTGACAGTGATACGAATGTGATTGATGTCGCCGTGAGACGTCTGAGAAGTAAAATTGATGATGACTTTGAGCCAAAACTGATCCATACCGTTCGCGGTGCCGGATATGTCCTGGAGATCAGAGAAGAGTGAGGTTCAAAATTTCCCTGACCACACGCCTGAGCCTGATTTTTTCTGCGGTGATGCTTACGGTATGGTGGTTATCAAGTTTTATCCTGATTAGCACCCTTAATGGCTATTTCGATAATCAGGACCGCGATTTTCTGACAGGTAAACTTCAGCTCACCGAAGAGTTTCTTAAAACAGAGACGTTCAGGAACAAAACGGATATTAAGTCATTATCAGAAAAAATAAACGATGCGATGGTGGGGCACAATGGCTTATTCATTTCTATAAAAAACATGGAAAATGAAAAAATTGTTGAACTCTATGCCAAAAATTCTGTTGTTCCAGCGGTCCTGCTTAATAAGTCGGGTGATATTCTCGACTATATGATCCAGACGGAAGAAAATAACACCGTGTACCGCAGTATCTCGCGGCGGGTTGCCGTGACGCCGGAACAGGGTAAAAGCAAACATGTCATCATTACGGTTGCCACGGATACTGGGTATCACACCCTGTTTATGGACAAACTCAGTACCTGGCTGTTCTGGTTCAATATCGGTCTGGTCTTTATTTCTGTTTTTCTGGGCTGGCTGACCACACGTATTGGTCTGAAACCGCTACGGGAAATGACCAGTCTGGCTTCCTCCATGACCGTACACAGCCTGGATCAGCGTCTAAATCCCGATCTGGCTCCGCCGGAAATCTCTGAGACCATGCAGGAGTTCAATAATATGTTTGATCGCCTGGAGGGGGCATTCCGGAAACTGTCAGATTTCTCGTCTGACATCGCGCATGAGCTGCGCACACCAGTCAGTAATCTGATGATGCAGACGCAGTTTGCACTGGCTAAGGAAAGGGATGTTTCGCATTACCGCGAAATTTTATTCGCTAACCTGGAAGAACTGAAAAGGTTGTCACGAATGACCAGTGACATGCTTTTTCTGGCACGTTCAGAGCATGGTCTGCTGCGGCTGGATAAACATGATGTGGATCTGGCAGCCGAACTGAATGAATTACGTGAGTTGTTCGAGCCCCTGGCAGACGAAACAGGAAAGACAATCACGGTTGAAGGAGAGGGCGTTGTTGCCGGAGACAGCGATATGCTCCGACGTGCTTTCAGTAACCTGCTTTCCAATGCAATCAAGTATTCTCCCGATAACACCTGTACAGCGATACACCTTGAGCGTGACAGTGACTGTGTGAACGTGATGATTACGAATACGATGTCCGGCCAGGTTCCCGCTAATCTGGAACGTTTGTTTGACCGGTTCTATCGCGCAGACTCATCAAGGTTCTACAACACGGAAGGCGCGGGGCTGGGATTATCAATTACAAGGTCGATCATTCATGCTCACGGCGGCGAGCTGTCAGCAGAACAGCAGGGGCGTGAAATTGTGTTCAAAGTGCGCCTGTTAATGGATTAATCCCGTTGTTCAGGAGAAACCTGGAAGGTGACAAAATTGTCATCATTCAGTCACGCGATAAACAGAGGCGGTTTTTTATAATTATTCATAAATCAGGAGCAGCGTGATAACACAATCACCTGGTTCCTGGAGTGATGATTAACCCGCCCTGAGATCAACTGCTTTCTCTGTTATAAGCCATTGATTGTTTGGGTATGTAAACACCGGAGACCCAACCATGAAAAAGATTCTCGTATCATTTGTTGCCATTATGGCTGCCGCTTCATCTGCCATGGCTGCAGAGACAATGAACATGCATGACCAGGTAAATAATGCACAGGCACCTGCCCACCAGATGCAGTCATCTGCTGAAAAAAGTGCAATTCAGGGAGACAGCATGACAATGATGGATATGAGCAGTCACGATCAGGCCGCAATGTCCCATGACATGATGCAAAACAGCAATTCTGCTGCCCACCAGGACATGGCTGAAATGCATAAAAAAATGATGAAAGCTAAACCCGGAGCTACCAACGAAACAGCAAAGTCATTTTCTGAAATGAGCGAGCATGAGAAGGCCGCAGCTGTACATGAGAAGGCGAATAATGGTCAGTCTTCCGTTGTTCACCAGCAGCAGGCTGATAAGCATCGCAGTCAGATCACCCAGAATTAACCCGCAGCTCCACTTGTTAGACCCTCATTTGACGCCGAAGTCACTGGCTTACGCTCCCGTCCGGGAGCTTTTTTTTTCCCATATATCAAACTTTAACTCTGAAGAGGTGGAAGTATCTGACCAACACTGTCACGTAACGCCAGATAACTACAAAAACACCTTTTTCCTCCTGTAAATTGCAGTTCCTGCAAGAACATCAAGGCATAATGTTGGAACAGCGTGTGATACACACTTAGCATCATGTTTTGTATGTGTTTTTTTAAAACTTTACAACTTTAAAGTCTTTTTCAGGTTAAAGGATACAACTTTAATGTCTCTACACAGCAGAAAAGAACGTTTAAACTTTTACTTTTCAGAGTGATGTGCCCAGAGCACCACTCTTTTTCTCTGCTGGCATATGCCAGTCTGCATGGTTTTTGTGTTTTGCCTCTACAAAAGGGTTGTGTATGTCTACTGCTCATCTCGGTTTCCCGACGGAAACCGTTGTTGTCTTTGTGGTGATGGCTGTCGGGGCGATGTTTATCGACCTCTTCATGCACCGTCACGATAAGCCTGTCTCGCTGAAAAGTGCCGCAATGTGGTCCGTTTTCTGGTTCTCAATGGCGATGGCGTTTGCCGGGTTCCTGTATGTTCACCACGGTGCCGAGATGGCGAGCCTGTTCCTCACCGGCTACGCGCTGGAAGAGGTACTCTCGGTCGATAACCTGTTTGTGATGATGGCGATTTTTGCCTGGTTCGGCGTGCCGGATAAGTACCGTCACCGCGTACTCTACTGGGGTGTGCTGGGGGCGATTGTCTTCCGCGGTATCTTCGTGGCCATTGGGACCAGCCTGCTGAGTCTGGGGCCGTACGTGGAGGTTATTTTCGCGCTGGTCGTTGGCTGGACGGCGGTAATGATGCTCAGGCGTAACGAAGAGAGCGACGAGGTTGAAGATTACTCCGGTCACCTGGCTTATCGCCTGGTGAAACGCTTCTATCCTGTCTGGCCGAAAATCAGCAGCCACGCCTTTATTCTGACCCAGAAAGAGGTGGATGCGGAACTGGAAAAACCAGAAAACCAGGACGTAATGGTTGGGCGCGTCAAAAAAGCGAAACGTTACGCGACGCCATTATTACTATGCGTGGCCGTCGTGGAGCTGTCTGATGTGATGTTCGCGTTTGACTCCGTACCGGCCATTATCGCCGTCAGCCGCGAGCCGCTGATTATCTACAGCGCCATGATGTTTGCCATCCTCGGCCTGCGTACGCTCTATTTCGTACTGGAAGCGCTGAAGCAGTATCTGGTTCACCTGGAGAAGGCGGTGGTCCTGCTGCTGTTCTTCGTGGCGTTCAAGCTCGGGTTGAATGCAACAGATCACTTCTTGCATCACGGCTACAGCATTGGCGCGACGACCAGTCTGTTCGTGGTATTAGGCGTGCTGGCGCTGGGGATTATTGCGAGCGTGATGTTCCCGGGGAAACGTGAGGCCTGATGCAACGCTCTTCTCCCTCTCCCTGTGGGAGAGGGCCGGGGTGAGGACACCAGACCGCACCTAACCCTTAATCGGTGAGTTGCGGCGCTTGCGCGGTGGGTGGAAGTGCCGCCAGTGTGGATCCTGCGCTGCGGCCAGCAGTTCGTGGTCGCCACGGGTATCCCCCCAGGCGCGCAGGTGGTACTCGTTCAGATTGCCATACACCTTTTCCAGTCTGGCGACTTTCTGGGCGCAGCGGCAGTTGTTGCCGGTAATGCGCCCGGTCAGCTTACCGTCTTTCACTTCCAGTTGTGTGCCAATCAGCTTGATGCCAAGCTTGTCAGCCCACGGCTGGAGCACCAGCGCCGGAGAGGCGGAACAGATGGTCACTTCCGCGCCAGAGTTCACCTCCGCCGCCACCGCCAGCACCCCCTCGGGGCGCATCAGCTTGTTCCAGTATTTTTCGCAAAACGCTTCCGCCTGCTGACGTAACCAGTGTTCATCCACCCCCGTCAGGAACGTTTTGATCAGCACCTCTTTTAGCTCATCACGCGTTAGCTTGCGGCGTACGCAGTGGAGCGTCGGCAATGCCATACGCACCAGTCGTCCCGCGAAGTAACGTTTCCCGAAGGCAAAACGCAGGAAAGGGATGAAGCTATCGTGGTGTGTTAACGTTCCATCAAAGTCGAAGACAGAGAGCACGTTAGATTTGGCCACGGTCTCGTCGGCAATCATATTGGTCATAAATACGTCTTAGCTGAAATACACATTCTGCTCGTTAGTTTACCTGCTTTGGCGCCACAGTCCTTAAACCTCACGCTTTTTTTCTCATTCTTGCGGCCTGAGCCACTCAGATAATGTCATCCACCACGCCACCGTCGACGCGCAACGCCGCGCCAGACGTGGCGGAGGCCTGCGCTGAGCAGACATAGACCACCATATTGGCGACCTCTTCAACCGTGGCCGCTCGCTGGATCACCGAGCTGGGGCGGTTGGCCATCACAAACTCTTTTGCCAGCTGTTCCAGCGATTTACCGGTCTTCTCGATCTCGTCTTTCATCATCTCTGCGAATCCGTCAGACATCGTCGGCCCCGGCAATACGCTGTTGACCGTCACGCCGCTACCCGCCACGAACTTCGCCAGTCCGCGTGCCAGCGAGAGCTGTGCCGTTTTGGTCACGCCGTAGTGGATCATGTCCGCCGGGATATTGCAGGCCGACTCGGAGGAGATAAATACCACGCGGCCCCAGCCTTTCTTCACCATGCCGGGAAGCAGTGCGCGGGAGAGACGCACGCCGGACATTACGTTGGTCTGCCAGTAACGTTCCCAGGTGTCATCGTCGGTGGCATAGAAATCCTGCGGCCCGTAAATCCCGGCATTGTTGACCAGAATGTCCACGTTATTCGCCACCTTCAGCAGCGACTCGACCCCTTCCGGCGTGCTGAGATCGGCTATCGCGGCACGCACCTGCACGCCCGGCACCACCTGCTGCAGCTGCTGAATACCTTTATTCACCGACTCGGTACTGCGGCCATTGACGATCACTTCCGCACCGCTTTCTGCCAGCCCTCTGGCAATGGCGAAGCCAATTCCACCCGTTGAGGCGGTGACCAGCGCCACTTTCCCCGTAAAGTCGATTTTCATCATCTGCTCCTTATCGTTTTAACGTTCGGACCTTAAAGCGTAGCAGGTGACGATGACGGCTCCTGGCTAAAAAGGCGCAATAGCGTCTCAACCTGTTCGTCCAGCGGGCTAAGCGAGCGCTTCACAATCAGGTGCAGCGGCGTGGCTCGCCGCACGCCATGGCTGAGCGGCAGCATCTTCAGTACCCCTTGTTCCAGCTGAGTCTGAATGCGCTCCTCCGGCAGCCAGCCGTAACCCACCTGCGACATCACCGCCTCAATGGCCGCGTCAATGGTGGAAAAGGTCCACGAGCCACTGGCGGAGTGCGCCGCGGTCTGGTTGTCCGCAATTTTAATCAGCGGTCACGGGCGGAGCATGTCGTCGTTCAGCGGCGCGTCGAGCTGAAAGAGCGGATGCTGATGATGGGCCACGGCAACAAAGTCGATATTCATCAGCCATTCGCCAAGCCCGGTCATATCCTGGCGGCGGGTTAAGACCATCACATCGGCTTCATCATTGATGGCATCGGCGCGGGTATTTTCCAGCACTTCGGTGAGACGGACCTGAGTCTGCGGATACTGCTGCTGGAACTGACGCAGGATGGCAAACAGACGACGGCGGGGAAAGATATTGTCCACCACCAGATCCAGCCGCGTGCGCATTCCGTTACGCAGGGTAAGCGCGCGTGTCTCAACGTACGCGAAGGCTTTCAGCAGCGGTTTGACCTGGTTGAGCAGCAGTTCCCCGGCAGGGGTCAACACCGCCCGACGGCCTTCCTGCACCAGAAGCGCCACCCCCAGCCGTTCCTGCAGTAGTGCCAGGTTATAGCTGACGGAAGACTGGCTGCGGTGCGTCTCTTCCGCGGCTCTGGCAAAACTGCCCGCATCCACCACCTTCTCCAGCAAGGACCATTGTTCGAGCGTCGTCTTGTGCATAATCAATCTAAAATTTGGATGAATTTGATTCAAACATAGAGTTATTCATTCATTTTTTGAAGGGGTAGGATCGTCTCATCAAAACAAAGGAGACATTATATGAGCACCTTCGACAAACACGACTTAAGCGGCTTCATCGGCAAACATCTGGTTTATACCTACGATAATGGCTGGAACTACGAGATTTATATCAAAAATGAAAATACCATCGATTACCGTATTCACAGCGGCCTGGTGGGGAATCGTTGGGTAAAAGATCAGCAGGTGTATGTTGTTCGCGTAGGTGAGAGTATTTATAAAATTTCCTGGACTGAACCCACCGGCACCGACGTTAGCCTGATTGTGAACCTTGGGGACAAACTGTTCCATGGCACTATCTTCTTCCCGCGTTGGGTCATGAACAACCCGGAAAAAACCGTCTGCTTCCAGAACGATCACATTCCACTGATGAACAGCTATCGCGATGCAGGTCCGGCCTATCCAACAGAAGTGATTGATGAATTTGCCACCATTACCTTCGTGCGCGACTGTGGGGCCAACGATGACAGCGTAATTGCGTGTGCGGCCAGTGAATTGCCCGCTGACTTCCCAAATAATTTAAAATAAGCGCGACAATTAACTAAAAAGAAAAGTTCCCGGTTATTTCTGTTTTTAAAGAAATAACCGGGATTTTTTTTGTTTGTTGAGCTTTGGTTTAAACGTTACATTTTGAAGAAAATTGAGTGCTGTCACAAAATAAATAATTCATAATTTTATAACTTTATGTTTTTAAAGGTATTTAAATTCATGTGAAAACATTTTAATTCCCTCTCTTAATTTTTCCCTAAGAAATGAGCGCTACCTTGATATGAGTTTATGAACCGTTGAAATAAACGGTCCGCTAATTGGTTAATATCAAAAGCATGCCATTCTTATTGCAAGGAAATTAATGATGAGTGATTTTTTGCCTTTTTCCCGCCCCTCAATGGGTAATGAGGAAATCGCGGCGTTGCAGGAGGTATTAACCTCTGGCTGGATCACGACCGGGCCGAAAAATCAGGCGCTTGAAGAGGCATTTTGTCAGCTGACCGGGAATCACCACGCCATAGCCGTCAGTTCGGCAACTGCCGGGATGCACGTCACCCTGATGGCGCTGGGTATTGGCCCTGGCGATGACGTCATCACCCCCTCCCTGAC
This sequence comes from Enterobacter sp. SENG-6, assembly GCF_001605945.1. Lineage (NCBI taxonomy): Bacteria > Pseudomonadati > Pseudomonadota > Gammaproteobacteria > Enterobacterales > Enterobacteriaceae > Enterobacter > Enterobacter sp. SENG-6. The sequence goes on from NZ_LOMM01000003.1 coordinate 83,336, forward strand.
CTGGGTCTCCACGCTGAATATGATCGTTCTGCTGGGGGCAAACCCGGTGATGATCGATGTGGACAAAGATACCCTGATGGTCACCCCGGACGCGGTAGACGCCGCGATTACGCCGCGTACCAAAGCGATTATCCCGGTGCATTACGCCGGTGCGCCGTGTGATATCGATGCTATCCGCGCGGTGGGGGAGCGTCACGGTATTCCGGTGATCGAAGACGCGGCACACGCCGCGGGCACGTACTACAAAGACCGTCACGTGGGCTGGCAGGGCACGGCAATTTTCTCCTTCCACGCCATTAAAAACATGACCTGCGCCGAGGGCGGTCTGGTGGTGACGGATGACGAACAGCTGGCACAAAAAATCCGCAGCCTGAAATTCCACGGTCTGGGCGTCGATGCCTATGACCGCCAGACCCACGGCCGCGCGCCGCAGGCCGAAGTGATCGCGCCCGGCTTTAAATACAACCTCGCGGATATCAACGCCGCGCTGGCGCTGGTGCAGTTGGGCAAACTGAAACAGGCCAATAAACGCCGTCAGGACATCGCCGAACGCTACCTGCGCGAGCTGGCCGACACGCCGTTCCAGCCGCTCACTATTCCATCATGGCCGCATGTGCACGCCTGGCACCTGTTTATTATTCGCGTGGATGAAGCCCGCTGCGGAATCTCCCGCGATAACCTGATGGCGGCCCTGAAGGAGAAGGGCATCGGCACTGGCCTGCATTTCCGCGCGGCACACACCCAAAAATACTACCGCGAGCGTTTTCCTGATGTATCGCTCCCGCATTCTGAATGGAACAGCGCGCGTATTTGTTCTCTCCCACTTTTCCCGGACATGACTCATGACGACACAACCCGCGTCATTACCGCGCTCCATCAGCTTGCAGGACATTGATATGTTCAGTACGCCGCCTGTACAAAAAGTTTCTGTGGTGATCCCCGTTTATAACGAGCAGGAGAGCCTGCCCGAACTGATCCGCCGCACCACCGCCGCCTGCGAGACGCTGGGCAAAGCCTACGAAATCCTGCTGGTGGATGACGGCAGCAGCGATAACTCCGCCCTGATGTTGACCGAGGCCGCGCAGGCCGAAGGCAGCCATATCGTCGCGGTGCTGCTTAACCGCAACTATGGCCAGCATTCGGCCATTATGGCCGGGTTCAGCCACGTGACGGGGGATCTGGTCATCACGCTGGATGCCGATCTGCAAAACCCGCCGGAGGAGATCCCCCGGCTGGTCGCCAAAGCCGACGAAGGGTACGACGTGGTGGGTACGGTACGGCAGAATCGTCAGGATAGCCTGTTCCGCAAGCTGGCTTCCCGCACCATCAACCGCCTGATCCAGCGCACCACCGGCAAAGCGATGGGCGATTACGGCTGCATGCTGCGCGCCTATCGCCGCCATATTGTCGACGCCATGCTGCACTGCCATGAACGCAGCACCTTCATTCCGATTCTGGCGAATACCTTTGCCCGTAAGGCGACGGAGATCCCGGTGCTGCACGCCGAGCGTGAGCACGGGGAGTCGAAGTACAGCTTTATGCGTCTTATCAACCTGATGTACGACCTCATCACCTGCCTGACCACCACGCCGCTACGCCTGCTGAGCGTCTTCGGCAGCATTATCGCGCTGGCCGGGTTTACGCTTTCCGTTTTGCTGGTCGTCCTGCGTCTGGTCTTTGGCCCCCAGTGGGCGGCGGAAGGGGTATTCATGCTCTTTGCCGTGCTGTTCATGTTCATTGGCGCCCAGTTTGTCGGGATGGGCCTGCTCGGTGAGTACATTGGCCGTATCTATAACGATGTTCGCGCACGTCCGCGCTACTTTATTCAACGTGTTGTCCGCCAGGAACACAAAGTCTCTCAAGAGGAAAAACACCCATGAAAGCTGTTGTCTTTGCCTATCACGATATGGGGTGCGCGGGCCTGCTTGCCCTGCTTGAAGCGGGTTATGATATCGCTGCCATCTTCACGCATCCGGACGCCGCAGGCGAGAATAACTTCTTTGGCTCCGTGGCGCGTATCGCCGCCGAGCACGGCATTCCGGTCTACGCGCCGGACGATATCAACCACCCGCTGTGGGTGGATCGCATTCGCGACACCGCCCCGGATGTCATCTTCTCGTTCTACTACCGCAACCTGATTTGCGACGATATTTTACGTCTGGCGACGAAAGGGGCATTTAACCTTCACGGCTCATTGCTGCCCGCCTACCGTGGCCGCGCGCCGCTGAACTGGGTGCTGGTGAATGGCGAAACTGAAACCGGCGTGACCCTGCACCGCATGGTGCACCGCGCGGATGCGGGCGCCATCATTGCGCAGCAGCGTGTTGCCATTGATGCGGATGAGACGGCGCTGCAGCTTCATCAGAAACTCTGCTCGGTGGCACAAAGCCTGCTGCGCGATGCACTGCCGACCATCCTGAACGGCACCTTCAGCGAGACCGCTCAGGACGAGAGCAAGGCGAGTTGTTTTGGCCGCCGCACGCCGGAAGACGGCCGTCTGGACTGGAACAAGCCCGCCCGCCAGTTGCACAACCTGGTGCGCGCAGTGACCGACCCCTGGCCGGGGGCGTATAGCTTTGCCGGCGTCAGCAAATTCATCGTCTGGAAATCCCGCGTGCGCGACGATGTCCCGGCCGCGAAACCGGGCACTATCGTCTCTGTCTCTCCGCTGATTGTCAGATGCGGCGAGCAGGCGCTGGAGATCGTGACCGGTCAGACCGACAACGGCGTTTATGTGCAGGGCGCGCAGCTGGCGCAGTCTCTGGGGCTGGTTCCCGGCGCCTTGATCACCAGCGCCCCGGTGGTGGCAATTAAGCGCCGCACCCGCGTGCTGATCCTCGGCGTAAACGGTTTTATTGGTAACCACCTGACCGAGCGTCTGCTGAAAGACGATAACTACGAAATTTATGGCCTCGACATTGGCTCCGATGCCATCAGCCGTTTCCTTGACTGCCCGCGCTTCCATTTCGTGGAAGGGGATATCAGCATCCACTCCGAGTGGATCGAGTACCACATCAAAAAATGCGACGTGGTGCTGCCGCTGGTCGCCATTGCCACGCCGATTGAGTACACCCGCAATCCGCTGCGCGTATTCGAGCTGGACTTTGAAGAGAACCTGAAGATTATCCGCGACTGCGTGAAATACGATAAGCGCATCATCTTCCCGTCCACCTCCGAAGTGTACGGCATGTGTACTGATAAAAACTTCGATGAAGATACCTCTAACCTGGTGGTCGGGCCGATCAACAAGCAGCGCTGGATTTACTCTGTCTCTAAACAGCTGCTGGACCGCGTGATTTGGGCTTACGGCGAGAAAGAAGGGTTGCGCTTTACCCTGTTCCGGCCGTTCAACTGGATGGGGCCACGTCTGGATAACCTGAACGCGGCGCGCATTGGTAGCTCCCGCGCCATTACCCAGCTGATCCTGAACCTGGTGGAAGGCTCGCCCATTAAGCTCATTGAAGGCGGTAAACAAAAACGCTGCTTCACCGACATCAGCGACGGCATCGAAGCCCTGTTCCGCATCATTGAAAACAAGGATGGCCGCTGCAACGGAGAGATCATCAACATCGGCAACCCGGATAACGAAGCGAGCATTCGTGAACTGGCCGAAATGCTGTTGGCAAGCTTTGAGCGCCATCCGCTGCGTAACCAGTTCCCGCCGTTTGCAGGATTCCGCGAAGTGGAAAGCAGCAGCTACTATGGCAAAGGCTACCAGGACGTTGAGCACCGCAAGCCGAGCATTCGCAATGCGAAGCGCTGCCTGAACTGGACGCCAACGGTGAAGATGGAGCAGACCATTGATGAGACGCTCGATTTCTTCCTGCGCACCGTGGAGCTGTCGGAACAGGCCTCATGAAAAAAGTCGGTTTACGCATTGATGTCGATACCTTCAGGGGAACGCGTGACGGCGTTCCCGGACTGCTGAGGCTGCTGAGCAAGCACGATGTGCGTGCCAGCATCTTCTTCAGCGTGGGGCCAGACAACATGGGACGTCATTTATGGCGTCTGGTTAAACCGGCATTTCTGTTCAAAATGCTGCGCTCGCGCGCAGCATCGCTCTATGGCTGGGATATTTTGCTGGCCGGTACCGCATGGCCCGGCAGGCGTATCGGCGCGGGTAACGAAGCCATCATCCGTGAAGCGGCGCAGCACCATGAGGTCGGCCTGCATGCCTGGGATCACCATGCCTGGCAGGCCTGGGCGGGCGTCTGGGACATTCCTCGCCTGGCCCGGGAAATCGAGCGTGGTCTGCGGGAGCTGGAGGCCATTATCGGGCAGTCGGTGCGTTGCTCCGCCGTGGCCGGATGGCGTGCGGATCAACGCGTCGTGAAAGCCAAAGAGCCGTTCGCGTTTCGCTACAACAGCGATTGCCGGGGCAGCGGACCTTTTTTACCGCAGCTCGGTGAAAGCCGCGTTGGCACGGTGCAAATCCCGGTCACCCTGCCCACCTGGGATGAAGTGGTGGGGCGCGAGGTGACCGCCGACGGCTTCAACCGCTACATTCTGGACTGTATACATCGCGATACCGGCACGCCGGTCTACACCATCCACGCCGAGGTGGAAGGGATTGCGTATCAGCATGATTTCGATGCGCTGTTGACGCTGGCGGCGCAGGAGGGGATTCAGTTCTGCCCGTTGATCGACCTGCTGCCAGACGATCTCAGTACGCTGCCCGTCGGCAAAATCGTGCGAAGTGAAATGGCTGGCCGGGAAGGCTGGCTTGGCTATCAACAAACCGTGAGTCCGGTACCATGAAAGTCGCCCGTTATGGCTTAGGGCTTTTCGCCCTGTTTATTGTTTACTATCTCATTCCGGTTGATATCCGTCTGTTATGGCAGCCTGATGAAACGCGCTATGCGGAAATCAGCCGTGAAATGCTCGCCTCCGGCAACTGGATTGTGCCGCATTTTCTGGGGCTGCGTTACTTTGAAAAGCCGATTGCTGGCTACTGGGTCAACAGCCTCGGGCAACTGCTGTTTGGCCATACAAACTTTGCCGTGCGCGCCGGGGCCATCTTTTCCACCGGCCTGACGGCGCTACTGGTTATCTGGATGGCCTGGCAACTCTGGCGCGATAAACGCGTTGCCCTGTTCTCCGGCCTTATCTTCCTGACGCTGTTTCTGGTCTATGGCATTGGTACCTATGCCGTGCTCGACCCCATCATCTCCCTGTGGCTGGCGGCGGCGATGTGCAGTTTCTGGCTGGCCTCGCAGGCGCAGACCCTGGCTGGCAAAGCGGGGGGCTACATCGTGCTGGGGCTGGCCTGCGGTATGGGGGTGATGACCAAAGGCTTTCTCGCCCTGGCGGTGCCGGTCCTTGGCGTCCTGCCGTGGGTGATTGCCCAAAAGCGCTGGAAAGAGGTGCTGAGTTTTGGCGGGCTTGCCATCCTGAGCTGCGTGCTTATTGTCTTGCCCTGGGGGCTGGCGATTGCCCAGCGTGAACCCGATTTCTGGCGCTACTTCTTCTGGGTTGAACACATTCAGCGTTTTGCCCAGAGCGACGCCCAGCACAAAGCCCCGTTCTGGTATTACCTGCCATTCCTGGTCGCGGGCAGTCTGCCTTGGCTGGCGCTGTTGCCCGGTGCGCTGCGTCTGGGCTGGCGTGAAAAACATCCGGCAGGCGGCGGGCTTTATCTGCTCGGTTGGGTGGTGATGCCGCTTTTATTCTTCAGCATTGCCAAAGGCAAGCTGCCTACCTACATCCTGCCGTGTTTTGCCCCGCTGGCGATCCTGATGGCGCGCTATGCCTGCCTCGCTGCGGAAAAGGGGGCCAGCGTGTTACGCATCAATGCCGGGATCAACCTGGCGTTCGGTACCCTCGGTGTCATCGCGGCGTTAGTCGTGTCGCCGTGGGGGCTGGCTAAGCACCCGGTCTGGACATCGGTCGAGCTGTTTAAAGTCTTCTGCGCGGTGGTGGCCTTTCTCGTCTGGGCCGTGGTGGGCTGGTTTAGCTTCAGACGGAGCCAGCAGCGCTGGTGGCTGGCGGCGCTGTGCCCTGCCGGGCTGGCGTTGCTGATTGGTTTTGCTATTCCCAACCTGGTGGTGGACTCCAAACAGCCGCAGTCGCTGGTGGATACCGTGCGCGACCCGCTCCAGCAGAGCCGGTTCGTGCTGGCCGATAACGTCGGCGTGGCGGCAGGGCTGGCGTGGGAGCTTAAGCGTAATGACATCATCATGTTTGGTCAGAGCGGTGAGCTGCGTTACGGGCTGGATTATCCGGACGTGAAAGACCGCTTTATCATTAAAGATGACTTTGCGCAGTGGCTGGCGAGGCATCGCCAGCAGGGGAGCGTGTCGCTGGTGATCCTGCTGTCGAAGAACGACGATCTGAACCGGGATAACCTGCCAAAGCCGGACTACCTGTATATCCAGGGGCGGCTGGCTTACCTGCAGTATCTGCCGCAATGATGACCTGGCTTTGGCTGGTGCTGGCAAGCCTGCTGACCTGCGCGGGACAGCTCTGTCAGAAACAAGCGACCCGTCCGGCGAAAACCGGGCGGCGTGGTGCGCATATTGTGCTGTGGCTGGGGCTCGCCTTGCTGGCGCTGGGCTGCGGCATGCTGGTCTGGCTGGTGGTATTGCAGCGTCTTCCCGTCGGGGTCGCCTATCCCATGCTGAGCCTTAATTTTGTCTGGGTGACGCTGGCAGCGAAGGGGCTCTGGCATGAGAAGGTGGTCCGACATCACTGGCTGGGCGTAGGGTTGATTATGATCGGGATTGTTTTGCTGGGAGGAAGCCTGTGAAAGGGGCGTGCTGGGCGTTATGCAGCGTGGCGTTAGTCAGTGCCGCGCAGTTGCTTCTGCGCAGCGCCATGCAGGCGCTTCCGCCCGTCGGCGAGGCGCTGGCATTTTTCAGGGCTCTCTGGCATTTTTCGTCCGGTACCGGCGCGCTGCTGCTGGGGCTGATGGGCTATGTGGCCTCTATGGGCTGCTGGTATCTGGCGCTGCATCGCATGGCGCTCAGCAAAGCGTACGCCTTGCTGAGCCTCAGTTATATTCTGGTGTGGGGCGCGGCGATCCTGCTGCCCGGCTGGGGTGAGTCGTTCTCGTGGCAGGGGCTGGCGGGGGTCGGGTTGATTATGCTGGGCGTGCTGGTGATATTCCTGCCCCGGACATCTCGTGGTGAAAAATCGCCCCGGGGGTAAGGGTGAACGGAGTGGGCGTGCAGACGGCGAGACTCAGCGAGCCAAACTGAAGCTGGCTGACCGAGTGGGCCTCAGAGGTACTGTCGATGCTGACAATCTGCCAGGCGCTGCCGCCTCGCTGCTTCACAATCGCCTCTTTACGCGTCCAGATCCCCCAGAAAGCGGGGAGCTTCGCCTCCTGCGCTTCGCGTTCCAGCTCTGCATGCTCCGCCACGCTGAAAACCGCGTTCGCCAGTGCCTGCCAGTTTTCACGCGGGCGTATCACTTCGATATCGCAGCCTACTTCACCTTCATCGCTCACCAGCAGGGCAATGTCGTCCCCGCTGTGGCTCAGGTTAAACCAGAGCCGATGATCTTTCGCAAAGGCGGGTTTCCCCTGTTCACCGTACACAATGTCGGGCAGCGGAGACGGGGATAATGTCCGGGCGAGCAGCGTCCTGCCTGCCAGCCAGGAACGGTTTCGCGCACCCTGAGGTGCCATATCTGCGAGCGTTGACGCCAGCGGGTCCGCGCAAAGAATGGAGATTTTTCCCAGTATAAACTGGTACATAGTTACGCCCAGCGTTTGATAATGATTGAGGTATTGATGCCGCCAAACGCGAAGTTATTGCTTTGCAGATACTCGCAGTCAATCTGACGGGCTTCCCCCATAATATAATCTAAAGCACCACATTGCTCATCCGGTTGTCTTAAATTGAGCGTCGGGGCAAACCAGCCTTCACGCATCATCTGCACGCTCATCCACGCTTCCAGCGCACCGCAGGCACCTAACGTATGGCCAAAATAGCTCTTCAGCGAGGAGAGGGGGACCCTGTCGCCAAAGATGGCCGCAGTGGCCTGGCTTTCGGCGATATCACCCCGATCGGTGGCGGTGCCGTGGGCGGAAATATACCCGATGTCCGTGGCGCCTAAACCGGCCATTGCCAGCGATTGCTCCATGCAAATCTGCATGGTTTCACGCTGCGGCTGGGTGATATGCGCTGCATCGCAGTTGGTGGCAAAGCCCACGATTTCGCCGTAGATGGTCGCCCCGCGTGCTTTGGCGTGCTCCAGCTCTTCCAGAATCAGCGTGCCTGCCCCTTCGCCGATGACCAGACCATCGCGCGCGGTATCGAAGGGCGACGGCGTGGTTTTCGGCGCGTCGTTGCGCTGGCTGGTGGCGAACAGCGTATCAAATACCGCCGCCTCTGAAGGACAAAGCTCCTCGGCGCCCCCGGCGACCATAACGGTCTGATAACCATGGCGAATGGCTTCCCAGGCGTAACCAATCGCCTGGCTGCCGGAGGTACAGGCACTCGACGTGGGAATGACGCGCCCCCGCAGACCAAAGAACAGGCCGGTATTGACCGCGGTGGTGTGCGGCATCATCTGCACATAGGTGGTGCCGGTGATGTTGTTGGTGTGTTTTTCCATCAGCATGGAGGCAAAGTCGCTTACCGGGCCCGTGCTGCCCGTGGACGACCCATAGGCGATGCCGGTTTGCCCCTGCGTCAGTACCGGGTCATCGATCAGGCCCGCCTGCTCAAGCGCCAGTTCGGTGGCGCGGGTGGAGAGCAGCGACACGCGGCCCATGGCGCGAATGCGCTTGCGGGTATAGTGTGCCGGAAGGGTGAAATCCTCGATGGGGGCGGCCAGCAGCGTTTGCAGACCGGCATACTCTTGCCACTCCGTCATGGTGCGCACGGCGTTTTCGTAGCCGAGCAGCCGCTGTGAAATGGTCGGCCAGTCCTCGCCAAAGGCGGTCACGCCTCCCATTCCCGTAATCACCACCCGACGCGTCATAACATCCCCCCGTTGATCGAGATCACCTGGCGTGTCACATAGCCTGCCCGGTCCGACATCAGATAACTCGCCAGACCGGCCACCTCGTCCGCCTGACCCATGCGCTGCATCGGGATCATGGACATGGCCTCTTTCAGCGCGGCCTCTTCCATCTCGATCATGCCGGTATCAATCAGCCCGGGCGCGATGCAGTTGACGGTAATTTTGCGTTTTGCCAGTTCAATGGCCAGCGCTTTGGTGGCGCCGATGATACCGGCCTTGGCGGCACTGTAGTTCACCTGTCCGCGGTTGCCCATCACGCCTGACACGGACGACAGGGTGATAATCCGCCCGCCCTTGCGGGTTGTGATCATCGGCATGATGCAGGGATGAATAACGTTATAGAAACTGTCGAGGTTGGTGTGGATGACGCTGTCCCAGTCCTCGTCTCTGAGCGCCGGAAACGCGCCATCGCGGGTTATCCCGGCATTGTTGACCACGCCATACCATGCGCCAAAGGTGCTGATTTCCTGTTCCAGAACCTCGCGGCACTGCTCGCGGTTGCCCACGTCAAAGGTCAGTAAACGACCCGTTCCGCCAGCCTGAACAATGGCCTCCAGCGTCTCATGCGCCCCATCAGCATCGCGATGGTAATGCACGCCTACGGTGAAACCGTCAGCGGCAAGCTGACAGGCGATGGCGCGGCCAATGCCTTTGCTGGCGCCGGTGACCAGTACGGAACGTGTCATGATGAAGCTCCCTGAGAGAAAAGTGAGGTTAATTCGTCCTCGCTGGGCTGGAACGTATTCACACGGCCCGTGGCAAGGGGGGCGTTATCCGTCTGGATTGTGCATTCAAAGCTGCCAAAGCGTTCGTCCTGCATCAGGCGCTCAATGGTAATGGTTAACGTAGTGCCTGCAGCAAAGCGGCCCGTGCTGCACACCAGCTCGCGAGCGCCCAGCACCATGCCCAGCGGGCTGTGGGGCAGGCCTTTTTGCAGACGGTGCCATTCAGACCAGACGCCCACGGTCTGGGCCATCAGTTCCAGCGCAAACCAGCCCGGCAGATCGCCGTCAACGTTCAGGAACGGCGCAAGCACACCGTGCCCGTCGACCGTGACGCTGCACACCGCGCTGCTGTCGGTGACACGCTCAACGCGCTCCAGCAGCATCATCGGTGCGTCGTGAGGCAGGTAGTCGGCGGGGGATAAATAACTCATGACACTCTCCCCAGCAGAAGGCTGGCGTTGTTACCGCCAAAGGCGAATGAGTTCGATAAAATCACCGGTTTTGTCAGCGGCGCATGCTGATGCAGCAGGCCGCAGGGCGGCAGCGTGTCGTCCGGCGCGTAGCGGGAAAAATCCTGCGGCGGCAGCGGCAGGTCACGGGTCAGGATCAGCCAGCTTAATGCGGCTTCAGTGATCCCGGCCGCGCCAAGCGTATGGCCGGTGAGGTGTTTGGTGGAGCTGCACGGTACCCGGTCGCCAAAGAGGGCGTTAATCACGTGCGCCTCAATCCGATCGTTGAGGGGAGTGGCGGTGCCGTGCAAATTAATATAGCCCACGTCATCTGCCGTCATGCCTGCCTCCTTCAGCGCCTGGGTAATGGCGCGAATGGCGCCTTCTCCCTCGGGATGTGGGGCAGAGATATGGTACGCATCGCTCGATTCACCCGCCCCCAGCAGCGCAACTTGATCCGGTTCGCGCGTCAGCACCATGAGGGCCGCCGCTTCACCGATGGTGATCCCCCGACGGTCTCGGCCAAACGGTTCGCACTGCGTGGGCGAGAGCGATTCAAGGCTGTTAAAACCATTGACCGGCATACGGCTTAAGCTGTCTGCCCCGCCTACAAGGGCGACGTCAACCAGTCCGGCCTCAATCAGGCGCTGTCCGCTGATGATCGCCCGGGCGCTGGAGGAGCAGGCAGTCGAAATGGTATACGCCGGGCCATCCAGCTGCAGCCAGTTGGTGAGGAAGCGGGAGGGGTCGCCCAGCTCCTGCTGCGGGTACTGCCATTGCGGGCTGCGTTCGCCGTTCAGGGAGAGGCGCACGTACTCATCGCCTTCATCCAGCCCTGAGGTGCTGGTGCCCAGCACCACCGCCACGCGGTCGCGGCCCACGCGGGCGATGGCTGCCTCAACGGCAGGCTGAATCTGTGCCAGCGCCGCCAGCAACAGCTGATTATTACGGCTGCGGTGTGCTGCCAGGCTATCCGGTATCGGCGGCAGTTCACCCTCAACGCCGCCCAGCATGGCATCAGGTAAGCCTTGCAGCCATCCGGCGCGATGACGCATACCCGGCGCAACCCCGGCGTTCAGGTTGGCCGCGATCTCATCGGCCGAGTTGCCCAGCGCGTTGACCATGCCAACAGCGGAAATGTAAATCATCTCAGTCACCCAGATATTGAATGGTGATGTGGTATTTAAAAACGTGCTGCGCAATGCTGATCGGCTCGCGCTTACCGTTGCGTTGCAGGTAGACAATCTCGGTGACCAGCTTGCCGTCAGGGTTACGCAGTTCGCGTCGGGTGCCAGTATCCTTTAGCGTCCAGCCCTTCGGCAACTGCGGCTGCCAGGCGCTGAGCGGCCAGTGGCTGAGCATCACATCCGCCAGCACCTGGCTGGCGGGCGGTAGCTGGGGCATAACGACCGACTGCTCGGTATGGATCCCGGTGTTGTCATAGGTCGCGAGAAACAGGCGGATCCCCACCGACGAGAGCCCGGCAAGCGTCACTTTTTGCCCGTCTGCGTTCAGCAGAACCAGCAGCGACTGGGTCTGACCGTTAAACCGGCCGGTCAGCAACTGCTGAGAACGGATGGCTGGCGTAATGCCCGGCGGTGGCAGCGTCACCTGCGTGCCCGGCTGAAGCCAGGCCTGCGGGCGAGTTTCTTCAGTATCGGTCGAATGGCTGCAGCCTGCCAGCAGCAGCGTCGCAGCCAGCGCGGCGGCGCGGTAAAAAGCGTTCATCATGGTTTTCTCTCGTCCCTGGCCGGCATCGCCAGCGGGGCCAGCAGGAAGGCGGTGAAAATACCGCTTACCAGCACAATTCCAAAGCTGCTGATGGCCTGCGTCGCGCTGAACACCAGCATGCCCAGCGTCAGCAGCGTGGTCATCATCGCCAGGGTGATAGCCAGCATCGACGTCAGCGGCGTGCCGCGTGGGTTGCTGAAAAACAGCGTGTAGTTGATGCCAATGCCGAGCACCAGCACCAGCGCCAGCAGTGAAAACAGATTGACGGAATGCCCGGCGACGGCCAGCGCCGCCAGCCCACAACTGAGCGACAGTACCGACGGCACCAGGCTGATAAGCCCCTGACGCCAGCCAAGTCGGATTATGGCGCCGCAGGCAATCGCCGCCAGCGCTACGCACAGTAGCCCCGTCAGCAGGGTGCGGTAGAGGGCAAACAGGCTGTCAAAACTGGCCTTACGATCGATCCAGACGACCCCTTCATGCTGTGCCGCCCGTTCACTTAGCGCCGTACTGTTTTTGACGCCGTCCACCGGGACGAGCACGCCGCTTTCGCCGCCCGGCAGGGTCAGCCAGAGCAGACGCCAGCCTTCGCTGGCCGGACTGGCAAGCCAGGCGTCCACGCTGACAGGCATTGGCGTCAGATCCGGTGAGACGGTGTTCAGTCCGGCGCTGTGCAGCACGTTCATTACCGCAGGCGCAGCGTGGTGCAGCAGCGCCAGATCGCTTTTTTGACGCTTCATGGAGTTCAGCGGCAGGGGTCGCCAGCTTGCCAGCTCACCCGCTTTTTGCGCCTGCGCCAGCGCAGGGGTAAAGGCCTCCAGCCGCTCCAGCGTCTGCTGGGCTGACGTGCCGTAAACCACAAACCATTTCTGATCGACGCGCTGGCCGGTCAGGGCGGTAATGGTCTTCTCCTGCGCCAGAATCGTTTTCGGCAGCGCCTGCAACTGGGCGATATCGTCGTCCACCTTCAGGGTGGCAATACCTGCGGCGGAAAGGAGCGCCAGCGTGACGGGCAGGCCAACCGCGAGTGTTTTATTACGTCGCCAGGCGGTCAGCCAGCGCGACATCGCTCTGCTGGCCGGAACCGGGCGTACCGGCAATCCACGGCACAGCCAGGGGTGCCAGAATATCACCGTCAGACACGAGGCGCTCAGCCCCACGGCGGCAAACAGCGCCATCTGGCGGATCCCGGGGAAGGGGGCCAGCATCATAATCAGGTACGCCACGACGGTCGTCAGAAGCGCCAGCAGCAGGGCATTACGCACTTTGTCCAGACTTTGCCACGGCGAGTTTTCGCCACCGTGCACCAGCCGTTCGGTCAGGTAGTAGAGGGTGTAATCGGCCGAAATACCGATGATGCTCATGCTCATCACCAGCGTCATCAGATGCAGCTCGCCAAAGAACAGCAGGGTGGCGACCGTGCCCGCCAGCGCGCCGATGGCAATGGAGATCGCGCACAGCAGCAGCGGACGCAGGGAGCGGAATGTCGCCTCAATCAGCAGGAGTACGCCCAGAAGGGTGGCGACACCCAGCGTGGAGATATCCCGTTTGGCCTGCTGGCTGGCGTAATCGCTGTAAAACACCGTGCCGCGAGACAGCAGTTGCGCCTGTGGATAATGCGTTTTCAGCGTCGCCTGCAGCGCGTTCAGGGTGGTCACCAGCCGGTGGGTTTGCTGCATATCAAAAGAGGAACCGGCCAGCTCGCCGTGCAGCAGATACCAGTAGTTTCCGGCGTCATCCTGCGTCACCAGCCAGCCGTCCATCAGCCGCAGCTTCTGGCTGTTTTGCGCCAGCGCGAGCTGCGCGCCGCGCATCAGCATCAGCGGATCGTTTTGCAGCTCCTTGCCACTCACGCCGGAAAAGGCCGAGTAAAGCTGAGATAAAACCCACTGCGCCTGCGCTTCACCGCCGTTTTGCAGGCGGGCGCGGGTGGCGGGGTCAATCATCCCGTTGCGGTGCTGCCAGAAAAACTCGCCCCAGGCTTGTTGCCCGGGGGCGTCCATGGGCCCTTTGACCTCGCTCAGTGCTCCGCTGCGTTGCAGCAGCGTCAGCCACTGCTGCGCCACGCGCGGATCGGGTTTTTTGCCGGGGCTGACCAGCCAGACCAGCTGACGGTCGAGCCGCTGCATAAAGCCGTCGTTGAGCGCCGGTGAGATCGCCCCCAGCGTCTGTGTAGGTAACATGGCCAGCACGCTGCTGTTCAGGCGCGCGCCGGGCAGCAGCGACACCAGCAGGCCCAGCATAATCAGGCATCCCGCGGCCCAAAGCAGCGCCGGGCGCAGCGATTTACGGTGCGGCAAAGCGTTGGCGTTCGTCATCGGTCAGGCTGGCGGGTGTCAGTCGGTGACTGGAGAGGGTGATATCCGTACGGTCGCCCTGTTTGTCGTTAAGACGAATAGACTCCAGAAAGGTCGCACCGCCCAAATCGAGGGTGGTGAAAATGGTGTTCAGCGGCGTCGTGGTGGGCGTGAGCACCAGCGACCAGCGGCCCTCTCCCAGGTCTTGAAAATCGATGCGGAAATTCTCTTCCAGCACCTTGCGGTCGGTCTGGAACAACGCCCGCAGCAGGTGGTTGAACTGGAACATCTGCGGATTATTGTCGGCGGTAATGGTCTGCGGCGGCTGGCCGTTGATGGTCTGCACCATCCGTTTGTCATCCAGCAGCAGCGTCATGGGGAACGGGGCTTTTTGATCCCACAGCAGGCCGCTGTCACGGGCGATCACCATCTCGCCCTGCGAACGCAGCGGCTGCGGCATGTCTTTGATCGTACGAACCTGCTCGAAGTGAGCGCGCACCACGGGCTGTTGCGTAAACCGCTGCTGCAGTTCATCCAGCGTCACGGCGCTGACCAGCGGGCTAAACATCAGTGCCAGCAAAGGCAACCATTTCATGGCGTGACTCCCATACGTTCAAACAAGATCCCCGGGCTGACAAAGCACATTTCGCGGGTGGCTTCGTCGACCGCCACCTGGATGGTGTAACCGGTGGTGGTGCGTTTACCGGTCTGCGCGTCGAAGATTTGATAGGCAATGCGCAGACGGTTTTCATACTCTTCGATCTGCGCCCGGACCCGGATGCGTTGTTCAAACGTCACCGCATCGCGGTATTTCACCCGCGTATCGACCACCGGCCAGACATAGCCGGAGGCTTTCATCTGGCGATAGCCGTAGTCGAACTGATTGAGCAGCGCTTCGCGGGCTATTTCAAAGTAGCGGAAATAGTTGCCGTGCCAGACTACGCCCATCATGTCGACGTCGTGGAACGGGACGGTGATTTCAACTTCCGTCGTAAAGCGGGGATCGGTCAGCACCCTTTACTCCTTCTCGCTGATTTCGGGCAGTTGCCAGAAATCGAAAAAATTAAACCAGTCGAGCGGTGACAGTAAGGCGTAATGTTCCAGCCGCTGCGCGTAGCGATCGACGGTATGTTGCAGCGCCTGCTGACGTTCACCGCGCGGCAGTAGCAGCGGGTCGGCAAACGGTTCACAGTGCAGGGTCAGCGTCCCCTGCTGGCTGAGGGCAAAAATCAGCACCACCGGACAGCGCAGAATGGAGGCCAGGATAAACGGCCCCTGTGGGAACGGCGCGGGCTGGCCCATAAACGCGCTCCAGATCACACGCCAGCTGCCGCCGCGCTGCGGCGTGACGGCGATACGATCGCCCACGATGGCCACCCATTCGCCGCGATCCAGCTTTTCTTTGATCAGGATAGCGGTCTCCGGGCCGATGTCAGTGACGGGCATCAGGTGAATGCCCGCCTGCGGAGCCATCTCTTCCATAATCTGCTTAAAGCGTTGGGCGTTATCGCTAAAGACCAGGGCGTTGATGGTTTTCCCCCCTTCACGCTGCGCCAGCGCCCGGCAGGCTTCCACGTCGCCAAGATGCGAGGCCAGCAGCAGTTTACCCAGTGGATCGTCCAGCCCCAGCGCCTCGCGGGCACCCGGTGCAAACACCAGATCGCGATGCAGCTTCATCTCGCCGCGCCAGCTGGCCACCTTGTTCAGCATGGCATGACCAAAACGCAGGAAGTGAAAAAAGCTGTTCAGCCGGGGGGGCGGTGGGATCTGTCGCTGTGCCATGACCTCTTTAACCCGCCTCAGCCATTGCCGCGACGCCTGACGCGCCGAACGGGCGGTAAGCCAGTAAACGGCGGTGACCGGCCACAGCAGGAGGGTGAAGGCCTTGCGCCCAAGCAGTTGCCAGACGCGTAACATCAGGCGCATACCCCATAGCCCTTTGACCTCCTGCTGTTGCGCCCAGTGCTGCGGGCGACGGCGCATCAGCAGGGAAGGGATGCGCGGCAGCATCCCCAGGAACAGACGGGTATGCATCAGCGAGATGCGCACGTTGTCTTTTAGCGCATCGAAGTGGGATACACCGTCTGCCGGGTAGGTAACGCGGGTGGGCAGAAAATAGCTGGGCGTGCCCTGCCAGTAGAGGCGGACCATCACTTCAGTATCAAAGTCCATGCGCTTGCCGAGCGGGGTGCGTGCGGCAAGCTGCATCACCGGCGTGATCGGATAGACCCGAAAGCCGCACATGCTGTCTTTAAGCTGCAGGGACAACGTTTCAATCCAGACCCAGACGTGCGTTATCCAGCGTCCGTAAAGGCGCGAACGGGGTATGGAGTCATCGTAAACGGGTTGACCGGAAATCAGCGCCTCGGGGTGACGTTGCGCCAGCGCCAGAAAACGGGGGAGATCTTCAATGGCGTGCTGGCCGTCGGCATCCACCTGGATTGCATGAGTGAAGCTACGCTCTGCGCAGGCTTTCAGCCCCGCCATTACCGCCGCGCCTTTGCCGCTGTTTTTCGCCAGACGCAGCAGCGTAACCAGCGGATGCTGCTCCGCTAACTGCGCCAGGATGTGGCGCGTGCTCTCTTCGCTGCCATCGTCAACCACCAGGCACGGGAGGTCAAACGGTGCCAGACGTGCGAGCACCGCGGCCATCATCGCACCGTGGTTGTAGCAGGGGATCAACACGCAGGGGCGGAACGTTACTGACATAGGCGAATCTTCCCGCTGCTGGCGGTATGGCGTTCACTGCCCGCATGGCGCTGGTAGCTGAAGCTGAGCATCTGACGGGCAGGGTGCCAGTCAAGGATCAGCGTCACCGTGTTGTCCGGCAACAGCGGGGCCGCAAACTTCACATTCTGAATGCTGTGAAAACGGTAGCCCGGTGCCATCAGGGTGGTAGCGTAATGCATCACCCAGTCGAGTTGTGCAACGCCAGGGAGCAGGGGCTGGACAGCAAAATGCCCCTTAAACCAGAGCAGGTCAGGATCAAGATAAAGCGTTATCTCCAGATGCTCCGGATGAGTCTGGTGGCGTTCGATTTCATGAATCTTCATGAAATAACTCCTGTAGCTGTGCAGTCACACGCTTGTTCATGCTGTTGACCGGGATTTCATCGACAATGCGCCAGTAGCGGGGCACGGCAACCGGTTCAAGGCAGGGGCGAAGGGCGCGATGCCACGCGGATTCCTGGGCATTTTTACCCCCGTTGTCTCTGTGCAAGCGCGCCGCGTCACTGAGCACCAGCAGCACGCCAATGGCCTGACGACCACGGCGAGTGACCGCCAGCGCGGCGGCGTCGCAGATGCCGTCCAGCGCCAGTAACCGCTGCTCAATCTCATCGAGCGAAATGCGTTTATCTTCAATTTTAACCACCCGGCCACGGCGTCCGACGATGTTGAACTGCCCGTCAGCCGCGAAATGCAGGATATCATCCAGCACGACTCCTTCAGCCTCGCGGATCAGTGGCGACGTCACCCGATCGCCGTGGAACGTTACGCCGGGAAACGGCTGCCAGAGCGTTGTCTCATCCTGACGGTGACGCCAGGCCATAACGCCCGTTTCGGTGCTGCCGTAAATTTCATCAGGCCAGACGTTCAGCCAGTCATGACAAGGGATGATGTCGCGCCAGGGCAGTTCGCCCCCGGCTGAGAGCAGCAGGGCAACCGGAGGCGGCACAAGCGAGGTGTCGAGCCGCTTGAGGAATGCCGGGCTGCTGATAAAGAGGTACCGTTTGTCCTGCGGCAGCGCTGACAGCTGTTCTGCATACTGCAGCAGGGAGGCGTGCAGCGGCAGACCAAGCGCCATGGGTAAGACAACACGAAACGTCAGGCCATACAGATGATGCAACACCACGGAGGCCACGACGTGACAGCCTGTCAGCCGTTCGCCAAACCGATCGGCGAGCAGACGGGCTTCCCGATCCAGGCCGATCACCGGCTTAATCACCCGCTGCGGCGTGCCGGTGGAGCCAGAGGTAAAGAGCTCGATAACGCGCGTCTCGTCAATGGCAGGCAAGGGGGAAAAGGGGGTGTTTGTCGGCGCAGTGGCGGTGACCAACCGCAGTCGCCCTGAAAACTCGAGCGTGGTGTCGCTCAGGACGCCGCTGAACATGGCCCGCTGTTCGTTAAGCTGCGCCCCCCGGCTGTGCCCGGGGAGCACGGGGGTTTTACCCGCATGAAGCGCCGCCAGCAGGGCGACGATAAAAAGATAGCCGTTTTCAAAACAGAGCGCCCAGCGCTCGCCCTCTTCCTGACGCAGCGCGTCGACCAGCTGCGTAACATCGTGGCGCAGATCGCCCAGCGTCCAGATACGATCGTCAAGCCAGGCGACAGGCGTCTCATCAGGACGCGGGGCGTTTAGCCACTGGCTCAGAGGAAGCGGTTTATCCATCGTTTTTTATTACCTGTTGTCGCACCAGCCATTCACCCGCCATTAACGTTCCCATCAGGATGTAGGAAAGCATCCCGTTCCACAGCGTCCACAGGCGCAGGTCGGCGTACAGCACGGTAAACAGCGCGACTGCGCCGTTGCCGATAAAAAAGCCGCACCAGACTTTCGTCACTTTACGCGTGTAACGAACCCCGGCAGGAGACAACTGGGGCTCCCGTATCCGCGCCAGCCGTTCCACTATCGGCATGGACGTCCACAGCGAGCCCCCAAAGACCACCAGCATCACCAGATTAACGACCACCGGATAAAACAGCACCCACAGGTGAGCGTGAAAAAGGCTCGCCACGCACAGCACTGCCCCGGCCAGCGTCACGCTCAGGAAAACGTAGCGCAAGGGGCCGCGCTGCTGGCGCGTCTGCCAGACACGCAGCAGCAACACCAGCGCCATCAGGGGCAATATCCACGGCAAATGGTGGCTTGCAAGGCCATAGCCAATCAAAAACGGCCAGGCCAGCAGCATCAGGCCCGTCAGTATCGGGATGAGCGGAATGGCAGGCACGTCAGGCGTCGCGCTGGAGTTGTTCCACAACGTCGACGATGTCCTGAACGGTACGCACCGCTTTGAAGGTTTCAGGCTTAATTTTATGCCCCGTCTTCTTCTGCAGGTTAACCACCATATCTACGGCATCAATGCTGTCGAGATCCAGGTCTTCGTAAAGCCGGGCCTGCGGCGTAATGAGCTCAGGGTCGAGTTCAAAAAGTTTAATAAGAAGCGCAGAGACTTCCTGATAAAGGGTTTCTTGTTCTGTCATAGCGGGTCATTCTCAGGCGCGTTGTTGATGAATAAAAGCGGCGAGCGTGGCAACGGAATAGAAGTGCTGACGCATCTCGTCGCTCTCGGCAGAAAGCACTACGCCGTACTGATTTTTCACAGCCAGCCCCAGCTCCAGGGCATCAATAGAGTCCAGACCCAGTCCGTCACCAAACAGCGGAGCGTCGGTGTCGATATCCTCTGGGGTAAGTTCTTCCAGATTCAGCGTAGAGATAATGAGATTCTTAATTTCAAGATAGAGCGCTTGCATCTTTCATTCCTGACAAAGATTGAAGACCGGATGTTAATTGCTGCTGCATATGCCGGTTTAACTGCCTTGCCGCCAGCGCAGGTTCGTGCTGGCTCGCATCGTAAAAATCATGAATGTTGATGCGTTCGCGAACATCCACGGTAAAAATGGGTTTTTTGGGCGGCACATTGTACCAGCGACTCTGTTTATCCAGCATGCGTTCGCTACAGTGGATCACCACCACGCGCAGAGAGCTGTTGCAACGAACGGCAATATTCGCCGCTCCCCGCTGCAGGGTAATGGCTTCGCCCACGCGGGTGCGGGTGCCTTCCGGGAAAATCAGCAGGGTGTCGCCCTGCGCCAGACGCTGCTGGCTGGCACGAAGCAGCGTTTCTGCTTCGCTGTTGATCAGGTAATCGGCTGCACGGATCACGCCGCTGACAAAGGGGTTACGCAGCAGCGCGCTTTTCACCAGACAGTCGGTTTCGTTCATCACCGAGGCGAGGATCACATAGTCCAGCAGCGAAGGATGGTTGGCTATCACCAGGCAGCCGCGCTCGGCGCGCAGAACGTCCAGATTGTTAAAGCGGTAATCCAGCACGCCGGTTCCGCGAACGACCGCCAGGAACAGCCGAAAACTGGCGGAGATGCTGCGTCGCGCCAGTCGGCGGCGTGCCGTGCGATCGCGCTGAAAAATCAGCAGCAGGTTAAACCAGACCAGCGACAGCAGTAGTCCGCCAAGGCCAAACAGGGCGAAGCAAAACCCGGTCATCAGCATGCGCCATAACCGATCGAGGCGGGAGAGGATCTGGCTCATTGGCGCGTCCACTGCCACTGCAAACGCTCGCCTGCCAGGGCAAATTGCCGCGCGTCGCTCAGGTAATGACGCAGGAACTGAAGGCTTTGCGGCAGCGCGGGCTCTTCCCCTGTGCTTTCGCGATGGGTTTCACAGCAGAGCGCGTCGCCGGCTTCAATCACCAGCGCAAGGGCGTAAGGCCAGACGGGCATCTGCGGCGGGAGCCCGGCGTGATAAAACTCGGGCAGGACGCCGTCAAAATCCACCAGCAAAACGCGGGAATAGCCCGCGTGAAGCAGACTCAACACTTCGCACAAACTTTGCTGGAAGGTGTCCATCCCGGCGGAGACCGAGGATGAGACAATCGGCTGACCTGCGGTGATCGTAAGATTGCCGACCGCGGCGTTATGAACAGACATTGCAAAATCGGTGGGGGAGACGGGTTGCTCCGTCGCCAGCGCTTGCAGAATACGGTAGTTGCGTTCCAGCTCGCCATGGCGGCTGCTGTAGACCACGGCATCGATACGATGTTTGCGCAGCATCGCAAGACCAATATCCACCGCCAGCTTACTGCCCGAATTGAGGCGGCGGGCGGTCATCATCGGCAGATCGGTCAGTTTTGCAAGCGGCGCGGCGGGATCGATGGCGTCAGACTGGCGCGACCATGCCTGCCATGCGTCGGCATCGCTGAGTCCTGGCGCTCTGGCCTGCCAGTCGATAATGGTGAGGGTAAATTTCATCTACGCGCGTCCGCGATAAACCTGTTTCTGTGATTTTTACTTCGCAAGCGCGATGTTACAGCGTACATCGTACAGTGTTGTCGCAGGCTTGCGAATAACGTTTCTCCTAAAAATTTCCCGTAGAGTCATGTTCCGTCTCACCCCAGACGATTAACCGGGAAGCCGACTCTTGGGTCGGCCCGGCCCCAGCAGTATCGCCAGTTTGCTGCCGCCCTTGGTGGTCTCCATCCAGATTTTACAGACGCTGGTGAGCGGTACCGACAGCAGCATCCCAACTGGGCCCAGCAGCCATCCCCAAATCAGTAAGGATAAGAACACCACCAGCGTCGACATGCCCAGCCGGTGGCCCATCATCCGTGGTTCAAGAATATTCCCCAGCACCATATGCACCACGAGGAACAGCGCCCCCACCAGCATGCACTCATAGAAGCCATTAAACAGAAACGCCTGAATCATGGGCGGCACGGCGGAGAGTACCGCGCCAATGTTGGGCACGTAGTTCAGCAAAAACGCCAGCACTCCCCACATCAGCGCGAACTGCACGCCCATCAGCATCAGCCCCAGCCAGACAATCACGCCGGTCCATACGCTCAACAGGGTTTTTAAGGCCAGATATTTGGAGACGCCCTTTAACGCGCGGTGTAAACCGGCGATGTGAATTTGCGGATTATTCAGCGCGAAACGCAGCTTATAGGGCACGTGGCGCACTTCGAACAGCATAAACACCACCGTCATGACCAGCAGCAAAATGCTGGCCATAGCGCCGGACAGGCCGGTCATCAGCGTGGTGGCGTAGGTCATGATTTTTTCGGAATCCATCCGGCGCAACATCCGTTCCGGCGAAATATGCAGATTCAGAAACGGCATCATCTCCTGAAGCGCCACGATCTTGCGCGTCAGCTCTTTGTTGTATTGCGGCAGCATCGTGGAGAACTCGCTCAGCGAGGCGGCCAGCACGCCGAAAAGGGCGGTGAGGGCAATCAGCATCACGATAACCACAATGGTTATGGCCACCGGGCGGCTGATACCCCGGCGCAAAAACCAGGTCACCAGCGGGTTAAGCACAATGGCAAAAAAGAGCGCCAGCAGAAGCTGGACAATAATATCGGCGGCAGCATGGATACCGGCGAGGATCACCACCAGAGAGGCGAGTTTTAACAGGATGTGGAGTCCTGCTTTGTCGGGCGGGTTAGGGGTCATTCGTGTTCCTTAATGTGATTGCCCGTTAAGTGTAGTGCGCGGGTTCCGCTTCGTCTGGCACCGTTAATCTGAAAGTCGCTGCTGATTTTCTGCTGGCGTCGTGGTAATAGTGAAACACTGTTGCAAAAATCCAGGTAAAACCTCATGCCCGAACCCGCCGCCGAACCGGCATTAAGCGGATTACGCCTTAATCTGCGCATTGTCTCCGTTGTGATTTTTAACTTTGCCAGTTATCTGACGATTGGCCTGCCGCTGGCGGTGTTGCCGGGCTATGTGCATGACGTGATGGGGTTTAGCGCATTCTGGGCGGGGCTGGTGATTAGCCTGCAGTACTTCGCTACGCTGTTGAGTCGCCCGCATGCGGGTCGCTACGCGGATCTGTTCGGGCCGAAGAGCATTGTGATCACAGGATTATGCGGCTGTTTTCTCAGTGGCCTGAGTTACCTGCTGGCGGCAACGACCAGCCACTGGCCGTTGGTCAGCCTGGTGCTGCTGTGCCTGGGCCGGGTGATCCTCGGTATTGGGCAAAGCCTGGCAGGAACCGGCTCGACGCTGTGGGGCGTAGGCGTGGTCGGGGCACCGCACATTGGCCGGGTGATCTCCTGGAACGGCATTGTCACCTACGGGGCAATGGCGCTTGGCGCCCCGCTTGGGGTGATGTGCTATGCGTATGGCGGACTGTACGGGCTGGCGGGCACCATTATGGTGGTCGCGCTGGTGGCGATCCTGTTTGCCCTGCCGCGTCCGAAAGTGAAGGCCAGCAAAGGTAAACCGCTGCCGTTCCGGGCAGTGCTGGGGCGCGTCTGGCCGTATGGTATGGCACTGGCGCTGGCAACCACCGGCTTTGGGGTGATCGCCACCTTTATCACGCTGTTTTATGACGCCAAAGGCTGGGATGGGGCGGCCTTTGCGTTAACCCTGTTCAGCTGTGCGTTTGTGGGTGCCCGTTTGCTCTTCCCGAACGGTATTAACCGCCTGGGCGGGCTGAATGTGGCGATGATCTGCTTTGCGGTTGAGATTGTCGGGCTGCTGCTGACCGGTATAGCGACCGCGCCGTGGATGGCTAAAGTTGGCGTGTTCTTCGCCGGAGCCGGTTTTTCGCTGGTCTTCCCGGCGCTGGGTGTGGTGGCGGTGAAAGCCGTGCCGCCGCAGAATCAGGGGGCGGCGCTGGCAACCTACACGGTGTTTATGGATATGTCGTTGGGCATTACCGGGCCGCTGGCAGGGCTGGTCATGGCCTGGGCAGGCGTGCCGGTTATCTATCTTGCGGCTGCGGGTCTGGTGGTGATGGCCCTGATGCTCACGTGGCGGCTAAAAAAATGGCCCCCGGTGCAGGCACCGGAGGCCACGTCATCATCCTGACGTGTTACTGAATCACGATGGTGTTGATGATGTTTTCAGCGGCAGTCTGCGCTTTCTGCTGATCTTCCGCGGGCAGGGTGATCTGCAGGGTCAGCAGTTTGTTATCAACCTTACCCAGCACCACGGAAGAGTAAGCTGTCTGACCTTTTGCAGAGATAATGCTGTCCAGCTGCTGCAGCGTGTGGCCTTTCAGTTCGATGGACTTGTTCGTCACCACCTGCAGCTGCGGGTCGCGGCTGCGCTGCTGATCTTCCAGACGTTTGGACAGCACGGCCAGGTCTTCGCTGGTGTCGTCGCCCACAATCACAATCACCGCTTTCTGCCCGGTTGCATCGGAATAGACGTGCATGTTGTTCGCCTGGGTACCCAGCTTGCCGCTCTGGTCAGTCATATCCGCTGGCAGAGAAAAGCTGAGTTTACCGTCCAGCAGGTTCACCGGCTGACCGGTTGCGTTGCTCTCTGCAGACGCGCCCTGAGCAGGCGTTTTCGTGTCGCTGTTATCACAGGCTGCAAGGCCGACAACCAGCAGGCCAATCCCGACATATTTAACCAGATTGCGCATTGACTTCTTCCTTTCGATAAACGGCCATAACGGCTCATTTGTCCATCTTATCACAACTGATAAAGCGAACCCTTAACCAGCCTGCAATGCTGTGATTTCAGATTTATCTGCCAGTCTTTTCAGCAGCATATTCAGCAGCACGCCGTACATCGGCAGGAAGAAGACAATGCTGATAAGCACCTTGAAGCAGTAGTCCACCAGCGCAATTTCCATCCAGTGTTCGGCCATAAACGCATCCGGGCTGTGCCAGAGGGCAATGAAGAAGAAGGCCAGCGTATCGCTGACGTTGCCGAACAGCGTCGAGGCGGTGGGGGCCATCCACCAGCGGTGATTCTGACGCAGGCGGTTAAATACGTGCACGTCGAGGATCTGCCCCAGCGCATAGGCCATAAAGCTTGCAGTAGCGATTCGGGCAACAAACAGGTTGAAGTGGGTTAACGCCTCAAAGCCCTGCCAGCTCCCCATGTAAAACAGGGAGGAAATAACGTACGACACGAACAGCGCCGGCAGCATGACCGCAAAAATAATGCGGCGAGCCAGCGGTGCGCCAAAAATACGCACGGTCAGATCGGTGGCGAGAAAAATAAACGGGAAGCTGAACGCGCCCCAGGTGGTATGGAAACCAAAGATGGCAATCGGCAGCTGCACCAGATAGTTACTGGAGGTGATCACCAGCAGATGAAAAAGCGAAAGCCAGAACAACGCTTTTACGCGCTGCGATTCAGAAAACGGCGTCATATTGTGACCTTTTTATACGTTGGGGTGAGGGAACCCAATAAAAACCGCAGCATGATACTGCTTTGGCAGGACAATGCAATGGTTGGTTTTTACGCAACCGTTAACCTGGTTTGCATTGCTGGCTACGGGGCGTAAACTACAGCCGTTTTTATCTGACCGAGAACACCATGACCGATCTGTTTTCCACTCCAGACCACACCCTTGATGCGCAGGGCCTCCGCTGCCCTGAGCCGGTAATGATGGTGCGCAAAACCGTGCGCAATATGCAAACTGGCGAAACGCTGCTGATCATCGCTGACGATCCGGCAACCACCCGCGATATCCCCGGTTTTTGTACCTTTATGGAGCATGAACTGGTGGCACAGCAGACCGAAGCGCTGCCGTACCGGTATTTGATCCGCAAGGGGTAACCCCCTTACTGCATGCCTAACAATCCCGGCAGCCACAGCGAAATCGCCGGGATGTACGTTACCATTCCAAGCACCAGCAGCAGCATGCCGTAAAACGGTAGCATCGCGCGCACCACATGTTCGATTTTCTGCTTGCTCACCGCACTGGCCACAAACAGCACCGAACCCACTGGCGGCGTGATAAGCCCGATCCCCAGATTCACCATCATGATCATCCCGAAATGGACCGGGTCGATCCCAAGCGACTGGGTCACCGGCAACAGCACCGGCGTCAGGATCAGAATGATCGGCGCCATATCCATCAGGGTGCCAATCAGCAGCAGCATGATGTTGAGGTACATCAGGATCACGTACTTGTTATCCGAGAGCGAGGTGAAGAACGCCGTGATGCGCACAGGTAACTGCATGTAGGTCATCACCGCGCCAAACGCCGCCGCAAAGCCAATCAAGATCATCACGATAGTGACCGTTTTCACCGTCCGGCACATCAGCTTCGGCAGTTCGCTCCACGTGTAGTCGCGATAGATGAACATGGTGACAAAGAATGCCCACAGACAGGCGACCGCCGCGGATTCGGTGGCGGTGAATATCCCGGACATGATCCCGCCGAGGATAATTACCACCGTCATCAGCCCCCAGAGAGCGTCCAGCAAAATCTTCAGCGCCTGTTTAAAGGGGATCTTTTCGCCTTTTGGATAGCCGCGCTTATGGGCAAAGCACAGACACAGCGTCATCAGGCACAGTCCCAGCAGCAGCCCCGGCAGCACGCCTGCGATAAACAACGTGGCAATGGAGACCGTACCGCCTGCGGCCAGCGAGTAGATCACCGAGTTGTGGCTGGGCGGGATTAAAATCGCCTGCACCGACCCGCTGGCGGTGACCGCCGCCGCATACTCGCGGGGATACCCCTTTCTCTCCATCTCCGGGATCATCACGCTGCCGATGGAGGCCGTATCCGCCACCGATGAACCGGAAATCGCGCCGAAAAAGGTGCAGGCCACGATATTCACCAGCGACAGTCCGCCGCGAATAAAACCGACAAAGACATACGCGAAATTCACCAGCCGTCGGGCGATGCCGCCTTCCGCCATGATCGCCCCCGCCAGGATGAAAAACGGGATCGCCAGCAGGGTAAATTTGTTAACCCCGCTGGTGATCTGGATCATCAGCGCTTCGAGCGGTAACTCGATCCACAACGCGCCCGCGACGGCGCTTAAGCCGACGGCAAACGCCACCGGCATACCCAGCGCCAGCAAAATGGCGAGGGTGAATAACAAAACGAATGCATCCATTGTTCACCCCTTAACTGTGGTTGCCGATCAGCACCACAGGACGGTTTTCCTGTGAGCCAAACAGCAGACGTTCAATGACAAACAGGATCAGCACCGCAGAACCAATCGGCAGCG
Source organism: Enterobacter sp. SENG-6 (assembly GCF_001605945.1). NCBI lineage: Bacteria > Pseudomonadati > Pseudomonadota > Gammaproteobacteria > Enterobacterales > Enterobacteriaceae > Enterobacter > Enterobacter sp. SENG-6. The sequence goes on from NZ_LOMM01000003.1 coordinate 110,172, forward strand.
GCAGATAACTCTCCCCTGACGTCAGGATCGGAAACTCGGCGACCGGCTGCTCCCAGAGCTCGACACACAGCCAGTAGCTGTACCAGAACATAATCAGCGAGATCAGCAGCATCAGCAGATCCACCACGCGCGCACACGCTGTTTTCAGCATGTCTGGCAGTCGGTCGGTCAGCATGTTCACCGCGATGTGTGACCCGGCACGGTAGCTCACCGCCGCGCCGATAAACGTAAAGGTCACCATGCAGATGATGGCAATCGGCTCCGGCCAGGATTCACCGCGATTCAGCACATAGCGCGAGAAGATGCCAATCGGGATCACCACCGTCATCACCAGCAGCGCGCATCCTGCTACGCCCATGGCGAGCAGATACAGCCGGTCCATCCACTTCAGGTAGAGTTCGGACATACGTTCTCCGTTTACTGAACGTCAGCAATGGCTTTCATCAGGTCCTGATGCTTTTCGCCATACTGCGCGCGCACCGGCTCTGTGGCTTTGATAAATACCGATTTGTCGATCTCGTGGAACTGCACGCCACCGGCTTTCATCTTCGCCAGCGCCTCGGCGTTATAGGCCTGCCACAGCTTGCGCTGTTCGAACTGCGCTTCGCGCGCCAGGGTCAGGATTTTCTGCTGTTCGTCTGCGCTGAGCTTGTCCCATTTCACTTTTGAGTAGAGCAGCATTTCCGGGGTAATGAAGTGGCCGCTGAGGGTATAGTTTTTGGCGATCGGCATATAGTTATGGGCGATGAAGGTCGGCGGATTATTCTCAGCGCCGTCGATTACGCCGGTCTGCATGCCGCTGTAGACCTCACTGACCCCCATTGCCACCGAGTTAGCCCCCATGTCTTTCAGTGTCGCCAGCGCCACCGGGCTTCCCTGAACGCGGATTTTTTTGCCTTTCAGATCCTCCGGTTTGACGATCGGCGTTTTGGTGATCAGGTTACGGGTGCCGGAATCCATCCAGCCGAGAAACACCAGCCGCGATTTGGGGTTGGCGGTCAGTTTGTCGCCAATCTGCTTGCCGATATCGCCGTCGATGACTTTGTGCATGTGGTCTTCATCGCGGAACACATAGGGCAGGGTAAAGACTTCGATATCGGGCAGGATCGCCGCCACCGGAGCCATGGAGACACGGATCATGTCGATCGCCCCCATCTGCGCCTGTTCAATCATCTGCTTTTCATCCCCGAGCACGCCGCCGGGAAAGACCTTGATCTCCAGCTTGCCGTCGGTTTGTTGTTTGAGTTTCTCCCCCATGTGCTGTACGGCTACCACGTTCGGGTAGCCTTCAGGATGCACATCGGCGGCTTTAATGGTTTGCGCAGAAACGGAGCAGGCAAAAGCAGACAGACACAGAGCGGCCAGTAACGGCTTGAGGGTCGTTTTCATCAAGTCAACTCCAGGGTAGTGAGGTAAGTGTTAAAACGGTGTTTTAGTTTTGTACGTTTAAAAATTACACTATGGCCTGGAAAACGGAGGTGAAGCGCCTCACAAAAGCGTGAATTTCTGAAACGCTGGTTTAGATTTTTGAGAAGGGAAGGCCGGGTTGCCGTTACGCTTTACCCGGCCAGGCGTGCATTGCGTGTTATTTGCGTCGCAGTAAGCGGAGCGCGTTGGCCGTCACCAGCACCGTCGCGCCGGTATCCGCCAGCACCGCCAGCCACAGCCCGGTGATGCCGAGCAGGGTGGTGACGAGGAAAATCCCTTTCAGCCCCAGGGCGATACTGATGTTCTGGCGAATATTGGCGCGCGTGGCGCGTGCCAGGGAAATCATCTGCGCCAGCCCGGTCAGGCGGTTATGGGTGAGCGCGGCATCGGCGGTTTCCAGCGCCACGTCGGTACCACTGCCCATGGCAATCCCGATGGTGGATGCTTTCATCGCTGGCGCATCGTTGATTCCGTCGCCGATCATCGCCAGCGGAGCATGGCTGTTCAGCTCCGTCACGGCACTGACCTTGTCCGCAGGCAGTAATCCGGCCTTAAAGTCCAGCCCCAGCTCTCCGGCAATCGCGGCGGCGGCACGCGGGTTATCGCCGGTGAGGATCACACCCTGGACGCCCAACTGATGGAGCGCCGCGACGGCCTCTTTCGCATCATCACGCAGGGTATCGCGCAGTGCCAGCATGCCTTTGGCGATGCCGTCCTGCATGACGGTTACGACAGTTTGTCCGGTCTGTTCTAACGCCTCAACCTCTGGGTTAGAAGACTTACCCGCCGCGACAATCAGCACCTTTTTACCGTCGATGTCGGCCTCAATCCCGGACCCGACCAGCGCCCGCTGCGCCGTTGCCGCCGGAATGGCCAGCCCGCGCGACTGCGCTTCACGCACAATCGCCTGCGCCAGCGGGTGAGTGGAACCCTGCTCAACGGCGGCGGCCAGCGTAAGCAGTTCATCTTCACCGATATCCTGCGGATACACGCCGGTGACCTGCGGCTTGCCGACGGTCAGCGTGCCGGTTTTATCGAACGCCACCTGCTGCACCTGGCTTAACTGTTCCAGCGCCGCGCCGCCTTTTATCAGGGCACCACGACGCGCCGCTGCCGCCAGACCGGAGGTAATGGCCGCCGGGGTGGAGATCACCAGCGCACACGGACAGCCAATCAGCAGCAGGGTCAGACCTTTGTAAATCCAGCCTTCCCACGGCGCACCAAAGAACAGCGGCGGAACGATAGTGACCAGCAGGGCAACCAGCATGATGGCGGGGGTGTAAATCCGGCTGAAGCGGTCAATAAATCGCTCGACGGGGGCGCGACGCTCCTCGGCCTCTTCGATCAGCTTCAGGATACGGTCGATGGCGCTGTCACCGGGTTCGGAAAGTACCGTGAGCTGGACCAGACGGTCGACACTGGTGGCGCCCGCAGGTACTTTTTCACCGGCCGCGCGTTCAACCGGAATTGACTCCCCGGTGAGGGCGCTTTCGTCGAAGCTCGCGGTGGCGGTGAGCAGGGTACCGTCCGCAGGCAGGCGCCCTCCGGCAGCGACTTCAATCACATCGCCCGGACGCAGCGCGTTAATGGCCACCGTCTGGCGTTCGTTTCCTGTTACTCGTGTGGCGGTTTCGGGCTTAAGCGCCATCAGGGCGCTGACCCCTTTACGCGCCCGGCTTGCCGCCCAGCCTTCAAGACGTTCGCCAATTAAGAACAGCAGCAGCACCATGGCCGCTTCCGCTGTGGCACCAATGAACAGCGCGCCGATAGCTGCCACGCTCATCAGCGTTTCGATGGCGAACCAGCTGCCGCTTTTCATCAGCCGCAGCGCCTGACGGGCAATGGGATACAACCCGACAAGCGTGGTGGCGATAAACGCCAGATTGCCAAACGGGTGGTTGATCTGCTCCAGACCCCAGCTCAGGGCCATCATCATCACGAGCGCGATAAGGGGCAGATTTTCTCGCAGCGGAGCGGTTTTTTCGGCGGGGGCCGTTTCGCTACGCAGGGAATAACCGGCCTGGCTGACGGCGGACACAACCTGCTCGCTAACGTCACTCTCGGCGCTGACCAGCAGTTTTTCGGTCGCAAAGCGCACCTGCACGTGGCTGACGCCGGGGATCTGTTTTACCGCATTTTCGACTTTGCGGGCGCAGGCCGCGCAATCCATGCCGTCAACCACCCAGCTGTAATGGTTTCCGCTTTCAGGCAGCGGCGGCGCGTTTTGCGTTTCGCACGCCCCGTCACAGCAGCAGTCATCTTTCGCTGGCACCGGGCTGAGCTTAAATGCTGAAAATTGTGGGGCTTTTTTAGGTGTTTCTGGAGTCGACATGGCACTCTCCGGTAATGATAATTTTCTCATTAACCGCAGCATACACTCTGGAGTCGACTCCAGAGTCAAGGCTTATTTAGATATACAGCGAACGCACAATCAGGAAGTGCCCGGCAAAGTAACAGGCGGAGGCAATCGCGTTATCAGCCCGGAAACGACGGCGATAGTGGCTGCCCAGCCAGACGATATTGCCGATTAACAGCAGCGCCGCGCCAAAGAAAGCGGACATCGCCTGTGAGGTTGGGCGGAAGAACCACAGTTCACCGGCCAGCCACACCATCACCAGCGTCATGGCAATAAACGTGCAAACAGGCAGACGCATCTCTTCCAGGCGTGACCAGATCACCGCGATCAGCAGCGCGCCGATCACCAGCAGCACCAGCGGGAGCGGCCAGAAGAAGGATAGCGTCATCTGGCTGGCAAAGTAGATGGTGTAAAGCAGATGCGACAGGAAGAACGCCCCCACGGCATACAGCAGACGCTGACGCGGCAACAGGGTTAAGGCATCGCCAATCAGGGAAGCACACAGCCCGGCGAGGACCAGGTAGCTGATGGCGTTAAACATCGGCGCTTGCCAGGCAAGCAGCAGGAGCAGCAACAGCGTAACGGGTTTAAACAACCAGCGCTGCCAGGCCGGACCGCGGTATGACGCATCGACATAAAGCCATGCGGAAAAACAGACAGCGATAAATGACCAAAGCATATTAACTCCCTGTATCTGTTAAGGCTGAATAATCAGTTTCATCTTCAGTGTAGTGATGCGGGCAGGCGTTTGGCAATGCCGGGGGAGTCAGGGTATCCTGAATTCCGCATAATCTTATGGGATTGTTGAATGAGCAAGATGCCGCTGTTTTTCATTATCGTGGTGGCGATTATCGTCATTGCCGCCTCGTTCCGTTTTGTGCAGCAGCGCCGCGAGAAGGCGGATAACGACGCCGCGCCGTTGATGCAAAAGCGCGTGGTGGTGAGCAATAAACGCGAAAAACCCCTTAATGACCGGCGCTCGCGCCAGCAACAGGTTACCCCTGCGGGAACAACCATGCGCTATGAAGCGAGCTTTAAGCCGGAAACGGGCGGCCTGGAGATGACCTTCCGCCTGGAGGCGCAGCAGTACCATCAGCTGACGGTAGGTGAGAAAGGGATGCTGAGTTACAAAGGGTCGCGGTTTGAAGGGTTCAGGGCTGAATAATACGGTTCCCTCTCCCTGTGGGAGAGGGTTAGGGTGAGGGCATCAGACCGCACCTTACTTCTTCACCTGCGCCTTAAACTTCTTCATCCACACCAGCAGTTCAAACACGCCGAAAATAAACACGCGCAGCTGCTGCCAGCCGGTCATCTGCGGGCCGTCTTTTGGCAGGCCGTTTTTCAGCATCACCATCTGCAGGGCATGCATGAAGGTGGTAAAGATAAACGCCACGTTCACAAAGATATTCATCGGGCGCGGGAACGGATGCACCAGATTGAGCAGTAAAAACGCCCAGACGCACAGCATCAGCAAACGTCCCAGATTAATCAGTACTGGCATTGGATTCTCCTTGTGCCTGACGATGATACAGACGATAAGCGACCTGACCCGCCACTTTTTCGCGGTGTAAATCCCAGTGAACCGGCACTGGCGGTAGCCCGTTTTCTACTTCGCTTTCAACGTAAATCAGCGCGTCATCCGCCAGCCAACCGTTGCTTTCCAGCAGGGATAACGTCTCTTCCAGCAGCCCTTTACGGAACGGCGGATCGACAAACACCACGTTGTGCGGCGTGCCTGGCTGCGCGAGGAAACTGAGCGTATTGGTGTTCACCACTTTGGCGTTGGTGGCTTTCAGCGTCGCCAGATTTTGCTGCAGCGTCTGCGCGACGCCGCGCTCCATCTCCAGCAGCGTGGCGCTGGCGGCGTAGCGCGAGAGGGCTTCCAGCCCTAATGCGCCGCTGCCCGCAAAGCAGTCGAGGCAGTGGGCGTCTACCATTGACGGGGCCAGCCAGTTAAACAGCGTTTCACGCACGCGGTCGGTGGTTGGGCGTAAACCGGGGCTGTCCGGCACCGGGAGTTTCCGGCCTCGCCACTGGCCACCGATAATACGAATTTGACCGGCTGGGGCGCGGTTGGGTTTCTTCATCTCAGGAAAGCTCTGTTAACAATTGGCCTGCGATTGCGGGCGGTGATGTCAATTAAGTAAAGTGTTAGACTATTTCATCATTTTTTTAGCTTCCATGTATATAGCGCCGCGAGGAGTGTAGTCGCAGATGGCAAAACAAAAAAAACGTGGCTTCTTTTCCTGGCTGGGTTTCGGTGAAAAAGAGCAAGAAACAGAACAGAAAACCGAAGAACAACAAGCCGTTGAAGAGCAGTCTCAGCCTGAAACGCCTGTAGAAACCGCCGCGGTTGTCGAAGCGGAAGAGCATGCGCACAGCAAAGAAGAGACTGAAGCCTTTGCTGAAGAGGTGGTTGAGGTCACCGAACAGGTTCAGGAGAGCGAAAAGCCAGAACCTGTTGTTGAAGCGGTTAATGAAGCGCCGCATGCCGTTACCGAACATGAAGAGTTGCCGCTGCCGGAAGAGGTAAAAGCGGAGGACGTTTCCCCTGAAGAGTGGCAGGCCGAAGCGGAAACCGTGGAAATTGTCGACGCGGTGGAAGAAGAAGCGGCACATGAGCCGGTGCTGACCGACGAAGAGCTGGAAGCCCAGGCGCTGGCCGCTCAGGCGGCTGAAGAAGCGGTTATCGTCGTGCCGGTGGAAGAGCAGGCCGAAGAGGAGATCGTCCAGGAGCAGGAAAAACCGACCAAAGAAGGTTTCTTTGCCCGCCTGAAACGCAGCCTGTTAAAAACCAAAGAAAATTTAGGTTCCGGATTTATCAGTCTGTTCCGCGGCAAAAAGATCGACGACGATCTGTTTGAAGAGCTGGAAGAGCAGTTGCTGATTGCGGACGTTGGGGTGGAAACCACCCGTAAGATCATCGCCAACCTGACCGAAGGGGCGAGCCGCAAACAGCTGCGCGACGCCGAAGCGCTGTACGGCCTGCTGAAAGACGAGATGGGTGAAATTCTCGCAAAAGTTGACGAACCGCTTAATATTGAAGGCAAAACGCCATTTGTTATTCTGATGGTTGGCGTTAACGGTGTCGGGAAAACCACCACCATCGGCAAACTGGCGCGTCAGTTCGAGCAGCAGGGTAAAACGGTGATGCTGGCGGCGGGTGATACCTTCCGCGCGGCGGCGGTTGAACAGCTGCAGGTGTGGGGCCAGCGCAACAACATTCCGGTGATTGCGCAGCACACCGGTGCGGATTCCGCGTCCGTGATCTTTGACGCCATCCAGGCGGCGAAGTCGCGAAATGTGGATGTCCTGATTGCCGATACCGCAGGGCGTTTGCAGAACAAATCGCACCTGATGGAAGAGTTGAAGAAAATCGTCCGCGTCATGAAGAAGCTGGACGAAGACGCACCGCATGAAATTATGCTGACCATCGATGCCAGCACCGGACAGAACGCCGTCAGCCAGGCGAAGCTGTTCCATGAAGCGGTAGGACTGACCGGGATCACGCTGACCAAACTGGACGGCACCGCGAAAGGCGGGGTGATCTTCTCCGTGGCCGATCAGTTCGGCATTCCTATTCGTTACATCGGTGTGGGCGAGCGTATTGAGGATTTGCGTCCGTTTAAGGCGGACGACTTTATTGAGGCATTATTTGCCCGAGAGGACTAACAATGATTCGCTTTGAACACGTCAGCAAGGCCTATCTCGGTGGGAGACAAGCGCTGCAGGGGGTGACCTTCCACCTGCAGCCAGGCGAGATGGCATTCCTGACCGGCCATTCCGGCGCGGGGAAAAGTACCCTGCTCAAGCTTATCTGTGGGATTGAACGGCCAAGCGCCGGGAAAATCTGGTTCAGCGGCCATGAAATTAGCCGTCTTAAGAACCGCGAAGTGCCGTTCCTGCGTCGCCAGATCGGGATGATTTTCCAGGATCACCACCTGCTGATGGATCGCACCGTTTTCGATAACGTGGCGATCCCGCTGATTATTGCCGGTGCCAGCTATGATGATATCCGCCGTCGCGTCTCTGCGGCGCTGGATAAGGTCGGGCTGCTGGACAAAGCGAAGAACTTCCCGATCCAGCTCTCTGGCGGTGAACAGCAGCGTGTGGGCATTGCCCGTGCGGTGGTGAACAAGCCTGCGGTATTGCTGGCGGATGAACCGACCGGTAACCTGGACGACGCCCTTTCTGAAGGGATTTTGCGTCTGTTTGAGGAATTCAACCGCGTTGGGGTGACGGTATTGATGGCGACGCACGACATCGGGCTCATTTCCCGCCGTTCGTACCGCATGCTGACCCTGAGCGACGGGCATTTGCATGGAGGCCACGGTGAACAAGCGTGATGCAATGAACCAGATTCGGCAGTTCGGGAACCGGTTTGACCGTTTCCGTAAGCCGCAGGGTGGCGGTGACGGTAACCGTAATGCGCCGAAGCGGGCGAAAGCCGCGCCGAAGCCAAACTCCCGCAAAACCAACGTGTTCAATGAACAGGTACGTTACGCCTTCCACGGCGCGTTGCAGGATCTGAAAAGTAAACCGCTGGCGACGTTCCTGACGGTGATGGTTATCGCCATTTCGCTGACGCTGCCAAGCGTCTGCTATATGGTCTATAAGAACGTGAATCAGGCGGCGTCGCAGTATTATCCGTCTCCGCAGATCACGGTCTATCTGGATAAAGCGCTCGACGATAACGCCGCGGCGCAGGTGGTGGGGCAAATCCAGGCCGAGAAGGGCGTGGAGAAGGTGAACTACCTTTCCCGCGAAGAAGCGCTGGGTGAGTTCCGTAACTGGTCAGGCTTTGGCGGCGCGCTGGATATGCTCGAAGAGAACCCGCTGCCGGCCGTGGCGGTGGTGATCCCGAAGCTCGACTTCCAGGGAACGGATTCACTTAATACGCTGCGCGACCGCATCTCTACCATTAAAGGCATTGATGAAGTGCGTATGGACGACAGCTGGTTTGCGCGTCTTGCCGCACTGACCGGGCTGGTGGGGCGCGTGTCGGCGATGATTGGCGTGCTGATGGTGGCGGCGGTCTTCCTCGTCATCGGTAACAGCGTGCGCCTGAGCATTTTCGCCCGCCGCGATACCATCAACGTGCAAAAGCTGATTGGTGCGACGGATGGCTTCATCCTGCGTCCGTTCCTTTACGGCGGCGCATTGCTCGGTTTTTCCGGCGCATTTCTTTCACTGATATTGTCAGAAATTTTGGTGATGCGGCTCTCCTCCGCCGTGACCGAGGTGGCGCAGGTCTTCGGAACTAAGTTCGATATCAGTGGCTTAGGGTTCGATGAGTGCCTTCTTCTGCTGCTGGTCTGCTCCATGATTGGCTGGGTGGCAGCGTGGCTGGCGACGGTTCAACATTTACGCCACTTTACTCCCGACTAAGAAAAGCGTGATATAATCTTTCCCTGCACCGAGATGTTCGCTCTGCAGGGAAAGCGTCCCTGTTGTCTCTTCCCCTGTTATCATCTCCATGTCACATTTTGTGCGTAATTTATTCACCGTTGCACCTGGAACTTGTGGATAAAATCACTGTCTGATAAAAGAGTGAATGCTAATCTCGTTGCTCAAACGCTTTGGCATGGTTGTTGCCTGATGGGGACAACCTGGACCAGAAGAAACATTGAGAGGAATGAATGACCAAAGAAATGCAAACTTTAGCTTTAGCCCCTGTTGGTAACCTGGAATCGTATATCCGGGCTGCGAACACCTGGCCGATGTTAACGGCCGAGGAAGAAAAGGAGCTTGCTGAAAAGCTGCATTACCAGGGCGATCTGGAAGCAGCGAAAAAGCTGATCCTGTCTCACCTGCGCTTTGTTGTTCACATTGCTCGTAATTATGCGGGCTATGGCCTGCCGCAGGCGGACTTGATTCAGGAAGGTAACATCGGCCTGATGAAGGCTGTACGTCGCTTTAACCCGGAAGTGGGTGTACGACTGGTCTCCTTCGCTGTGCACTGGATCAAAGCAGAGATTCACGAATACGTGCTGCGCAACTGGCGTATCGTGAAAGTCGCCACGACAAAAGCGCAACGCAAACTCTTCTTCAACCTGCGTAAAACCAAGCAGCGTCTGGGCTGGTTCAATCAGGATGAAGTAGAAATGGTGGCGCGCGAGCTGGGTGTTTCCAGCAAAGATGTGCGTGAGATGGAATCCCGTATGGCCGCGCAGGACATGACTTTTGACATGTCTTCCGATGACGATGCGTCCGACAGCCAGCCAATGGCGCCGGTACTGTATCTGCAGGATAAGACCTCTAACTTTGCTGACGGCATTGAAGAGGACAACTGGGAAGATCAGGCCGCGAACAAGCTGAGCTATGCGATGGAAGGCCTTGACGAGCGTAGCCAGGATATTATCCGTGCCCGCTGGCTGGACGAAGACAACAAGTCCACGCTGCAGGAGCTGGCCGACCGCTACGGCGTGTCCGCTGAACGTGTGCGTCAGCTTGAAAAGAACGCCATGAAAAAACTTCGCGCCGCGATTGAAGCGTAATTCCCGCGAAGTATGACGAGAGCCCCTGGATGCGAATCCGGGGGTTTTGTTTTTTTAGCGCCCACTCTGGCGAATTTCTCCCCCCTGGCAAACACTTACTGATGCGCTAAGCAGGCGACTTTCTCAGGGGGACAGGGTGAAAAATAACGAACTGAACGACCGGCGTTTACAGGCGACGCCGCGCGGCATCGGCGTGATGTGTAACTTCTATGCCGATAAAGCTGAAAACGCCACGGTGTGGGACGTCGAGGGCAACGAGTATATCGACTTTGCCGCCGGAATAGCGGTGCTGAACACCGGGCATCGCCATCCAAAAATCATTTCCGCCATTGAAAAACAACTTCATGCCTTCACCCACACGGCGTACCAGATTGTGCCGTACGAAGGCTATGTGTCGCTTGCCGAGCGAATCAACGCGCGTGTGCCGATTGACGGCCCGGCCAAAACCGCCTTCTTCTCAACGGGGGCAGAAGCCGTCGAAAACGCGGTAAAAATTGCCCGCGCATACACCAGACGCCCTGGCCTGATCGCCTTTGGCGGTGCTTTTCATGGACGCACCTCGATGACCATGGCGCTGACGGGGAAAGTTGCCCCTTACAAGCTGGGTTTCGGGCCGTTTCCTGGCTCGGTATATCACGCCCAATACCCCAATGAACTGCACGGTGTCAGTACGGCGGAGGCATTAAAAAGCCTGGAGCGTATCTTCAAAGCGGACATTGCCCCGGACCAGGTCGCGGCCATTATTCTTGAACCGGTTCAGGGTGAGGGCGGTTTCAATATCGCACCGGCGGATTTTATGCAGGCCTTGCGCGCCCTGTGCGATACCTACGGTATTTTGCTGATCGCCGATGAGGTGCAAAGCGGTTTTGCGCGTACCGGAAAACTGTTCTCGATGGAACACCACTGCGTGAAGCCGGATCTGATCACCATGGCGAAAAGCCTGGCGGGTGGCATGCCGCTCTCGGCGGTGTCGGGCCGCGCCGAGGTGATGGACGCGCCTGCGCCTGGCGGACTGGGCGGTACCTATGCCGGTAACCCACTGGCGATCGCCGCCGCACATGCCGTGCTGGACGTGATTGATGAAGACGATCTTTGCACGCGCTCAGCGCACCTGGGTCATCATCTGGTGGAAGTACTGAACAAAGCGAAGGAACATTGTCCGTATATCGCGGATATCCGCGCGCAAGGCTCAATGGTGGCGGTGGAGTTTAACGATCCGCAATCCGGGCTGCCGTCACCGGAATTCACCCGTCAGGTTCAGGAGCGAGCCCTGCAGGAAGGCCTTCTGCTTCTGAGTTGCGGCGTGTACGGTAACGTCATCCGTTTCCTCTATCCGCTCACAATCCCTGAAGTGCAGTTCCGTAAAGCGCTGGACATTATTTCTGCGTCGCTGACTCGTTAAAGCCAGAAGCCCGGTGAAATTCCTGCCGGGCTTATCATATATTCATTTCAAATTTGCTATTCCAAAATCATAAAAATGGGGTATGTTTTAGCAGAGTATGCTGAAAAAGCGCGACTGGCATACCTATAACTGAAATAAAGCGCTACACAACAACATCACAACAATCGTAATAACCATAATAATGGGGAATCTCAGGATGAACATGAAGGGTAAAGCGTTACTGGCAGGATGTATCGCGTTGGCATTCAGCACCATGGCGCAGGCCGATATTAAAGTGGCCGTGGTGGGCGCGATGTCCGGTCCGGTAGCACAGTATGGCGACCAGGAATTTACGGGCGCAGAGCAGGCGGTTGCCGACATTAATGCGAAGGGCGGTATCAAAGGCGAAAAACTGCAGATCGTAAAATATGATGATGCCTGTGACCCGAAACAAGCGGTTGCCGTGGCGAACAAAGTGGTGAACGACGGCATCAAATACGTTATCGGTCACCTGTGCTCCTCTTCCACCCAGCCTGCGTCTGATATCTACGAAGACGAAGGCATCCTGATGATCACCCCGGCGGCAACGGCACCGGAGCTGACGTCGCGCGGCTATAAGCTGATCCTGCGCACCACCGGTCTGGACTCCGATCAGGGCCCAACGGCCGCCAAATACATTGTCGAAAAAGTGAAGCCGAAGCGTATCGCGATCGTTCATGACAAACAGCAGTACGGTGAAGGTCTGGCGCGCTCCGTGCAGGACAACCTGAAGAAAGCGAATGCTGACGTCGTGTTCTTTGATGGTATCACCGCCGGTGAGAAAGACTTCTCTACCCTGGTGGCGCGTCTGAAGAAAGAGAATATCGACTTCGTTTACTACGGTGGCTACCACCCGGAAATGGGGCAGATCCTGCGTCAGGCTCGTGCAGCGGGTCTGAAAACCCAGTTCATGGGGCCGGAAGGGGTGGCGAACGTTTCCCTGTCTAACATTGCCGGTGAGTCTGCGGAAGGCCTGCTGGTGACCAAGCCGAAGAACTACGACCAGGTCCCTGCGAACAAACCGATTGTAGATGCCATTAAGGCGAAGAAACAGGATCCAAGCGGCGCGTTCGTCTGGACCACCTACGCAGCACTGCAGTCTCTGCAGGCGGGTCTGAACCAGTCAGCCGATCCGGCTGAGATTGCCACCTGGCTGAAAGCGAACTCTGTTGATACCGTGATGGGGCCGCTCTCCTGGGATGAGAAGGGCGATCTGAAGGGCTTTGAGTTCGGCGTGTTTGACTGGCATGCCAACGGTACTGCTACTGACGCCAAATAAAAGCAAAAAGGCAACGTAAGTTGCCTTTTTTAATGTTTGCCCCCTCTCCCCGTGGGAGAGGGCTGGGGTGAGGGCATCAGGCCGCACAAATCTAGCGCTTCTCCCACCCATTTTTCTGCGCCGTAAACCCTAACGCCTGCATAAACGCCGCCATCACGCTACGGTCCTCCACGCCTACGTCGGCCATCCACCAGGAGGTAATGCTCGGGTTTTCACGGATCACTTCTTCAATCAGGTACTGTCCTACGCCGCGACGACGGGTGACGTCGCGCACGCGCAGAGAGTCCAGCGCCCCTTCCGTGCCGCTCAGCGTCACGCGCACAGCAGCCAGCAGACGCTCGTTGAAGCGCGCGGCATAAATACGGTGGGTTTCGTCAACGCTCAGCGACGAAGGGGAATATTCCGGCCAGATCTTGCCCAGGTCGATATGATCCTGGTCGCTAAAGGTCACCAGACGAACGATAGTCAGTTTCATTAGCTGCTTGTCCAAATCAAATTGAGTAGAGGCAGTGTACTCAATTTATTCGCTCAGCGGCTTCCTCTTTTTATTCCCCGTTACCAGGTGATTAGTTTTTTGCCAGGACGAAGTGCAGTTTGAAAACACATGGATCGAAAAATAAGCAGAATTTTAACCTGAATGGCAGTGATTTATTCGGCGCTTTGTACCGTTATTTTATGCTGCAAACTGCACTTTTATTTGTTTATCTCTGCCTGATTTCAGAATATTATCTTTGCTTAATCGCCTGAAAAATAGAGATTTTAGTCTGGTTTTTGATAAAAACCTGCGCTAAACCATTAAAGGCACTGGTAAAAATAGCGTTGTGCATTAAAAGTACAGAATGCTTTTTAACCATAATAAAACAAAATATATACACGACATCACGAATGGGGATTCAGAGATGAAAAGGAACGCGAAGACGTTAATCGCGGGCATGGTTGCATTGTCTCTCTCGCATGCAGCCATGGCGGAAGAGATTAAAGTTGCGGTGGTCGGTGCCATGTCCGGGCCTGTTGCCCAGTGGGGTGACATGGAGTTCAACGGCGCACGTCAGGCAATTAAAGACATCAACGCCAAAGGTGGCATCAAAGGCGACAAGCTGGTGGGCGTGGAATACGACGACGCCTGCGATCCAAAACAGGCCGTCGCGGTGGCGAACAAAATCGTGAACGATGGCATCCAGTATGTGATCGGCCATCTGTGCTCATCGTCCACTCAGCCTGCGTCTGATATCTACGAAGACGAAGGTATTCTGATGATTACCCCTGGTGCCACCAACCCGGAGCTGACCCAGCGCGGCTACCAGCACATTATGCGTACCGCCGGTCTGGACTCCTCCCAGGGGCCAACCGCGGCGAAATACATTCTCGAGACGGTTAAACCGCAGCGCATTGCCATTATTCATGACAAACAGCAGTACGGCGAAGGCCTGGCGCGTTCCGTTCAGGACGGGCTGAAAAAAGGCGGCGCAAACATCGTCTTCTTCGACGGGATTACTGCGGGTGAGAAAGATTTCTCTGCGCTGATCGCCCGTCTGCAAAAAGAGAATATCGACTTCGTTTACTACGGTGGTTATTACCCGGAAATGGGCCAGATGCTGCGCCAGGCGCGCTCGGTCGGTCTGAAAACCCAGTTCATGGGGCCAGAAGGCGTGGGTAACGCCTCCCTGTCTAACATCGCCGGGGATGCCGCTGAAGGCATGCTGGTGACGATGCCAAAACGCTATGACCAGGATCCGGCGAACAAGGCTATCGTGGATGCGCTCAAGGCGCAGAAGAAAGATCCAAGTGGTCCATACGTCTGGATCACCTACGCCGCCGTGCAGTCACTGGCCACCGCGCTGGACCGTACTGGCAGCAAAGAACCGCTGGATCTGGTGAAAGATTTAAAAGCACACGGGGCGAACACCGTGATTGGGCCGCTGAACTGGGATGAGAAAGGCGATCTGAAGGGATTTGAATTTGGTGTCTTTAAGTGGCACGCCGACGGTTCGTCTTCGGCCGCCAAATAATTATCCCGCCGCCCGGACCGCCGGGCGGGTATAAAAAGGTTTGCATATGTCCGAGCAGTTTCTCTATTTCCTGCAGCAGATGTTTAACGGCGTCACGCTGGGAAGCACCTACGCGCTGATTGCCATCGGCTATACGATGGTGTACGGCATTATCGGCATGATCAACTTCGCCCACGGCGAGGTGTACATGATCGGTAGCTACGTCTCCTTTATGATTATCGCCGCCCTGATGATGATGGGTATCGACAGCAGCTGGCTGCTGGTCGCCGCCGGGTTTGTCGGCGCGATTGTGATTGCCAGCGCCTACGGCTGGAGCATCGAGCGGGTGGCCTACCGGCCGGTACGCAGCTCCAAGCGCCTGATTGCCCTGATCTCTGCGATTGGGATGTCTATCTTCCTGCAAAACTACGTCAGCCTGACCGAAGGCTCGCGCGATGTGGCGCTGCCAAGTCTGTTCAACGGCCAGTGGATTGTCGGCGCCAGCGAAAACTTCTCTGCCTCTATCACCACCATGCAACTGGTGATCTGGGTGGTGACCTTTATTGCGATGCTCGCCCTGACGCTCTTCATCCGCTACTCCCGCATGGGACGCGCCTGCCGTGCCTGCGCGGAAGACCTGAAGATGGCGAGCCTGCTCGGTATTAACACCGACCGCGTGATTGCGCTCACTTTTGTGATCGGCGCGGCGATGGCGGCGGTGGCGGGTGTCCTGCTCGGCCAGTTCTACGGCGTAATTAATCCGTACATCGGCTTTATGGCCGGGATGAAAGCCTTTACCGCGGCGGTACTGGGCGGTATCGGCAGTATTCCTGGCGCGATGATTGGCGGCCTGATTCTGGGCGTGGCAGAAGCGCTCTCCTCAGCGTATCTGAGTACCGAGTATAAAGATGTGGTGTCGTTTGCCCTGCTGATTCTGGTTCTGCTGGTGATGCCTACCGGTATTCTGGGTCGTCCGGAGGTAGAGAAAGTATGAAACCGATGCATTTTGCAATGGCGCTGCTCTCTGCCGCCATGTTCTTCGTGCTGGCGGGCGTCTTTATGGGCGTTCAGTTAGAGCTGAACGGCACAAAGCTTGTGGTAGACACCGCCGCTGACATTCGCTGGCAGTGGGTCTTTATCGGCACCGCCGTGGTGTTCCTGTTCCAGCTGCTGCGTCCGCTGTTCCAGAAAACGCTGAAAGGCGTCTCGGGACCGAAGTTTGTCCTGCCAGCTATCGACGGCTCCACCGTTAAGCAGAAGCTGTTCCTCGTGGCGCTGCTGGTGGCTGCGGTGGCGTGGCCGTTCGTGGTCTCGCGCGGCACGGTAGATATCGCCACCCTGACCATGATCTACGTTATTCTGGGTCTGGGCCTGAACGTGGTGGTGGGGCTCTCTGGCCTGCTGGTACTGGGCTACGGCGGTTTCTACGCCATTGGCGCGTATACCTTTGCGCTACTGAACCACTATTACGGTCTCGGCTTCTGGACGTGCCTGCCGCTGGCGGGGCTGGTCTCTGCCGCGGCAGGTTTCCTGCTTGGCTTCCCGGTGCTGCGCCTGCGCGGTGACTACCTGGCGATTGTGACCTTAGGCTTCGGCGAAATCGTCCGTATCCTGCTGCTCAACAATACCGAGGTGACCGGCGGCCCGAACGGGATTAGCCAGATCCCGAAACCAACCTTCTTTGGTCTGGAGTTCAGCCGTACCGCCCGTGAAGGCGGCTGGGATACCTTCAGCAACTTCTTCGGCGTGAAATACGATCCGTCCGATCGCGTGATTTGGCTCTATCTGGTGGCGCTGCTGCTGGTGGTCATCACGCTGTTCGTGATTAACCGCCTGCTGCGTATGCCGCTGGGCCGCGCGTGGGAAGCGCTGCGTGAAGATGAAATCGCCTGCCGCTCCCTGGGCCTCAACCCGACCCGCATAAAGCTGACTGCGTTCACCATCAGCGCCGCGTTTGCCGGTTTTGCCGGCACGCTGTTTGCCGCGCGTCAGGGCTTTGTCAGCCCGGAATCGTTCACCTTTGCCGAATCCGCCTTTGTGCTGGCGATTGTGGTGCTCGGCGGGATGGGTTCGCAGTTTGCCGTTATCCTCGCCGCCATTCTGCTGGTGGTCTCACGCGAGCTGATGCGTGACTTTAACGAATACAGCATGCTGATGCTGGGTGGTTTGATGGTGCTGATGATGATCTGGCGTCCGCAGGGTTTGCTGCCGATGACCCGTCCACAGCTGAAGCTGAAGAACGGGCAAGCAAAAGGAGAGCAGGCATGAGTCAGCCATTATTATCCGTTAACGGTCTTATGATGCGTTTTGGCGGCCTGCTGGCGGTCAACAATGTGAATCTGGATCTGCACAAGAAAGAGATCGTCTCTCTGATTGGCCCGAACGGTGCGGGAAAAACCACGGTCTTTAACTGCCTGACTGGTTTCTACAAGCCGACGGGCGGCACCATCATGCTGCGCGACCAGCACCTGGAAGGACTGCCGGGCCAGCAGATTGCCCGCATGGGCGTGGTGCGTACTTTCCAGCACGTGCGTCTGTTCCGCGAGATGACGGTGATTGAGAACCTGCTGGTGGCACAGCATCTGCAGCTGAAAACCGGTCTGTTCTCCGGCCTGCTGAAGACGCCAGCCTTCCGCCGTGCGCAGAGCGAAGCGCTGGATCGTGCGGCAACATGGCTTGACCGTATCGGTCTGCTGCCGCATGCCAACCGCCAGGCAAGTAACCTTGCGTACGGTGACCAGCGTCGCCTTGAGATTGTGCGCTGCATGGTAACGCAGCCGGAAATCCTGATGCTCGATGAACCCGCTGCGGGCCTCAACCCGAAAGAGACCAAAGAGCTGGACGAGCTGATTGCTGAGCTTCGCGATCATCACGACACCACTATCCTGCTGATTGAGCACGATATGAAGCTGGTAATGGGGATCTCTGACCGTATCTACGTGGTGAACCAGGGAACGCCGCTGGCAAACGGCACGCCGGATGAAATCCGCAACAACCCGGACGTGATCCGCGCATACCTGGGTGAGGCATAAGATGGAAAAAGCGATGTTAACGTTTGACAAGGTAAGTGCCCACTACGGCAAGATCCAGGCGCTGCACGACGTCAGCCTGCATATCAATCAGGGCGAAATCGTCACCCTGATTGGGGCTAACGGCGCGGGCAAAACCACGCTGCTTGGTACCCTGTGCGGCGACCCGCGCGCCACCAGCGGGCGGATTGTGTTTGATGGCAAAGACATCACCGACTGGCAGACCGCCAGAATCATGCGTGAAGCGGTGGCGATAGTCCCTGAAGGGCGTCGCGTCTTCTCGCGCATGACGGTGGAAGAGAACCTGGCGATGGGCGGCTTCTTCGCTGATCGCGACCAGTATCAGTCCCGTATCAAGTGGGTGTATGAACTCTTCCCGCGCCTGTGGGAGCGTCGTATTCAGCGTGCGGGGACCATGTCCGGCGGTGAGCAGCAGATGCTGGCGATCGGCCGCGCCCTGATGAGCCAGCCGCGCCTGCTGCTGCTGGATGAACCGTCGCTGGGTCTTGCGCCAATTATCATTCAGCAGATCTTCGACACCATTGAACAGCTGCGTAAAGAGGGGATGACCATCTTCCTCGTCGAGCAGAACGCCAATCAGGCGCTGAAGCTCGCCGATCGCGGTTACGTCCTGGAGAACGGCCACGTGGTGCTTGAAGATACCGGCGATGCGCTGCTGGCCAATGAAGCGGTGCGGAGTGCGTATTTAGGTGGCTGAGCCGTCTGTATTGCCCGGTGGCGCTTACGCTTACCGGGCCTACGGGATCGAGTAGGCCGGGTAAGGCGAAGCCGCCACCCGGCTTTTTCACATAAACCCCTTCACACAACCATCATCCCGCTGACCTTTTGTTGTCACTTATCTGTAAACAAACAGTTATTTTTCTGTCATTCGAGCATGTCATGTTACCTCGCGAGCATAAAACGCGTGATATCGCGCATCCGGCACAATAAGAGAGATGATAATGACATCGTTACGACACACAGCTTTGGGTCTGGCACTGGGTCTGGCTTTTGCGACGAACGCAATGGCTGTGACGACCATTCCGTTCTGGCATTCCATGGAAGGGGAGTTGGGTAAAGAGGTTGACTCCCTGGCGCAGCGTTTCAACGACTCCCATCCGGATTACAAAATTGTGCCGGTGTACAAAGGTAACTACGAGCAGAGCCTGAGCGCGGGCATTGCCGCCTTCCGTACCGGTAATGCGCCTGCCATTTTGCAGGTGTACGAAGTAGGCACCGCGACCATGATGGCCTCCAAAGCCATCAAACCGGTCTACGAAGTGTTCAAAGAGGCGGGGATCAACTTCGACGAATCCCAGTTTGTGCCGACCGTAGCGGGTTACTACACCGATTCTAAAACCGGCCATCTGCTGTCTCAGCCGTTTAACAGCTCGACGCCGGTGCTGTACTACAACAAAGACGCCTTTAAGAAAGCCGGTTTAGACCCGGAGCAGCCGCCAAAAACCTGGCAGGATCTGGCGGAGTACACCGCGAAGCTGAAAGCGGCGGGGATGAAGTGCGGCTACGCCAGCGGCTGGCAGGGCTGGATCCAGATTGAAAACTTCAGTGCCTGGCACGGCCTGCCGGTGGCCACCAAAAACAACGGTTTCGATGGCACCGACGCGGTACTGGAGTTCAACAAGCCAGAGCAGGTGAAGCACATCGCGCTGCTGGAAGAGTTGAACAAGAAGGGTGATTTCAGCTACTTCGGACGTAAAGACGAATCCACCGAGAAGTTCTACAACGGTGACTGCGCCATTACCACCGCCTCGTCCGGCTCGCTGGCGGATATCCGTCACTATGCCAAATTCAACTATGGCGTGGGCATGATGCCGTACGACGCAGACGTGAAAGGCGCGCCGCAGAACGCCATCATCGGCGGAGCAAGCCTGTGGGTGATGCAGGGTAAAGACGCCGGCACCTACAAAGGAGTGGCCGAGTTCCTCGACTTCCTGGCGAAACCTGAAAACGCGGCCGAATGGCACCAGAAAACCGGCTACCTGCCGATCACCAAAGCTGCCTATGACCTGACCCGCGAGCAGGGCTTCTACAGCAAGAATCCGGGTGCGGATATCGCGACGCGTCAGATGCTGAACAAGCCGCCGTTGCCGTTCACCAAAGGGCTGCGTCTGGGCAACATGCCGCAGATCCGCACCATTGTCGACGAAGAGCTGGAAAGCGTCTGGACCGGCAAGAAAACGCCACAGCAGGCGCTGGATTCAGCGGTAGAGCGCGGGAATCAGCTGCTGCGCCGCTTTGAGCAGTCCACCAAATCGTAAAAAAATGCCCGGTGGCGCTGCGCTTACCGGGCCTACGACGTGCCATATGTAGGCCGGGTAAGGCGTAGCCGCCACCCGGCACTGTTCAGGAACCAAATCTCAATGTCATCATCCCGTCCGGTGTTTCGTTCCCGCTGGCTGCCGTATCTGCTGGTCGCGCCTCAGCTGGTCATCACCGTTATCTTCTTTATCTGGCCTGCGGGCGAAGCGCTCTGGTACTCGGTGCAAAGCGTTGATCCTTTTGGACTCTCCAGCCAGTTTGTTGGCCTGGACAATTTCACCGCGCTGTTCCACGACAGCTACTACCTGGATTCTTTCTGGACGACGATCAAATTCAGCGCGCTGGTCACCGTGAGCGGCCTTGTTGCCTCGCTGTTCTTCGCCGCGCTGGTGGATTACGTGGTGCGTGGCAGCCGTCTGTATCAGACCCTGATGCTGCTGCCCTACGCCGTGGCACCAGCGGTCGCCGCCGTGCTGTGGATCTTCCTGTTTAACCCCGGGCGCGGGTTAATTACCCATTTTCTGGCGGAATTCGGATACGACTGGAACCACGCCCAGAACAGCGGCCAGGCGATGTTCCTGGTGGTGTTCGCCTCGGTGTGGAAGCAGATCAGCTACAACTTCCTGTTCTTCTTTGCCGCGCTACAGTCCATTCCGCGTTCGCTGGTGGAAGCCGCCGCCATTGACGGCGCAGGCCCGATCCGCCGCTTCTTCAGGCTGTCGCTGCCGCTGATTGCCCCGGTGAGTTTCTTCCTGCTGGTGGTGAACCTGGTGTATGCCTTTTTCGACACCTTCCCGGTCATCGATGCGGCCACCGCCGGTGGCCCGGTGCAGGCCACGACGACGCTGATTTATAAAATCTACCGCGAAGGGTTTGCCGGGCTGGATCTCTCGGCCTCCGCCGCGCAGTCCGTCGTGCTGATGTTCCTTGTCATCATCCTCACGGTGGTGCAGTTCCGCTATGTCGAAAGTAAGGTGCGCTACCAATGATTGAGAACCGTCGCGGGCTGACGATTTTCAGCCATACCATGCTGATTCTGGGGATTATCGTCATCCTCTTTCCGCTGTACGTGGCGTTTGTCGCCGCCACGCTGGACACCAAAGCGGTGTTCGACACGCCGATGACGCTGATCCCAGGCACGCATCTTTTTGAGAACATGAAAACCATCTGGACCCAGGGCGTGGGGGCCAACAGTGCGCCGTTCTGGCTGATGATGCTCAACAGCTTCATCATGGCGTTCGGCATTACGGTGGGCAAAATCACGGTGTCGATGCTTTCGGCCTTCGCCATCGTCTGGTTCCGCTTTCCGCTGCGTAACCTCTTCTTCTGGATGATTTTTATCACCCTGATGCTGCCGGTGGAGGTGCGTATCTTCCCGACGGTGGAAGTGATCGCCAACCTGAAGATGCTCGACAGCTACGCGGGCTTAACCCTGCCGCTGATGGCGTCTGCGACTGCCACCTTCCTGTTCCGCCAGTTCTTTATGACGCTGCCGGACGAGCTGATTGAAGCCGCGCGCATTGACGGCGCCTCACCGATGCGCTTTTTCCGCGACATCGTGCTGCCGCTGTCGAAAACCAACCTCGCGGCGCTGTTTGTGATCACCTTTATCTACGGCTGGAACCAGTACCTGTGGCCGCTGCTGATTATTCAGGACGTCAACCTCGGCACCGCCGTGGCGGGCATCAAGGGCATGATCGCCACCGGCGAAGGCACCACCCTCTGGAACCAGGTGATGGCGGCGATGCTGCTCACCCTTATCCCCCCGGTCGTTATCGTTTTAGCCATGCAGCGTGCGTTTGTGCGTGGTTTAGTGGACAGTGAGAAATAAGATGGCAGGTTTAAAACTTCAGGCAGTGACCAAAAGCTGGGATGGCAAAACCCAGGTGATTCAGCCGCTTACCCTCGACGTGGCGGACGGGGAGTTCATCGTGATGGTCGGCCCGTCCGGTTGCGGCAAATCCACGCTGCTGCGCATGGTGGCCGGGCTTGAGCGCGTCTCCTCCGGCGATATCTGGATTGACCGCCAGCGCGTGACCGAGATGGAGCCTAAAGATCGCGGCATCGCGATGGTGTTCCAGAACTACGCCCTCTATCCGCACATGAGCGTGGAAGAGAATATGGCCTGGGGGCTGAAAATCCGCGGCATGGGCAAGGGGCATATCGAGGAGCGGGTGAAAGAGGCGGCGCGCATACTGGAGCTGGATGGCCTGCTTAAGCGCCGTCCGCGCGAGCTCTCCGGCGGCCAGCGCCAGCGCGTGGCGATGGGGCGTGCCATCGTGCGCGATCCGGCGGTGTTCCTGTTCGATGAACCGCTCTCTAACCTTGACGCCAAGCTGCGCGTGCAGATGCGTCTGGAGCTGCAGCAACTGCATCGCCGTCTTAAAACCACCTCCCTGTACGTGACGCACGATCAGGTCGAAGCCATGACCCTTGCCCAGCGGGTGATGGTGATGAACAAAGGCGTTGCCGAGCAGATTGGCACGCCGGTGGAGGTGTACGAAAAACCGGCCAGCCGTTTTGTGGCGAGCTTTATCGGCAGCCCGGCAATGAACCTGCTGGAAGGGCGGATCAGCAGCGCGGGCACCCACTTTGAGCTGGAAAGCGGGATGGCATTGCCCATCAACTGGTACTATCGTGGCTACGCCGGGCGTAAGATGACGCTCGGTATTCGCCCGGAGCATATTGGTTTAACCTCTCAGGCGGACGGCGGCGTGCCGCTGGTGATGGACACGCTGGAGATGTTGGGTGCAGATAACCTGGCGCATGGACGCTGGGGCGAGCAAAAAATGGTGGTGCGTCTGCCGCATCAGGAACGCCCGAAAGCAGGCAGCACGCTGTGGCTGCACCTGCCGGAAAATCACCTGCACTTATTTGACGGTGAAACAGGACAACGAGTATGAGCAACTGGCCTTATCCCCACATCGTCGCCCACCGTGGCGGCGGTAAACTGGCGCCGGAAAATACCCTGGCGGCAATTGATGTTGGCGCACGCTACGGCCACACGATGATTGAGTTCGACGCCAAGCTGTCGAAAGACGGCGAAATTTTCCTGCTGCATGATGACAATCTCGAACGCACCAGCAACGGCTGGGGCGTGGCGGGGGAACTGCCGTGGCGCGATCTGCTGAAGGTGGATGCCGGAAGCTGGTTCAGCGGCGAGTACAAAGGCGAACCGTTGCCGCTGCTGGCGGAAGTGGCCGACCGTTGTCGTCAACACGGGATGATGGCCAACATCGAAATCAAACCGACGACCGGTACCGGGCCGCTCACGGGCAACGTGATTGCGCTGGCCGCGCGCGAGCTGTGGGAAGGCATGACGCCACCGCTGCTGTCGTCATTTGAAATTGATGCCCTTGAAGCGGCACAGGCTGCGGTACCGGAGCTGCCGCGCGGGCTGCTGCTGGACGAGTGGCGCGAGGACTGGCGTGAGCTGACCACCCGCTTAGCGTGCGTGTCGATCCATCTCAATCATAAGCTGCTGGATGCGGCGCGGGTGAAAATGCTGAAAGCGGCAGGGCTGCATATTCTGGTGTATACCGTCAACAAACCCCAGCGTGCGGCTGAGCTGCTGCGCTGGGGTGTGGACAGCATCTGTACCGATGCGATTGACCTGATCGGCCCGGACTTTAGTTCTGCGGATTAAGCATACTGCCATTCGACTGCGACGGCAGCATATGCTGCTGTCCGCTGCCTGACGAACTCATCCCTCCCAGCATCCCGCCGTTTTTATTCGGCAGCGGTTGCTCGCGCATTTGTCCCTGCTGCACGCGCTGGGTGTTAGTGTTCATCTGATTTTGCAGGCTCTGCTGCTGCATTCGGGTCTGCGTGTTCAACTGCTGGTTCAGCATTCCTTTTTGCTGTTGCTGCTGACTCATCATCTCCGTCTGCATACGCTGCTGGCTCGGAATGACATAGCCCGGCTGGTTAGGGTTATTCATCGTATTGAGTGGCTGTGCAAGTGCGGCAAACGGGAGCAACGCCGTAAGGATCAGGAAGCGTTTCATGATCTTCTCCTTCTTTGAGGTTTCTCTTAAGTTTACCCCGAATTCACCATGACGATGATTTTTTAGGAGTTGTGAACCAGGCTTAAGCGGGGAATATGGCTCCCTTCACCTGGAGAACAATAATGATGAAACCAACCCTTTTGCGCTGGGTCGCCATCGCTGCGCTGATGGCAGGCGGTACATTTAGCGTGGCGGCTAACCCGCCTGCGGCTCCTCCGGTCTCTTATGGCGTGGAGGAAGATGTGTTTCATCCCGTGCGGGCCACGCACGGGATGGTGGCCTCGGTGGATGCGCTGGCAACGAAAGTGGGCGTCGATATTCTCAAACAGGGCGGTAATGCGGTGGATGCCGCGGTGGCGGTCGGCTATGCGCTGGCGGTAACACACCCGCAGGCGGGGAATCTGGGCGGCGGCGGCTTTATGATGCTGCGCACCAAAGACGGGAAGACGACGGCTATCGACTTCCGCGAAATGGCGCCAGCTCAGGCCTCCCGCGATATGTTCCTTGACGATCAGGGCAACCCGGACAGTAAAAAATCGCTGACCTCGCACCTTGCGTCCGGTACGCCGGGCACCGTCGCAGGCTTCTCGCTGGCGCTGGAAAAATACGGCACGATGCCGCTGAACAAAGTGGTCCAGCCTGCCATTAAGCTGGCACGCGACGGCTTTGTAGTGAATGACGCCCTGGCCGATGACCTTAAAACCTACGGCAGCGAAGTCATTCCGAACCATGTAAACAGCAAGGCGATCTTCTGGAAAGACGGAGAGCCGCTGAAGAAGGGCGATAAGCTGGTGCAGAAGAACCTTGCCAAAAGCCTGGAGCTGATTGCGGAGCATGGCCCGGACGCCTTCTACAAAGGGGCGATTGCCGACCAGATTGCCGAAGAGATGCAAAAGAACGGCGGGCTCATCACCAAAGCGGATCTGGCGGAGTATAAGGCGGTGGAGCGCGAGCCAATTAGCGGCACCTACCGTGGCTATGAGGTCTTCTCCATGCCGCCACCGTCCTCCGGCGGGATCCACATCGTGCAGATCCTCAATATTCTGGAAAACTTCGATATGCACAAGTTTGGCTTCGGCAGTGCCGATGCCATGCAGGTGATGGCCGAGGCGGAAAAACGCGCCTATGCCGACCGCTCGGAATACCTTGGCGATCCGGACTTTGTGAAGGTGCCGTGGCAGGCGCTGACCAACAAAGCGTATGCCAAATCCATTGCCGATCAGATCGACATCAATAAGGCTAAGCCGTCGAGCGAGATCCGCCCCGGCAAGCTGGCACCGTATGAAAGTAACCAGACCACCCACTTCTCGGTGGTGGATAAAGACGGTAACGCGGTGGCGGTTACCTATACGCTCAATACCACCTTTGGAACCGGTATTGTGGCGGGCAACAGCGGCATTCTGCTGAACAACGAGATGGATGACTTCTCTGCCAAACCGGGCGTACCGAACGTCTACGGGCTGGTCGGTGGGGATGCCAACGCGGTGGGGCCGAAGAAACGTCCGCTGTCGTCGATGTCACCAACCATTGTGGTGAAAGACGGCAAAACCTGGCTGGTAACCGGCAGCCCCGGTGGCAGCCGGATTATCACCACCGTGCTGCAGATGGTGGTGAACAGTATCGACTTTGGTATGAACGTGGCGGAGGCGACCAACGCCCCACGCTTCCATCACCAGTGGCTGCCGGATGAACTGCGCGTCGAGAAGGGCTTTAGCCCGGACACCCTCAAACTGCTGGAGCAGCGCGGACAGAAGGTAGCGGTGAAAGAGGCGATGGGCAGCACCCAGAGCATTATGGTGGGGCCGGACGGGGCGCTGTTTGGCGCGTCAGACCCGCGGTCGGTGGATGATTTAACGGCGGGGTATTAATCTGTTGTGTAATTCCCTCTCCCGGTGGGAGAGGGCAACTAACTACTTCATTCGCGCCATATAATACGCATCCACATACTCGCCGTTGCGTAGGGCAAATTTTCTGCCGGTGCCTTCGATTTCAAAGCCAAACTTCCGGTACAGCGCCAGTGCGGAAGGGTTATCGGCAAAAACCGTTAACTCGATACGTTCGATACGCAGCCAGTTATCGCACAGGTTGATCATCTCGCGCATGAGCGCGCTCCCGACGCCGCGCCCTTGAGCGTGCGCCGCAACGCTGATACCGAACGTGGCCACATGGCTGCGTCGAGGGCTGGCTTCCACCTGAAGCATCAGATCGCCAACGATTTGCTCATCAATGCAGGCGACCAGCCGTCTTTGCCCGGGTTTTACAATAAGACGTTCTTGCCAGTACTCAAGGGAAGGATGAGGTAGCTGTAGCGTGTCGTGATACACCCCTGGATGCATGTAGTTCTGGCGTAAGGCTTCGGCATCTCCCGGTTCCGCATGGCGTATCACTATCTCACTCATTCCTTATTCCTCAGTCAGTTAAACATCCTTTCCAACATCAGTGACTTTGAAATTGGAGTCAACCGCTATTTTTTGCAAAAAGTATTGGACAAGTGCGAATGAGAATGATTATTATTGCTCTGCATTCAGGAAGACCACTACGGGAACCTGAAAGCACGACATTGCTCACATTGCTTCCAGTATTACTTTAGCCAGCTTTTAGCTGGCTTTTTTTTGTCCTTTTTCGCCCTCTCCCCGTGGGAGAGGGCTGGGGTGAGGGCAAAACATGCGCTATGGTAAAACCCAGTAACCTTCCAAAAGGACTGAGCTATGACCTTACATTGCGCATTTATTGGATTTGGTAAAAGTACGACCCGCTATCATCTTCCGTATGTTCTCAACCGTAAAGACAGCTGGCATGTGGCGCATATCTACCGCCGCAGCGCGAAGCCGGAAGAGCAGTCTCCGCAGTATTCCCATATTCATTTCACCAGCGATCTCAATGAAGTCCTGGGCGACCCGCAGGTTAAACTGGTCATCGTCTGTACCCATGCCGACAGCCATTTCGACTATGCGAAACGCGCGCTCGAGGCGGGTAAAAACGTGCTGGTAGAAAAACCCTTCACCCCGACCATCGCTGAAGCGAAAACACTCTTCGCACTGGCGAAAAGCAAAGGGCTGACCGTCACGCCGTATCAGAACCGTCGCTTCGACAGCTGCTTCCTGACGGCGAAAAAGGCGATTGAGAGCGGCAAGCTTGGCGACATCGTCGAAATGGAAAGCCATTTTGACTATTACCGCCCGGTGGCGGAGACCAAGCCCGGCCTGCCGCAGGACGGTTCCTTCTACGGTCTTGGCGTCCATACCATGGACCAAATCATCTCCCTGTTTGGCCGCCCGGACCACGTGGCGTATGACATTCGCAGCCTGCGTAATAAAGCCAACCCGGACGATACTTTTGAAGCGCAGCTGTTCTACGGCGACCTGAAAGCCATCGTTAAAACCAGCCATCTGGTGAAAATCGACTACCCGAAATTTATCGTTCACGGCACGAAAGGTTCGTTTATCAAGTACGGTATCGATCAGCAGGAGACCAGCCTGAAGGCCAATATCATGCCGGGTGAACCGGGCTTTGCGGCGGATGATTCGGTTGGCGTACTGGAGTATGTGAACGCAGAAGGTGTGACGGTCAGAGAAGAGCTGACGCCTGAAACCGGCGACTATGGTCGCGTCTACGACGCGTTGCATGCAACCCTGACCCGCGGCGTGGCGAATTACGTCAAGGAATCTGACGTTCTGACCAACCTCGAAATCCTCGAACGGGCCTTCGAACAGGCTTCTCCTGCCACGGTAACCCTTGCGAAATAAGCAAAAATGGCTCCTCTGCACTTGTTCATAATTTTTGAACAGAGGAGTCAATTTTCACCCTCTATGATCCCAGGCGGTTTGCGTCCACACTTACTTCATCGAAACGAACTGAGGGTGAAAACAATGATCTACTTACGCAAAGCAAACGAACGTGGTCACGCGAATCATGGCTGGCTGGACTCATGGCATTCATTCTCGTTTGCCGACTACTACGACCCGAACTTCATGGGCTTCTCTGCACTGCGCGTGATCAACGATGACGTGATTGATGCAGGCCAGGGCTTCGGTACCCACCCGCATAAAGACATGGAAATCCTGACCTATGTGCTGGAAGGGGCGGTTGAGCACCAGGACAGCATGGGCAACAAAGAGCAGGTTCCGGCGGGCGAGTTCCAGATCATGAGTGCGGGTACCGGTGTTCGTCACTCGGAGTACAACCCGAGCAAAACGGAAAAACTGCACCTGTATCAAATCTGGATCATTCCAGAAGAAACCGGCATCACGCCGCGCTACGAGCAGCGCCGCTTCGACGCCAAACAGGGCAAACAGCTGGTGCTCTCCCCGGATGCGCGTGAAGGTTCGCTGAAAGTGCATCAGGATATGGAACTGTACCGCTGGGCGCTGGCGAAAGACGAACAGTCTGTACACCAGATCGCCGCGAACCGCCGCGTCTGGATCCAGGTGGTGAAAGGTGAAGTGTCCATCAACGGCACCAAAGCGACAACGGCAGATGGTCTGGCCATCTGGGATGAGCAAGCGCTCTCCGTGCATGCCGACAGCGAAAGTGAAATTCTGCTGTTTGATCTGCCACCGGTGTAATAAATCATAAATAAATGCCCATCCTTCCCTTTGACAGGGGAAGGATGGGCTTTGTCCGTGATAAACTGAGCAAATCTCTCTCTTCAAGATTTCTCAGGACGATGAAAAAGAAACGCCCCGTACTTCAGGATGTCGCCGATCGTGTTGGTGTGACCAAAATGACGGTCAGCCGTTTTTTACGTAACCCGGAACAGGTTTCCGTAGCGTTGCGTGGCAAGATTGCCGCTGCTCTCGATGAACTGGGTTATATCCCTAACCGCGCACCCGATATTCTCTCCAATGCCACCAGTCGTGCGGTGGGCGTCCTCCTGCCTTCTTTAACTAACCAGGTCTTTGCCGAAGTGTTGCGCGGTATTGAAAGCGTCACGGATGCGTTTGGTTACCAAACCATGCTGGCACACTACGGCTACAAACCGGAACTGGAAGAAGAACGTCTTGAATCGATGCTTTCCTGGAACATCGATGGCCTGATTTTAACTGAACGTACTCACACCCCCCGTACGCTGAAGATGATCGAAGTGGCCGGGATACCGGTGGTGGAACTGATGGACAGCCAGTCGCCGTGCCTTGATATTGCCGTGGGTTTTGACAACTTCGAAGCGGCGCGGCAGATGACGGCGGCGATCATCGCGCGCGGTCATCGTCATATCGCCTACCTGGGTGCGCGTCTTGATGAACGTACTATCATCAAACAGAAGGGATACGAGCAGGCGATGCTTGACGCAAATTTAACCCCGTACAGCGTGATGGTGGAGCAGTCCTCTTCCTATACGTCGGGTATTGAGCTGATGCGGCAGGCACGGCGCGAGTATCCACAACTGGACGGTATTTTCTGTACCAACGATGACCTTGCGGTCGGTGCAGCGTTCGAATGCCAGCGCCTGGGGCTGCAGATCCCCGATGATATGGCGATAGCCGGTTTCCACGGCCATGACATCGGCCAGGTGATGGAGCCGCGTCTGGCGAGCGTCCTGACACCGCGTGAACGCATGGGTCGCATTGGCGCAGAACGCCTGCTGGCGCGCATTCGCGGTGAAGCGGTTACGCCAAAAATGTTAGATTTAGGTTTCACCTTGTCACCGGGTGGATCTATTTAATCCGACAAATTTGAAGTAGCTCACACTTATTCACATCGCGCACGTTTGGATATTGCTTCTCTTTTGCCCCGGCAGGACAATGTTACCGATAACTGTTACCCGTAACAATTGACTGAGGGACACCCTTTGAGCACGACTAATCATGATCACCACGTTTACGTCCTGATGGGCGTTTCCGGTAGCGGTAAATCTGCCGTGGCAAGCGAAGTGGCGCATCAACTTAATGCGGCGTTTCTTGATGGCGACTTCCTCCATCCGCGCAGCAACATCATGAAGATGGCCTCCGGCGAGCCGCTGAACGACGACGACCGTAAACCATGGTTACAGGCGCTGAACGATGCCGCATTTGCCATGCAGCGCACCAATAAAGTTTCCCTGATCGTCTGCTCTGCGCTGAAAAAAACCTACCGCGATCTGCTTCGTGACGGCAACCCGAACCTCTCTTTCATCTACCTGAAAGGCGATTTCGACGTCATCGAAAGCCGTCTCAAGGCGCGCAAAGGCCACTTCTTCAAAACCCAGATGCTGGTCACACAGTTCGAAGCGCTGCAGGAGCCAGGTGAAGATGAAAAAGATGTCTTAGTGGTTGATATCGATCAGTCACTGGAGGGTGTTGTTGCCAGCACCATCGAGGTCATTAATAAAAGGCAGTAAGTTTTGAGTACATTAACGCTAGTTTTGACAGCAGTGGGTTCGGTATTGCTGCTGCTGTTTTTAGTGATGAAAGCGCGTATGCATGCTTTTGTTGCTTTGATGGTGGTTTCTATTGGTGCAGGTCTCTTTTCCGGTATGCCGCTCGATAAGATCGCTGCGACGATGGAAAAAGGGATGGGGGGCACACTGGGCTTCCTGGCTATTGTGGTTGCGCTGGGCGCGATGTTTGGCAAGATCCTGCATGAGACAGGCGCGGTCGACCAGATTGCCGTCAAGATGCTGAAATCGTTTGGTCACAGTCGTGCACACTATGCGATTGGCCTGGCCGGTCTGATCTGCGCGCTGCCGTTGTTCTTTGAAGTGGCCGTGGTGCTGCTGATTAGCGTGGCGTTCTCCATGGCGCGCCATACCGGTACTAACCTTGTGAAGCTGGTTATTCCGCTGTTTGCGGGTGTGGCGGCAGCCGCGGCGTTTCTGCTGCCGGGGCCTGCGCCGATGCTGCTGGCTTCCCAGATGCACGCCGACTTTGGCTGGATGATCCTGATTGGCCTGTGCGCGGCAATCCCGGGAATGATTATCGCCGGTCCGCTGTGGGGCAATTTCATCAGCCGCTACGTTGAGCTGCATATTCCTGATGATATTACCGAGCCGCACCTGGGCGAAGGTAAAATGCCGTCCTTCGGCTTCAGCCTGTCTCTGATCCTGCTGCCGCTGGTGCTGGTGGGTCTGAAAACCATTGCCGCGCGCTTTGTACCGGTGGGATCTACCGCGTACGAATGGTTCGAATTTATCGGTCACCCGTTCACGGCAATTCTGGTGGCGTGTCTGGTGGCGATTTATGGCCTGGCGATGCGTCAGGGGATGCCGAAAGACCGCGTGATGGAAATCTGCGGTGCTGCGCTGCAGCCAGCGGGCATTATCCTGCTGGTGATCGGTGCGGGTGGCGTGTTCAAGCAGGTGCTGGTGGATTCAGGCGTCGGTCCGGCGCTGGGTGAAGCGCTGACCGGAATGGGACTGCCCATCGCGGTCACCTGCTTTGTGCTGGCGGCGGCGGTGCGTATTATTCAGGGCTCCGCGACCGTTGCCTGTTTAACGGCTGTTGGCCTGGTGATGCCGGTGATTGAACAGCTGAACTACTCCGGTGCGCAGATGGCGGCGCTGTCTATCTGTATCGCAGGTGGTTCGATTGTGGTGTCGCATGTGAACGATGCGGGCTTTTGGCTGTTCGGTAAATTTACCGGTGCAACCGAAGCGCAAACCCTGAAAACCTGGACGCTGATGGAAACTATCCTCGGCACTACGGGTGCGATTGTCGGGATGATTGCGTTTACGCTGCTGAGCTAACTGGTTTTCTCCCTCTCCCTGTGGGAGAGGGTTGGGGTGAGGGCATCAGGCCGCAGAGATCTTATTTTGTCGGGTGGCGGCTTCGCCTTACCCGACCTACAAAAAACTCAGTTCCCGTAGGCCGGGTAAGCGCAAGCGCCACCCGGCTTTTTTACAGCAGCACTGTGCCTTCCGTTGTGCGCAGCCAGCGCGGCGCTTTTAGCGTATCGCTGTAAAATCGCACCAACTCCTGCAGCAGATCTCCCGCCACTCTCTCATCGCTTTCTGACAGCGAATGCGCTAACAGCATTTGCGTTAACAGCTGGCAATATCGCCCTAACTGATCAACTTCCGGTTCGAATACCGGCACGTCCAACGGCAGGTCATCCACCGTCAGGCTGGCTTTTAAATATTCTGGCACAGGTTCAAGCAGCGTCGGCTGGAGCAGGGCGAGGCAGGCGGAAAGCCGTCCACACAGCGCCATCTTCTGGGTTGGATCGTCACATTCAACCAGCACGTCGACAAACCGCGCGCAGTTGTCTGCCTGCTCGGTGAAGTCGGTGGTGTGATCGAACGGTGTGGTGAATAAGGAGTGAGAAAAGCTAAGGGTAGTAGTCATAAGACCGCCTCTGATGCGTAAAATGGACCGCCACAGGAGGGACCAACCTCACTGGTGGCGGACTGAACGGAGTTGGTCCTACCGGCCTCATCAGCTACCGGCGCGCCTTGCGGCGCCACCGTCCAGCCCACCATTAAGGTGTAACTGACTACGCGATAAAGAAATTTTATCACGGATGAGGATAACAGAGGACCAACCCTGACACCTGATTTTGCAGGCGCGGCAAGAAGATACTGCTTTGAAGATCGGGTGGCAAGAGAGGCTCTGGAAGGCGGCTCGCAAAACGAAATATTATTTTTGAGGAGTGCGGCCTGTTGCCCTCACCCCGGCCCTCTCCCACGGGGAGAGGGAGCAACCACTAAAAACGGCAATCTAAGATTGCCGTTTTGCATTTACCTTGCTATCCCTTCATCCACGCACGTATCCCGTCCAGGAACATCTGCGTCGCCATCATCACCAGAATCAGCCCCATCAAACGTTCCAGCGCATTGACCCCTTTTTCGCCCAGCAGGCGCAGGAATAGCGACGACTGCAGCAGAATGATGAACGTTCCGCCCCAGGCAATCAGCAAAGCAATCACCAGATGGCTCATCTGGTTGGGATACTGATGCGACAGTAGCATCAATGTGGCCAGAATGGTCGGCCCGGCGACCAGCGGGATCGCCAGCGGTACGATAAACGGCTCTTCACCCGCAGGCAGGCCGCTGCTGCTGCCTTCCGCGCTCGGGAAAATCATCTTAATGGCAATCAGGAACAGAATAATTCCGCCGGAAATGGAGACCGTTTCGGCACGCAGATTCAGGAAAGCGAGAATTTTTTCGCCAGCAAACAGGAAGATAAACATCACCAGCAGGGCGATGAGCAGCTCGCGGATCATGATCGCCCGGCGGCGCTTGGGTTCGGTGTGCTTCAGCACCGACATGAAAATCGGCAGGTTTCCCAGTGGATCCATTATCAGGATCAATAAAACCGCCGCAGAAATGATTTCACTCATGTAAATTAGCCCTGAATTTCTCTATGGTTATTAGGATGATTAGCTCTTTTTCTGATTGCCGGGCAATCATCGATTAATTTCGCTTGCGACTTTGGCAGCATTTTGTAATGTGAAGCATATCCCAGTTCAATACTGGCTTGCACAAACAGCACACACCCTCTGCAGGAAACAAATGCTATGAAAAACGTTGGTTTTATCGGCTGGCGCGGTATGGTCGGCTCTGTACTCATGCAACGCATGGTTGAAGAGCGCGATTTCGACGCTATCCGCCCGGTCTTCTTCTCCACTTCCCAGCTCGGCCAGGCTGCACCGTCCTTTGGTGGTACCACAGGGACGTTGCAGGATGCTTACGATCTGGAAGCGCTGAAGGCACTCGACATTATTGTGACCTGCCAGGGCGGCGATTATACCAACGAAATCTATCCAAAGCTGCGTGAAAGCGGCTGGCAGGGCTACTGGATTGACGCGGCCTCTTCGCTGCGTATGAAAGACGATGCCATCATCATCCTCGACCCGGTGAACCAGGGCGTGATCACCGACGGCCTGAACAACGGCGTGAAAACCTTTGTCGGCGGTAACTGCACCGTCAGCCTGATGCTGATGTCCCTCGGTGGCCTGTTCGCGCAGGACCTGGTGGAGTGGGTCTCCGTGGCGACCTACCAGGCCGCATCCGGCGGCGGTGCGCGTCACATGCGTGAACTGCTGACCCAGATGGGCCAGCTGCACCAGAGCGTTGCGACCGAGCTGGCAAATCCGGCGTCCGCGATCCTCGATATCGAGCGTAAAGTCACCGAGCTGACCCGCAGCGGCGAACTGCCGGTCGATAACTTTGGCGTACCGCTGGCCGGTGGCCTGATCCCGTGGATCGACAAACAGCTGGATAACGGCCAGACCCGTGAAGAGTGGAAGGGTCAGGCGGAGACCAACAAAATCCTCGCTACCGCGAACACCATTCCGGTTGACGGTCTGTGCGTGCGTATCGGCGCGCTGCGCTGCCACAGCCAGGCCTTCACCATTAAACTGAAAAAAGATGTGTCTATTCCGACCGTGGAAGAGCTGCTCGCCGCACACAACCCGTGGGCGAAAGTGGTGCCAAACGATCGCGATATCACCATGCGCGAACTGACGCCTGCGGCCGTTACCGGCACGCTGACCACGCCGGTTGGCCGTCTGCGTAAGCTGAACATGGGGCCAGAGTACCTCTCCGCGTTCACCGTGGGTGACCAGCTCCTGTGGGGTGCCGCAGAGCCGCTGCGCCGCATGCTGCGCCAGCTGGCGTAATAATTTGTTAACTACCGGGGGTGATTTTCACCCCCTTTTTTTGCGTACTACATGGAGTAAAACGCAGATGTCTTATTTTTTATCAGGAGGAACCTCGTCGTTGGCTATGCTTTAAGGAAGATTTATTTCTCACCTGAGGGTAGGGCGGAGCAGAGAGGATGAGCTGCACCGTTTAGGTCACATTAAAAGTCGTCCCGGAGCGAATAAAAAGGGCGACATAAAAAAACAGGATGAATACCATGTCCGATCGTATTTCGAGAGACGTGATTAATGCGCTTATTGCGGGTCATTTTGCCGACCCCTTTTCTGTGCTAGGGATGCACCGTACAGAGGCCGGGCTGGAAGTTCGCGCGCTGTTACCGGATGCCACAGAAGTGTGGGTCATCGAACCCAAAACCGGCCGCAAGGTGGGTAATCTGGAATGCCTCGACTCACGTGGCTTCTTCTCGGGCGTCATGCCCCGTCGTAAAAACCCCTTTCGTTATCAGCTTGCCGTCATCTGGCACGGTCAGCAAAACCTGATTGACGATCCCTATAGCTTTGGCCCGCTCTTAAAAGAGATGGATGCCTGGCTGCTGTCCGAAGGTACCCATCTGCGGCCTTATGAAACGCTGGGTGCCCATGCGGATACCATGGATGGTATTACCGGCACGCGGTTTGCCGTGTGGGCGCCAAACGCCCAGCGCGTCTCCGTCGTCGGGCAGTTCAACTACTGGGACGGTCGTCGTCACCCCATGCGCCTGCGTCGGGAAACCGGCATCTGGGAGCTGTTCATCCCCGGCGCGCATAACGGTCAGCTCTATAAATTTGAGATGATCGATGCCAACGGCAAGCTGCGCATTAAGGCTGACCCGTACGCCTTTGAAGCGGAGCTGCGCCCGAATACTGCCTCGCTTATTTGCGGCCTGCCGGAGAAGGTGGTCCAGACGGAAGAGCGCAAGCAGGCTAACCGCTTCGACGCGCCAATCTCCGTTTATGAGGTGCATCTCGGCTCCTGGCGTCGCCACACCGATGACAATTTCTGGCTGAGCTATCGTGAGCTGGCTGACCAGCTGGTACCGTACGCCAAATGGATGGGCTTTACCCATCTGGAGCTGCTGCCGGTTAACGAGCACCCGTTCGACGGAAGCTGGGGCTATCAGCCCACCGGGTTATACGCACCGACTCGCCGCTTTGGCACGCGCGACGACTTCCGCTATTTCGTTGATGCCGCACACGCCGCCGGGCTGAACGTCATTCTTGACTGGGTGCCGGGCCACTTCCCGTCGGATGATTTTGCGCTGGCCGAGTTCGACGGCACAAAACTGTACGAGCACAGCGACCCGCGCGAAGGCTATCACCAGGACTGGAATACGCTGATCTACAACTACGGTCGCCGTGAAGTCGCGAACTACCTGGTCGGGAACGCGCTTTACTGGATCGAGCGTTTCGGCATTGATGCCCTGCGCGTGGATGCGGTGGCGTCGATGATCTATCGCGACTATAGCCGCAAAGAGGGCGAGTGGATCCCGAACGAGTATGGCGGTCGCGAGAACCTGGAAGCGATTGAGTTTCTGCGCAACACCAACCGCATTATTGGCGAGCAGGTCGAGGGCGCGGTGACGATGGCGGAAGAGTCCACCGACTTCCCGGGCGTTTCCCGTCCGCCGTCAATGGGTGGCCTGGGCTTCTGGTACAAGTGGAACCTGGGCTGGATGCACGACACGCTCGACTACATGAAGCTCGACCCGGTTTATCGTCAGTATCATCACGATAAGCTTACCTTCGGGCTGCTCTACAACTACACCGAAAACTTCATGCTGCCGCTGTCGCACGATGAAGTGGTGCACGGTAAAAAATCCATTCTCGACCGCATGCCGGGCG
This sequence comes from Enterobacter sp. SENG-6, assembly GCF_001605945.1. NCBI lineage: Bacteria > Pseudomonadati > Pseudomonadota > Gammaproteobacteria > Enterobacterales > Enterobacteriaceae > Enterobacter > Enterobacter sp. SENG-6. Next base: position 146,852 of record NZ_LOMM01000003.1, read on the forward strand.
ACGCGTGGCAGAAGTTTGCCAACCTGCGCGCCTACTACGGCTGGATGTTCGCCTTCCCGGGCAAAAAACTGCTGTTTATGGGCAACGAGTTCGCCCAGGGGCGCGAGTGGAACCACGATACCAGCCTCGACTGGCATCTGCTGGAGGGCGCTGACAACTGGCACCACGGCGTGCAGCGGCTGGTCCGCGATCTGAACCTGACCTACCGCCACCATAAAGCACTGCACGAGCTGGACTTCGATCCGTACGGTTTTGAGTGGCTGGTGGTGGACGACCATGAGCGCTCGGTATTTGTCTTTGTGCGCCGGGATAAAGCGGGCAACGAGATTATCGTTGCCAGCAACTTTACGCCGGTTCCACGTCATCATTACCGCTTTGGCATTAATCAGGCCGGTAAATGGCGCGAAATCCTCAACACCGATTCCATGCATTACCACGGCAGTAACGCCGGTAACGGCGGACTGGTCCAGAGCGATGCCATCGAAAGCCACGGGCGCCCCAACTCCCTGAGCCTGACGCTGCCACCGCTCGGTACCATCTGGCTGGTGCGGGAGGGCGAATGACGCAGCTTACGGCAGGTAAACCCGAACCGCTCGGGGCGAGCTTTGACGGAAAGGGTGTGAATTTCACCCTCTTTTCTGCTCACGCGGAGCGGGTCGAACTCTGTGTGTTTGACGGGGAAGGTAACGAACATCGTTACGATTTACCGGCGCGCACCGGGGATACCTGGCACGGTTACCTGGCCGGTGGGCGGCCAGGGATGCATTACGGTTTTCGCGTTCACGGTCCCTGGGCGCCTGCTCAGGGGCACTGGTTTAACCCGGCAAAGCTGCTGATTGACCCCTGCGCCCACCGCGTGGAAGGCGAGTTTAAAGACGACCCGATTTTCCACGTCGGCTACGGGGAACCAGACCACCGCGACAGCGCCCACGTCGCCCCAAAAAGCGTGGTGGTGGGCGATCGCTACGACTGGGAAGACGATGCCCCGCCGGGCACGCCGTGGGGCAACACCGTGATTTACGAGACCCATGTAAAAGGGCTGACCTATCTCCATCCGTCTATCCCCAAAGAGATGCGCGGCACCTATAAGGCGCTCGGCCATCCGACCATGATCGCCTATCTGAAACATCTCGGGATCACCGCGCTGGAGTTGTTGCCCATCGCCCATTTCGCCAGCGAGCCTCGCCTGCAGCGACTGGGGCTGAGCAACTACTGGGGCTACAACCCGCTGGCGATGTTTGCGCTCGACCCCCGCTACGCCGTCCACCCGGAAAAGGCGCGGGACGAGTTTCGTGATGCGGTGAAAGCGCTTCATGCGGCCGGTATCGAAGTGATTCTGGACGTGGTGCTGAACCACAGCGCGGAAAGCGATCTCGACGGTCCGACGCTCTCCATGCGCGGAATTGATAACCGTAGCTATTATTGGATCAGAGAGGATGGTGATTACCACAACTGGACCGGTTGCGGTAACACGCTCAACCTCAGCCATCCGGCGGTGACGCATTTTGCGTATGAATGCCTGAAATATTGGGTGGAAACGTTCCACGTCGACGGTTTTCGTTTTGACCTGGCGCCGGTGATGGGCCGCACGCCGGGGTTCAGCCAGCAGGCGCCGCTGTTTGAGGCGATCAAAAACTGCCCGGTGCTCTCGCGGGTGAAGCTGATTGCCGAGCCGTGGGACATTGGTGAAGGCGGCTACCAGGTGGGGAACTTCCCGCCGCTGTTTGCCGAATGGAACGACCACTATCGCGATGCCGTACGCCGCTTCTGGCTGGAGAGAAGCCTGTCGTTGGGGGAGTTCGCCGGACGCTTTGCCGCTTCCAGCGATCTGTTTAAACGTGATGGCAAACGACCGTCTGCTACCGTCAACCTGGTGACCGCGCATGACGGTTTTACGCTCCGGGACTGCGTTTGTTTCAATCAGAAACACAATGAGGCAAATGGCGAGGAGAATCGCGATGGCACTAACAATAACCATAGCTTTAATCATGGTATAGAAGGGTTAGGCGGAAGTCTGGATGTTATTGAGCGGCGACGCGCCAGCGTGCATGCGCTGCTGACGACGCTTTTGTTGTCGCAGGGCACGCCGATGCTGCTGGCAGGGGATGAACATGGCCACAGCCAGCACGGTAACAACAACGCCTATTGCCAGGACAACACCTTAACCTGGCTCGACTGGGGAGAAGCGAACAGCGGCCTGATCCACTTTACCGCGGCGCTGATCCACCTTCGTCAGCAGATCCCCGCGCTCACCGCCAACCGCTGGTGGGAGGAGGGCGACGGCAACGTTCGCTGGCTAAATAAAGACGCGCAACCGTTAAGCGCGCAAGAGTGGCAACACGGCGTACCGCGCCTGCAGATCCTGCTTTCGGATCGCTGGCTGGTTACGCTGAACGCGACGGATGACGTCGCTGAGATTGTTTTACCTGACGGGGAATGGCGCGCCGTTCCCCCCTTTGCCGGAGCGGATAATCCGGTAGTAATGGCTGTCTGGCACGGGCCTGCGCACGGAGTGTGCGTATTCCAAGATGATAAAAAAGGAGTTAGTCATGGTTAGATTAGAGAAGAACGATCCCTTAATGTTGGCACGCCAGCTACCCTTAAAAACGGTTGCCCTGATCCTCGCTGGCGGGCGCGGAACCCGTCTTAAAGATTTGACCATCAAGCGCGCCAAGCCGGCTGTTCACTTTGGTGGTAAGTTCCGAATTATCGATTTTGCACTGTCCAACTGCCTGAACTCAGGTATTCGCCGCATTGGCGTCATTACGCAGTATCAGTCGCACACCCTGGTGCAGCATATTCAGCGCGGCTGGTCATTCTTCAGCGAAGAGATGAATGAGTTTGTCGATCTCCTGCCTGCCCAGCAGCGTGTTCACGGTGAAAACTGGTACCGCGGCACCGCTGATGCGGTGACCCAGAACCTCGATATCATTCGCCGCTACAACGCGGAGTACATCGTGATCCTCGCCGGGGATCACATCTACAAGCAAGACTACTCCCACATGCTCATCGACCACGTCGAGAAAGGGGCGCGCTGCACCGTGGCGTGTCTGCCGGTGCCCGTTGCCGAGGCGACGGCGTTTGGCGTGATGCACGTGGACGCGGACGATAAAATTATCGACTTCGTTGAAAAACCGGCCAACCCACCAACCATGCCGGGAGATGACACCAAATCGCTCGCCAGCATGGGGATCTATGTCTTTGATGCAGATTACCTTTATGAGCTGCTGGAAGAAGACGACAAAGACGAACACTCCAGCCACGACTTCGGTAAAGACATCATTCCGAAAATTACCAAAGCTGGCATGGCCTATGCACATCCTTTCCCGCTGTCCTGCGTGCAGTCAGATCCGAATGCGGAACCTTACTGGCGCGATGTGGGAACCCTGGAAGCGTACTGGAAAGCCAACCTCGATCTGGCCTCCGTCACGCCTGAGCTGGATATGTACGACCAGAACTGGCCGATCCGTACCCATATGGAATCCCTGCCGCCAGCGAAATTCGTTCAGGACCGCTCCGGCAGCCACGGCATGACGCTGAACTCGCTGGTCTCTGGCGGGTGCATTATCTCCGGCTCGGTGGTGGTGCAGTCGGTGCTGTTCCCGCGCGTGCGTATAAACTCATTCTGTAATATCGATTCGGCGGTGCTGCTGCCGGATGTCTGGGTCGGGCGTTCGTGTCGTCTGCGTCGCTGCGTGATCGACCGTGCCTGCGTCATTCCTGAAGGAATGGTGATTGGTGAAAACGCGGAAGAAGATGCACGTCGCTTCTACCGTTCTGAAGAGGGGATCGTGTTAGTCACACGGGAAATGTTGCGGAAGCTGCAGATCAAACAGGAGCGATGATGCAGGTTTTACACGTATGTTCTGAGATGTTCCCGTTGTTAAAAACGGGCGGCCTGGCGGATGTTCTTGGTGCATTACCCGCGGCGCAGATCGCCGGCGGAGTCGATACCCGAGTCCTGCTGCCTGCCTTCCCGGATATCCGGCGCGGCATTCCCGATGCAAAGGTGGTGACGCGCCGTGACACCTTCGCCGGACGCATTACCCTGCTGTATGGACATTACAATGGCGTGGGCATCTACCTGATTGACGCGCCGCACTTATATGACCGACCAGGTAGCCCGTATCACGATACGAACCTGTTTGCCTATACCGACAACGTGCTGCGTTTTGCGCTGCTCGGCTGGGTTGGGGCTGAAATGGCGGTAGGGCTGGATCCGTTCTGGCGCCCGGACATTGTGCACGCACACGACTGGCACGCGGGGCTCGCTCCGGCATATCTGGCGGCGCGCGGCCATCCGGCGAAATCGGTCTTTACGGTGCATAACCTGGCGTATCAGGGCATGTACTACGCCCATCACATGAATGACATCGATCTGCCATGGTCGTTCTATAACATGCACGGGCTGGAGTTTAACGGGCAGATCTCGTTCCTGAAGGCCGGGCTTTACTATGCCGACCACATCACGGCCGTGAGCCCGACCTACGCCCGTGAAATTACGCAGCCGGAGTTCGGCTACGGCCTGGAAGGGTTGCTCCGTCAGCGCCATCGTGAAGGGCGTTTGTCGGGGATCCTTAACGGTGTCGATGAACAGATCTGGAACCCGGAGACCGACCTGCTGCTCGCGGCCCGCTATGGCCGTGATTCCGTGGAAGACAAAGCGGAAAACAAACGCCAGTTACAAATTGCGATGGGGCTGAAGGTCAACGACAAAGTGCCACTGTTTGCGGTGGTGAGCCGTCTGACCAGCCAGAAAGGGCTGGACCTGGTGCTGGAGGCCCTGCCGGGACTGCTGGAGCAGGGCGGACAGCTGGCGCTGCTCGGCGCGGGCGACCCGGTATTGCAGGAAGGCTTCCTGGCGGCAGCGGCGGAACACCCGGGGCAGGTGGGCGTGCAGATTGGCTATCACGAAGCGTTCTCGCACCGGATCATGGGCGGCGCGGACGTCATTCTGGTGCCGAGCCGTTTCGAACCTTGCGGCCTGACGCAGCTCTACGGCCTGAAGTACGGCACCCTGCCGCTGGTGCGACGCACGGGCGGGCTGGCGGATACGGTATCTGACAGCTCACTGGAAAACCTGGCGGACGGTATCGCCAGCGGGTTTGTCTTTGAGGACAGTAATGCCTGGTCGCTGCTTCGGGCGATTCGGCGTGCTTTCGTCTTGTGGTCCCGTCCGTCGCTGTGGCGTTACGTTCAACGTCAGGCGATGTCCATGGACTTTAGCTGGCACGTTGCGGCGCAGTCATACCGCGATCTCTATCAACGCTTGATGTAACGAGGCGAAGTTACTGATATGAACGCTCCTTTTAGCTACTCTTCCCCCACGCTCAGCGTTGAGGCGTTGAAGCACTCTATCGCCTATAAGCTGATGTTTACCATCGGGAAAGATCCGGTCATCGCCAACAAGCACGAGTGGCTCAACGCCACCCTGTTTGCGGTGCGTGACCGCATGGTTGAGCGCTGGCTGCGCTCCAACCGCGCCCAGCTGTCGCAGGAAACGCGTCAGGTCTACTACCTGTCGATGGAATTTTTGATTGGCCGCACCCTCTCTAACGCGCTGTTATCGCTCGGTATTTACGATGACGTTAAAACCGCGCTGGAAGAGATGGGGCTGGACTTAGAAGAGCTGATTGACGAAGAGAACGACCCGGGGCTCGGTAACGGTGGCCTGGGGCGACTTGCCGCCTGCTTCCTCGACTCGCTGGCGACGCTGGCCCTGCCGGGGCGTGGCTACGGCATTCGCTACGACTACGGGATGTTCAAGCAGAACATCGTGGACGGACGTCAGAAAGAGTCCCCGGACTACTGGCTGGAATACGGTAACCCGTGGGAGTTTAAACGACACAATACGCGCTATAAGGTGCGGTTTGGCGGACGTATTCAGCAGGAAGGGAAAAAGTCCCGCTGGGTGGAAACCGAAGAGATCCTTGCCGTCGCCTATGACCAGATTGTCCCGGGCTACGACACCGATGCGACCAATACGCTGCGTCTGTGGAACGCGCAGGCCAGTAGCGAGATTAACCTGGGTAAATTTAACCAGGGCGACTACTTCGCGGCGGTGGAAGATAAAAACCACTCCGAGAACGTCTCCCGCGTGCTCTACCCGGACGACTCGACCTATTCCGGGCGCGAGCTGCGCCTGCGTCAGGAGTATTTCCTCGTCTCCGCGACGATTCAGGATATCCTCAGCCGTCACTATCAGCTGCACAAGACCTACGCCAATCTGGCGGAAAAAACCGCCATTCACCTCAACGATACCCATCCGGTGCTGTCGATCCCGGAGCTGATGCGTTTGCTTATCGACGAGCATAAGTTCAGCTGGGACGATGCGTTTGAGGTGACCTGTCAGGTCTTCTCTTACACTAACCACACGTTGATGAGCGAAGCGCTGGAAACCTGGCCGGTGGATATGCTCGGCAAAATTTTGCCGCGCCATCTGCAGATCATCTTTGAAATTAATGACTACTTCCTCAAGACGCTGCAGGAGCAGTATCCGAACGATACCGGCCTGCTGAGCCGCGCTTCTATCATTGATGAATCGAACGGTCGTCGCGTACGCATGGCCTGGCTGGCGGTGGTGATCAGCCACAAGGTGAACGGGGTTTCAGAGCTGCACTCGAACCTGATGGTGCAGTCGCTGTTTGCGGACTTTGCGAAGATCTTCCCGACGCGTTTCTGCAACGTGACCAATGGCGTCACGCCGCGTCGCTGGCTGGCGCTGGCAAACCAGCCGCTTTCTGAGGTGCTGGATGAGCACATTGGCCGCACCTGGCGAACCGATCTCAGCCAGCTGAGCGAGCTTGAACAGCACATTGATTTTCCGGCGGTGAACAAAGCCGTACGAGAAGCCAAGCTGCTGAACAAGAAACGTCTGTCAGTCTGGCTGGCGTTGCATCTGAACGTGGTGGCGAATCCGAAAGCGCTGTTCGACGTACAGATCAAGCGTATTCATGAGTACAAGCGCCAGCTGATGAACGTGCTGCATGTGATCACCCACTATAACCGCATCAAGGCCGATCCGACGGCGGAGTGGGTGCCGCGTGTGAAGATCTTTGCCGGTAAGGCGGCGTCCGCTTACTACATGGCGAAGCACATCATTCACCTCATCAACGATGTGGCGAAGGTGGTCAACAACGATCCGGATATCGGCGACAAGCTGAAGGTGGTCTTTGTTCCTAACTACAGCGTCAGCCTGGCGCAGCTGATCATTCCGGCGGCCGATCTCTCTGAGCAGATCTCCACTGCCGGGACGGAAGCGTCCGGCACCAGTAACATGAAGTTTGCCCTTAACGGCGCGCTGACCATCGGCACGCTGGACGGGGCCAATGTCGAAATGCTGGAGCACGTGGGGGCGGAGAATATCTTTATCTTCGGGAATACCACGGAAGAGGTGGAGGCGCTGCGCAAGAAAGGCTACTCGCCGCGTGAGTATTACGAAGAGGATGAGGAGCTACGTCAGGTGCTGACGCAAATCGCCACCGGGGTGTTTAGCCCAGACGAGCCAGGGCGCTATCGGGACCTGGTGGATTCGCTGATTAACTTTGGCGACCACTATCAGGTGCTGGCGGATTACCGCAGCTACGTGGATTGTCAGGACAGGGTGGACGAGCTTTATCGTCAGCAGGAGAAGTGGACCTGCGTCGCGATGCATAACATCGCCAATATGGGGTATTTCTCGTCCGACAGGACCATTAAGGAGTATGCCGAGAATATCTGGCATATTGATCCGGTGCGGTTGTAAAAACAAAGCCCGGTGGCGCTGCGCTTACCGGGCCTACGGGATCGAGTAGGCCGGGTAAAGCGGAGCCGCCACCCGGCTTTTTTACATCACGACGCCAACGACAGCTCACGCTTCCCCGCATGCTGCAGCAACCACTGCGCCACACGCGACTGCTGTTCGGCATTCAGCCACATACCCTCTTTGGTACGACGCCAGATGGCATCATCCAGACGGCGAACCCACTCATGTTCCACCAGATAGCGCAGTTCGGCTTCGTACAGCTCGTGACCAAAATGTTCGCCCAGGTCGGCAATCTCTTTCGCGTCACTCAGGATCAATTCCGTGTTGCTGCCGTAGGTACGGGCATAGTGGCGCGCCATGCCTTCCGTGATGAATGGATAGCGACGACGCAGCTTCGCGGCGTAATCATCGCGGTTGTCGCCGATATCACCGCCAGGCAGTACCGCGCCTTTGGTCCATGCCGGGCCAATGCCTTTGTAGTACGGCGCCAGTTTTTCCAGCGCGTGCTCGGCCAGCTTACGGTAGGTGGTGAGCTTGCCACCAAACACGGAGAGCAGCGGTGCCTGACCGTCCACGTCGTGAATATCGAGCGTATAGTCACGGGTAATCGCCTGCGGTGAGTCAGATTCGTCATCGCACAGCGGACGCACGCCGGAGTAAGTCCAGACCACGTCATCACGGGACAGCTGTTTCTTGAAGTGCGCGTTATACACCTTCAGCAGGTAGTTCACTTCGCTCTCGTCGATCTCGACGTTTTTCGGATCGCCTTTGTACTCCACGTCGGTGGTGCCGATGATGGAGAATTCGTCCATCCACGGGATCACAAACACAATGCGCTTGTCTTCGTTCTGCAGAATGTAGGCCTGCTTCTGGGTGTGCACGCGTGGTACCACAATGTGGCTGCCTTTGATCAGGCGGATACCGTACGGAGATGGCAGATGCATCCCCTCGTCGAAGAACTGTTTCACCCATGGGCCGGTGGCGTTCACCAGACCGCGCGCTTTCCAGCTGAACTTCTCGCCGGTATCCACGTCTTCCGCTTCGACGATCCACAGGCCGTTTTCACGGCGCGCAGCGGTGGCGCGGGTGCGGGTTTTCACTTCGCCGCCTTTCTTCTCAACCATCTGTGCGTTAGCCAGCACCAGACGCGCATCGTCCACCCAGCAGTCGGAATATTCGAAACCGCGCACGATTTCAGGCTTAAGGACCGATTCTGAGCCAAAACGCAAACCGTTTGAACCCGGCAGGCTGGTGCGTTTACCCAGATGATCGTACATAAACAGACCGATTCGAATCATCCACGCCGGACGCAGATGCGGGCGATGGGGCAGGCGGAAGCGCATCGGGATGGCCAGGTGCGGTGCCATCTTCAGCAGCACTTCACGCTCGGCCAGCGCTTCACTGACCAGACGGAATTCATAGTGTTCCAGGTAGCGCAGGCCACCGTGAATCAGTTTGGAGCTGGCGGACGACGTCGCGCAGGCGAGGTCGTTAGCTTCCAGCATCAGTACGGATAATCCGCGTCCTGCGGCGTCTGCCGCAATACCGGCACCGTTGATGCCACCGCCTATCACAATCAGATCTTTGGTTTCCATAACACCCTCACGCACTTTCGTTAAAGCTCAGAAATGTTCGATATCGCTCATAATAGCAAAGGAACGCGCTTTTGGTAACATCAAAAAAACAATTTAGAGTGATATGGATAACATAATGGCGTTTACCCGCCGCCAGGACGTACACTACTGGGTAAAATAGTGCGACTAACTTTTCTCCCTCTCCCCGTGGGAGAGGGCTGGGGTGAGGGCATCAGAGCGCACCCAACCTGAACAACAGAAAGAGAACACCATGGATCAGTTTGAATGTATTAACGTAGAAGAAGCCCACCAGAAGATGCACCAGGGAACGGCGGTGCTGGTGGATATCCGCGATCCGCAGAGTTTTGCGATGGGCCACACCCCGGGCGCGTTCCACCTCACCAACGATACGCTGGGCGCGTTTATGCGCGATAACGACTTCGATACGCCGGTGATGGTGATGTGCTATCACGGCAACAGCAGCAAAGGTGCGGCGCAGTACCTTATTCAGCAGGGCTATGATGCGGTCTACAGCGTCGACGGCGGTTTCGATGCCTGGCATCGTCATTTCCCGGCAGAAGTGGAATACGCTTTTGAGCGCTGATCCCGCTATACTGTCCCCTTTCGTGTGGAAATAAGCGACCGCCGCCCATGTTGATGATCACCTCTTTTACCAATCCGCGCGTCGCCCAGGCGTTTGTCGACTATATGGCAACCCAGGGCATCATCCTGACCGTTCAGCAGCACACGAAAACCGATGTCTGGCTGGCGGATGAAAGCCAGGCCGATCGCGTGAATGCGGAGCTGGCCCGCTTTCTTGAGAATCCCGGCGACCCTCGCTATCTGGCCGCGAGCTGGCAGTCGGGGCAGACGGGGAGCGGACTGCACTATCGGCGCTTCCCCTTCCTTGCCACCATTCGCGAGCGCGCAGGTCCGTTTACGCTGCTACTGATGGCGGCCTGCATTATCGTCTTCATCATTATGAACGTGGTGGGCGACCAGAGCGTGATGATCGCGCTTGCGTGGCCGTACGACCCGTCTCTCGATTTTGACGTCTGGCGCTATTTCACCCACGCGCTGATGCACTTCTCGGTGATGCATATTCTCTTTAACCTGCTGTGGTGGTGGTATCTCGGTGGCGCGGTGGAGAAGCGTCTGGGCAGCGGAAAGCTGATTGTTATCACCCTTATCAGCGCTCTGCTGAGCGGCTATGTGCAGCATAAATTCAGCGGCCCGTGGTTCGGTGGTTTATCCGGCGTGGTGTATGCCCTGATGGGCTATGTCTGGCTCAGAGGCGAGCGCGACCCCGAAAGTGGCATCTATCTGCAGCGCGGATTGATAACCTTTGCGTTAATATGGCTAATTGCCGGATGGTTTGATCTGTTTGGTATGTCTATCGCCAATGGTGCACACGTCACCGGGCTGGCCGTCGGGCTGGCAATGGCGTTTGCCGACACGCTCCATGCGCGAAAACGAACATAATTCCCAGGGATATTTCATGAAACAAACACAACGTCATGACGCCATTATCGAACTGGTAAAAAAACAGGGATACGTCAGCACCGAAGAGCTGGTGGAACAGTTTGCCGTCAGCCCACAAACCATCCGCCGCGACCTGAACGATCTTGCCGATCAAAACCGTATTTTGCGCCATCACGGCGGGGCGGCGCTGCCGTCCAGTTCGGTTAACACCTCGTGGCATGACCGCAAAGCCACGCAGACGGCAGAGAAAGAGCGCATTGCCCGTAAAGTGGCGAGCCAAATCCCCAACGGGGCGACGCTGTTTATTGATATCGGCACCACGCCTGAAGCGGTCGCCCATGCGCTGCTGGATCACGAAAACCTGCGCATCGTGACCAACAACCTGAACGTGGCCAATACCCTGATGCAGAAAGATGATTTCCGCATCATCCTCGCCGGGGGCGAACTGCGCAGCCGCGACGGCGGCATCATTGGTGAAGCGACGCTCGATTTTATCTCTCAGTTCCGTCTCGACTTCGGCATTCTGGGGATCAGCGGCATCGACAGCGACGGCTCACTGCTGGAGTTTGATTATCACGAGGTGCGCACCAAGCGCGCGATCATTGAAAACTCACGTCACGTGATGCTGGTGGTGGACCACTCCAAATTTGGCCGTAACGCGATGGTCAACATGGGCAGCATCAGCATGGTAAATGCGGTTTATACCGATGTGATGCCACCGGCGGGCGTGATGCAGGTGATTAAAGATAATAATGTGCAGTTAGAGTTATGTTGAGACGCCTTTCTCCCTCACCCTGTGGGAGAGGGCCGGGGTGAGGGCATTAGCCCGCACAAACCTACACCCCATACCCCATCATCTTCAACAACTGCTGCGCATGCTGCACCGCATCCTGACGGTGCGCCACGCCCAGCTTCTGATACAGATTGCGGATATGCGTTTTGATGGTGGTTGCCGCCACCGCCAGCTCACCGGCAATCTGCTCATTGCTGTAGCCTGAATAGATAAGCCCAAGCACCTGCCATTCGCGCTGCGTCAGCGGGCTGGTGCGAATAAGTTCAGGCACTTCCGGATGGTTCAGCAGGCGTTCAACGAAGTTCTCGTCGAAGTGGGCGAACTTGTGGCGATGGTGCTGGTTAATCTCGCGCAGGATGCGCTGGGCACGGTGCTGATCCAGCTCCGGCAGCGTGTTGAGCTGAATAAGTTGACGCAGCTGTTGAGCCATCACTTCGCCCTCAATCACAAAGTGACTGATAAACCCGGTACGGTTCGCCAGCTGCAACGCCTCCAGCAGCACGCGCTGGGCATCATTTTTACGCCCGGCCTGCCAGTAGAGCTGGTTAAGCAGCAGCAGGTTACGGTTGAGATCGCTCATCAGACGCAGGCTGCGGGCGTTCTCGTTCAGCTCTTCCAGCACAATCTCAGCCGGCTCAAACTCACCGAGCAGGATCTGCGCGCGGGCAATGTTTCGCCACTGACTTTGCAGGAAGTGGTTATTTGCAAATTCAGGTTTTGGCGTCTGGCGCAGCCAGTTGGCGGCGGATTTCTTATCACCCGTCATCTGCCAGTAAATCACCCGCACCTTATCGGCGTTCGAAACCCAGTCGCTGTGATACTGACCATTGCCGAGTAGGTTCTCCAGACGGTTCAGGTGGTTGCGGGCATTATCCAGATCCCCGCGCGCCAGCGAGCATTGCACCAGCAGGGCCAGGCACTGCAGTTGCTGCTGCGGCTGGAAGCCGGAAAGCACCTCTACGCCCTGGCGGGCACAGCTCTCTGCTTCATCCAGGCGCGACCACGCCCACAGAAGCTGGGCGCGAATACGCAACAGGAACTCGTGCATTGGCAGCTGTTCAAGATGCTGTTCGCGAATCAGCTGGAACGCTTTTTCCTGATTCTCCCAGGCCGCCTGCAGGAATCCCTGAGCAAATAAAATTTCGCTTTGCTGGATCAGGCTCCATAGCGCGTAATGCCAGACATCATGACGGCGGGCCATCTGTTCGGTCTGTTGCATCAGCGACAGGGAGCGCGTCAGCTCACCCTTACAGTGCAGCACCTCGCCGTGTACCGACGTCGCCACAATGCGGCTGTAGAAATTGGCCAGCGGCAGCTCATCCAGCGCGACCATTGCCAGCCGCTCTGCTTCTTCCGGATCGCCATCGTTGATTGCTACCTGGGCCCGCAAGGCGTTAAATTCGCCGTGCAGGGTGGTATCCATATCGCTTTCCATCTCCTGCTCGGCACGCGCCAGCAGGGTATTCACTTCGCTGTAGCGGTGCTGGCTCTGCATCAGCCAGGCCTGCAGCAGCACCAGACGCGGGTTCTCCAGTAGGCTCTCCCACGGCAGCGCTTTCAGCGACTCTTCCAGCAGCGTCAGTTCGCTGTGGTTAAACAAGCCCCACGCGTGGTTGAGGAGGATATCGCGCAGCATGCTGGCATCACCGGCGGCGAGCGCATGATGGATAGCCTCGCTCGGGAAGCCTTGCGCCATCCAGCTCTCAGCGGCAGCCCGGTGGATGTCCGGCAATTCAGTCGCCAGCTCCCACTGGCAACGCTGGCGCAGGAAACTGCCAAACAGCGGGTGATAGCTGAACCATTCGCCGGGATCGTCCATCCGCGTCAGGAACAACCCCTGGCGTTCAATCTCTTCAAGCTGCAGCTGACCGTTTTCGCAGCCGGTCACGCGCACAATCAGCGCGTCGTTCATGGAACGCAGCAGGGAGCTCTTCAGCAGGAAATGGCGGGTCGAAGGATCGACGCTGTTCAGCACCTCATCCACCAGGTAATCAGAAAGATGGCTGGCGTTGATCCCCGCCAGGCGACGTGCGGACTGATGCGTCGGACTGTTGTTTTGCCGGGCGGAGAGGGCAATCAGCTGCAGCGCTGTCGCCCAACCGGCGACATCGTCGCACAGGCGGCTGCTTTCAGCGGCCTCAATCGGTGAGTTCAGGCGGCAGTCGAAGAACTGTTTGGCTTCCTGATGGGTAAAGGCCAGCTGTTGGCTACCCACTTCCAGCAGTTGATCGCGCACGCGCAGGTTGGCAATGCCCAACTGCGGCAGGTTACGCGACAGCACCACCAGGGTCAGGTTTTCCGGCTGATGGCGCAGGAAGAAGCGCATGGACTCATGGATCACCGGGTTAGTGATCAGATGATAATCATCAATGACCACGTAAAGCGGGCGGTGCCACTCAGCCAGTTCAATAAACAGCTGAGAGAAAAGGGAGGACAGGCTGGCGTACTGGCGCTTTTGCACCATCACTTCGCTGGCCACGCAGTGCCCATTGGTGGCCTGCTGAATGGCGGCAATCAGATAGCTGGCAAAACGTTCTTGCTGGTTATCGCCCTCATCAAGGGAGTACCAGCCAAGATCGCTTTTACCTGCGGCCCATTGCGAAATGAGCGTTGTTTTTCCATAACCTGCAGGGCTCGTAACCAGCGCCAGTCGGAAATTATGCGCGCCGGAAAGTTTAGCCAACAGACGCTCGCGGACCACTGTATGGTCAAGACGAACCGGGCGACTTAATTTAGACGGAATCAACATAGGTTTCACTTCACTGTGGGGAACGAGAGAATTTATTTTTTTTGCGCTTCGTAATTAATAGATATAAGGTCGGCCAGAAAGAGAACTATTGCAAGTTATGTCTGGTTTTGGTGGCTCTGAATTTGCACTCTGTCACAAAACATTCAGAGAGATGATGGAACTTTCTGGAAAGGGCTGTGATGCCGCGTCAATGCTGGCTTGTATGGCTGTGCTGCGGCTGCACTGAAACTGGTTTCAGAAAGGTATAGTGACGTCAAATTTAATAAACGCGGGGTAAAGTTTAGTGAAATTAATAATCTTCTTCGTTCTGACCCGGTTGCAGAAATATTATTCTACGTAAGTAATCATTTCAGCGCGTTTTAATTTCACCCGAAACTGCATTTCATTTTCCTGACACGCTTCCCGGTTATCTTTTTATCTTCCTGACACACTCCGACTATGCTCTCAGAGTGGCCTCGATCACACTTTTATGCTCATCCCCGCTACTCCTCCCTGCCTAATCCCCTGCGGGAGGAGGAAGAGGAGAAATGAGCCAGGCACACTAGCGCCAACTTGTGTTTTCTTTCTAAAGGATGCCGATCCCCTATGTCACAGCCTACCTTCAACAAAGCTCAATTCCAGGCTGCCCTGACGCGTCAGTGGCAGCGTTTTGGCCTTCATGCTGCAAACGAGATGACGCCTCACCAGTGGTGGCAGGCGGTGAGCGGTGCGCTCGCAGAGCAGCTGGATGCTCAACCTCTGGCAAAACCGGTAAAAGGTCAGCGCCACGTCAACTACATCTCGATGGAATTCCTGATCGGTCGTCTGACCGGCAACAACCTGCTGAACCTCGGCTGGTATCAGGAGGTTGGGGATGTGCTGAAAGAACACGACATTAACCTGACCGACCTGCTGGAAGAAGAGATTGACCCGGCGCTGGGCAACGGTGGTCTGGGACGTCTGGCGGCCTGTTTCCTCGATTCGATGGCAACGGTTGGGCAGTCGGCCATTGGTTACGGCCTGAACTATCAATACGGTCTGTTCCGTCAGTCATTTGCAGACGGGCATCAGATGGAAGCGCCGGACGACTGGCACCGTAACACCTACCCGTGGTTCCGCCACAACGCGCAGCTGGATGTGCAGGTGAACATTGGCGGTAAAGTATCAAAACAGGGTCTCTGGGAACCGGCATTTACGTTTATCGGCGAAGCCTGGGACCTGCCGGTGCTCGGTTACCGTAACGGCGTGGCGCAACCGCTGCGTCTGTGGCAGGCGAAGCATGCGCATCCGTTTAACCTGACCAAATTTAACGACGGCGATTTCCTGCGTGCCGAACAGCAGGGCATCGACGCCGAGAAGCTGACCAAAGTGCTCTACCCGAACGACAACCATCTGGCGGGCAAGAAACTGCGTCTGATGCAGCAGTACTTCCAGTGCGCCTGCTCCGTGGCGGATATTCTGCGTCGTCACCACCTGGCGGGCCGCAAGCTGGCACAGCTGCCTGACTTTGAAGTGATTCAACTTAACGACACGCACCCGACCATCGCTATTCCTGAACTGCTGCGTGTGCTGATCGACGAGCACCAGCTGAGCTGGGATGATGCCTGGGCGATCACCAGCCGCACCTTTGCTTACACCAACCACACCCTGATGCCAGAAGCGCTGGAGTGCTGGGACGAGAAGCTGGTGAAAACGCTGCTGCCGCGCCATATGCAGATCATCAACAAGATTAACGACCAGTTTAAAACGCTGGTGGATAAAACCTGGCCGGGCAACAAAGCGGTCTGGGCGAAGCTGGCCGTGGTGCATGACAAACAGGTGCGCATGGCAAATATGTGCGTGGTGAGCGGCTTTGCGGTGAACGGTGTGGCGGCGCTGCACTCGGATCTGGTGGTGAAAGACCTGTTCCCGGAATATCACCAGCTGTGGCCGACCAAATTCCATAACGTGACCAACGGCATCACGCCGCGTCGCTGGATCAAACAGTGCAACCCGCTGCTGGCCGGTCTGCTGGACAAAACGCTGAAGAAAGAGTGGGCCAACGATCTGGACCAGCTGATCAACCTGGAAAAATACGCGGACGACGCGAAATTCCGCGAACAGTACCGCGCCATCAAGCGGGATAACAAAGTGCGTCTGGCGGCGTTTGTGAAAGCGCGTACCGGTATCGAGATTAACCCGAACGCCATTTTCGACATCCAGATTAAGCGTCTGCACGAATATAAACGTCAGCACCTGAACCTGCTGCATATCCTCGCGCTGTACAAAGAGATCCGCGAGAATCCGCAGGCTGACCGCGTGCCGCGCGTGTTCCTGTTCGGCGCGAAGGCGGCACCAGGCTACTACCTGGCGAAAAACATTATCCTCGCCATCAATAAAGTGGCGGAGGCTATCAACAACGATCCGAAAGTGGGCGACAAGCTGAAAGTGGTGTTCCTGCCGGACTACTGCGTCTCTGCTGCAGAGATGCTGATCCCGGCGGCGGATATCTCTGAGCAGATCTCGACCGCGGGTAAAGAAGCGTCCGGTACCGGCAACATGAAGCTGGCGCTGAACGGCGCGCTAACTGTTGGTACGCTCGACGGTGCGAACGTAGAGATTGCCGAGAAGGTTGGAGAAGAGAACATCTTTATCTTTGGTCATACGGTTGAAGAAGTGAAAGCCCTCAAGGCCAAAGGCTACGATCCGGTGAAATGGCGTAAGAAGGACAAAGTGCTGGAGGCGGTGCTGAAAGAGCTGGAAAGCGGTAAATACAGCGATGGCGATAAGCATGCGTTTGACCAGATGCTGCACAGCATGGACAAACACGGCGGCGACCCGTATCTGGTGATGGCGGACTTCACGGCCTACGTGGAAGCGCAAAAACAGGTCGACGTGCTGTACCGTGACCAGGAAGCGTGGACCCGGGCGTGCATTCTGAACACCGCCCGCTGCGGAATGTTCAGCTCTGACCGTTCAATCCGTGATTATCAGACTCGTATCTGGCAGGCAAAACGCTAAGGAAGCGCGATGGAGAGTAAACGTCTGGACAGTGCCGCGCAGGCGGCGGGGATCAGCCTCAGTTACATTAATGCTCACGGCAAACCACAGTCTATTGGCGCCGACACCAAAAGACGTTTGCTGGATGCCATGCACAAAACCGACGCGAAAGCGTCGGCCACGCCGGTACCGAACGTTAAAGTCTTCACCGCGGGCAAAAAGATGTCGCTGGCGGTGGAAGGACGCGGCGAGTTTACCTGGCTGCTGACCACCGAAGAGGGACATCAGCACAAGGGCCACGCCACCGGCGGCAAAGCACTCACCCTTCCGGCGAAGCTGCCGGAGGGTTACCACACCCTAACGCTCACCCAGGACGAGCTGCGCTTTCACTGCCGGTTGATCGTGGCGCCAAAACGTTGTTATGAGCCGCAGGCGTTGCTCGAAGGCAAAAAGCTGTGGGGGGCCTGCGTGCAACTCTACACCCTGCGCTCTGACAGCAACTGGGGCATCGGCGATTTTGGTGACCTGAAAAAGATGCTGGCATCGGTGGGGGAGCGCGGCGGCGCGTTTATCGGCCTCAACCCGATCCACGCCCTCTATCCGGCTAACCCGGAGAGTGCCAGCCCGTACAGCCCGTCGTCCCGTCGCTGGCTGAACGTGATTTACATCGACGTGAATGCGTTAGACGATTTCAAAAACAGCCCGGAAGCGCAGGCGTGGTGGGCACTTAGCACCACTCAGCAGGCGCTGAAGCAGGCGCGCGAAGCAGACTGGGTGGACTATTCCACCGTGACGGCGCTGAAGATGGCTGCCCTGCGTCTGGCGTGGAAAGGCTTTTCTCAGCGTGATGACGAGGAGATGGCCGCCTTCCGTCAGTTTGTGGCGCAGGAGGGCGAGAGCCTCTACTGGCAGGCGGCGTTCGATGCGCTGCATGCGTATCAGGTGAAAGAGGACGAAATGCGCTGGGGCTGGCCGGTCTGGCCGGAGGCGTATCAATCCGTCGACACGCCTGAAGTCAAAGCGTTCTGTAAAAAATACGCCGATGAAGTGGACTTCTACCTGTGGCTGCAGTGGCTGGCGTACAGCCAGTTTGCCGACTGCTGGCAGGTGAGCCAGGGCTATAAGATGCCGATCGGTCTGTATCGCGACCTGGCCGTTGGCGTGGCAGAAGGCGGGGCGGAAACCTGGTGTGACCGTGAGCTGTACTGCCTGAAGGCCTCCGTAGGCGCACCACCGGATATTCTGGGCCCGCTCGGCCAGAACTGGGGTCTGCCGCCGATGGATCCGCACGTAATGGCGGCGCGTGCCTACGAGCCGTTTATCGACCTGCTGCGCGCCAACATGCAGAACTGCGGCGCGCTGCGTATCGACCACGTGATGTCCGTGCTGCGCCTGTGGTGGATCCCCTACGGTGAGACGGCCGATCACGGGGCGTATGTTCAGTATCCGGTTGACGATCTGCTGTCGATCCTGGCGCTGGAAAGCAAGCGCCATCAGTGCATGGTGATCGGCGAAGATCTCGGTACCGTGCCGGTAGAAATCGTCAGTAAGCTTCGCGACAGCGGCGTTTACTCCTATAAAGTGCTCTATTTTGAAAACGACCATGAGAAAACCTTCCGCGCGCCGCAAGCGTACCCTGAACAGTCAATGGCAGTCGCGACGACGCATGACCTTCCTACGCTTCGTGGCTATTGGGAAAGCGGCGATCTGACGCTCGGTAAAACCCTGGGGCTCTATCCGGATGAAGATGTCCTTCGCGGCCTGTATCAGGATCGCGAGCTGGCGAAGCAGGGTCTGCTGGATGCACTGCATAAGCACGGCTGTCTGCCGAAACGCGCCGGGCATAAAGCGTCGCTGATGTCGATGACGCCGACGCTCAACCGCGGATTGCAGCGCTACATTGCCGACAGCAACAGCGCCCTGCTGGGCCTGCAGCCGGAAGACTGGATTGATATGGCGGAGCCGGTGAACATCCCGGGCACCAGCTATCAGTACAAGAACTGGCGCCGTAAGTTATCCACCACGCTTGAGACGATGTTTGCCGATGACGGGGTGAACAGGCTGATTAAGGATTTGGATAAGCGGCGAAAAGCAGTCGCGAAGAAGTGATAAAAAAAACCGCCAGTGGCGGGGGTTTTTTTTT
>NZ_LOMM01000004.1:0-148862 GCF_001605945.1 Enterobacter sp. SENG-6
TGGTGTTAGTGTTAGACATATATTCAAGCCTATCTCTTATCTGGAGATACAGCTACTGTCTGGTGTTTCAGGGGGCTACATCACTTTAGCGTTACCGGACCAG
This sequence comes from Enterobacter sp. SENG-6, assembly GCF_001605945.1. NCBI lineage: Bacteria > Pseudomonadati > Pseudomonadota > Gammaproteobacteria > Enterobacterales > Enterobacteriaceae > Enterobacter > Enterobacter sp. SENG-6. The sequence continues at coordinate 104 of NZ_LOMM01000004.1, forward strand.
CGTGCCTGTCGCAATTGCGGCAAGACAGGCCCACGTCTTCAGCATCGCTGGAATCAGGTACGCATTTTAGTCGAAAGAGCCCGCACGTCTGTTTTCCTGTCCAGCAGAGTCCGTTATCATGGTCCGTGAACGATTCATGATAAGAAACGCAGGCTTTCATGCGTTCCAATGAGAGAGTAAGAAACCTGACAATAAAAAAGACAACTCATTGAAATTGAAAAAAAATGGACACGGTAACCTAATGAGTACACTTGAAAATTTTGACGCCCATACCCCAATGATGCAGCAGTACTTCTCTAGACAATCTAATGTCATGATCTAAAATGAATAAATATAAAAACCCTCTTCAAAAGTTACTTATAGGCTACATATGAAAAGGATAATCGGTTATCTCTTCACATTACTCTTACTTGTTGTGCTTGTGTATGCAGGATTAGTAAAGGGCGATGTATTCCCTGAATGGATCATGAGTAAGAAGCTCATGATTCGTTGTGGATTGATAGGTGTTCTTGGTGGAACTCTTTACTGCATTCGTGGAGTATATCTAAACAAATGTGTTAGGAATTGTTGGGATGACCGTTGGCATGTTTGGTATGTATTAAGACCTATCGTTAGTGGCATCTGCGGTGTAGTGGCTTATCTATTCCTTAAAGCTGGATTAATAGTGTTAGATGCATCACAAAATGGCAGTGGTGGTGACTACGGATATATGGCATTTGCCTTCTTTGCAGGGTTGAATGTCGATAAGTTCGTTGGCAAAATTGAAGATGTTGGTATGGCTATTTTTGGGATTGAAAAATCTCGCACAGCAAGATCGGGTGATAATTCCGATCAGAAATAATTAAAAAGGATATGATATGTCTGCAAAGATATGCTTCTTTCCCGTTGGGAATGGGGATATGACCCTCATCCAAACGGAAGATGATAAAAATATTTTAATAGATTGTCGCATCAGGGATGGTGAAGAACATCCTGATGTTCGCACCCAACTCAGAGAAAAGCTTCCTCGAAATAACGAAGGTCGTTTGTTTGTCCATCTTTTTATTTGGACTCACCCTGATTCAGATCATTGTGATGGGGTGGCTGACCACTTTCATTTAGGAAAACCAGAAGATTGGAGTGAGAAGAACGATAAAATTTTTATAAATGAGATTTGGTCAAGTCCAATTGCATTCAGGCGACACCATGCACAAAATCATCCGTTATGCGATGATGCAATAGCTTTGAATAAAGAAGTTAAGAGAAGAGTTAATCTTTATAAAGAAAAAAATTATTTGGATGGAGTTGGAAACCAAGTTCTGGTCTTAGGAAAAGACGAAGATGGGAAAACAGACGACATACCAGGTATCCTATTAGAATTAGACCAAACAACCCGCTGGATTAATCAAAGTTATTCTTCATATTTTGAAGCTCATTTATTGGGTCCTTCACCCAAGAAAGATCTTGATGAGTTGGAAGATAAATTAGGTAAAAATCATTCCAGCGTAATAATAAATTTTGAAATTAAAGGTGACAATAAAACTGCACACTTTTTAAGTGGTGGTGATGCAGAAGTCGTTTGTTGGGAAGGTGTTAGAGATCGTTTAACCAATAAATATTCTATGTCATGGTTAGATTATGACATTTTACAAGCACCACATCACTGTTCTTGGCATAGTCTATCTCATGATAGTTTAAGCAAAAAAGGAGATGATGCTAAAACTTCCGAGAAAGCTATGGAAGTTTTTAATAGAGCAAAAGAAAAAGCATTTATAATTTCAAGCTCTAAAACAATTGAAAATGACGAAAAAGATCCTCCAGCATACCGAGCCAAAGAAGAATATGAAAAAATAGTAGATGATGTGCAAGGTCAGTTTTTATGTGTGTCAGACCATAAAAAGAATGGAGAGAATATTCCGTTAGAGATTGAAATTTCCGATAACGGTATTAAGAAAATTGCTGCATCTGCATTAGGTATGGCCGAATCATCAAGTGCCGCTGTAAATAGACAAGGTGGTGGTGGTTATGCCTGATTGTCTTAATAAAAAGATAGATCAGTTGAGCACTATCCTTGCACCTTATGGTGCAAGGAAGCTTTCTACGAATGAATTATCAAAATTCAACGGTAAATATGTTTGTGCTTGGGAATTAGTAACTGATTTAGAATTTAGTAATGAACCTATTGTATTGCAACTAAGATACAAAACTCTTAGTCAATTTGACATCCCAGATGTGTTTATTTCCTCACCAAAAATTGATGTTTGCCAACTCCCACACTTGGAAAAAAATGGCAAGTTATGTGTTTGGCCTGACATTTATATCATCGATCATAATGATATGACCTATGCAGTCGATTTACTAAACGATGCTATACTAATGCTAAGAAAAGGAATAAATGGTGATTTAAATGAGGATTTTATTGATGAGTTCCAGAACTATTGGATTTATCAATGTAATAAAATAGATCGACTTATAAGCCAGTGTGATCTAACAAATAAAAACACAAGGTTGGTTTTCGGTTATCGGACCCGGAAATTTGGAGTAATATATTCTGACACACAAAAAGAATTAATTAACTGGTTGGAAAACCAAAAAATATTGCCATTAGAATCGGATGGAAGTAATTCAAAAGATAAACGAATAAGGCAACAGCAACTCTCTAAAGTAGTTTCAATTCCATTGATATTCTTCAATGAAGCCTGGTATCCGAGTCAATATCCCAAAACTGCAAGGGATTTTTTTGAACTCATAAATCAGCAACAGGAAGATCCAGAAAGCACTATTGAATTGATCTTAAGATCTTGTGCTAATATGTTCAATGTCAAGCCCATAATTCTAGTTTCATTCCCAACGCCTTCTGGGATGAATATTATAGGAATACAGATTCCTAAGGGAGTTAGTGATCTTGCCACTGACCGCTTTGATACCAGAGGTATTAGTCGGGGTCGATTCAGAAATACAGCTTTATTAGATGGTTATAGAAATTACATTGATGGAAAGATTTTAAAAAATAGAATAGGCCAAACTAAAACAGAAAATCTTATAGTAGACCGTTCTGACGATTCTTGGTTAACGGGTCGTGAGCATAACAAAACTTACAAGAAAATCTCTGAACATAAAGTAGCTATCGTCGGATGTGGTTCAGTAGGATCTTCGGTATCAAGACTGTTACTTCAATCAGGCATTAGAAAAATGATGCTTTGGGATGATGATTTAATGAAGAGTGAAAACTCCTCTCGTCATCTATTAGGATTTGATTCTGTTTATAAAAATAAAGCATTAGCTCTTGCCTCAAGGCTACGGGAAGAGTTTCCAAATGTCTATATAGAAGCTTTTAATGAAGATTGGACAGAAGATTCCAAGTATAACAAAAAAATTGCAGAAGCCGATATTATAGTAAGCTGCACTGCACATTGGAATACTGAACAGCAGTTAATTAAAAGACAGTCGGAAGACATTCTCGGTGCTATTGTCTTTGCATTTGTTGAAGCTCATGCAATGGCGGGGCATGTAATAGTCAACCAAGTGGATTCTAATGCTTTTAATAGCTGGCATATTACAGAAGGCAAAAATATAGGTGCATTAAAATATCCTGCTACTTACTGGAAAGAAAATACTCGTAAAAGAATAGCAGCATGTGCCGGAGAGTTCCAACCATACGGAGCTATCCCTTTGACTAATTTACATGCTCTAACGGCAAGAACTGTAATAGATCTAATCATGGATCGTTTTTCAAATAAATCTTTTGCATATAGTTACATAGGAAGAGAAGCAGAGCTTTTAGAACTTGGTGGTAACTGGAATGATAAATGGATTGCACAATTCGGAAACCCAGGAAAGGGTGATTGTATTATACCTTTGATTTTTGAAAATTCTAATTGGGAAAAAAGTGATGCATAAATTTCATTGTGCCGAATTAGATTTCAAAATATGCATCAGCCAAAGCATAGTAGATGAATTATTTTCTCATCGTCAAACCCACTGTTTTAGTAAAGAATCAGGAGGTATGCTATTTTCCAATAATCTCAATGATTCTGAGATTGAAATCAATAAAATAACTACACCAGGCTCTACTGACTTGAGGAAAAGAAATTATTTCAAGTTAGATGAGAAAAAAGCCAAAGAAGATATCATATCGTTATTCAAGCAGGGTTTCCACTACTTAGGTGATTGGCATACACATAACGAAGGAATGGCAAGCCCATCAGGAACAGATATCCGCAGTATCCAAGACTTATTTATCAAATCAGGTCATACAAGACCTTTTTTTCTCATGCTAATAATCCCAAACAAAGAAAATATTTCACACTGTTATTTATCAGCAGCAGATGGGAAGATGTTATATAAATTCACATATCAAAAACCAAACAAATAAAAAGGTTGTAATTATATGAATAGCACAAGTAAATCATATCCACGGTGGTTAATCATATTAATACTGTTATTTATTTTTGCTGGCTTCGTTGTTCTTGGGGTAATAATTAATCATAAGTATCACTCTAATGAAAGCTTATCTAAATATATACTCTTAATTCCCCCTGCAATTTTGTCATTAGGTTTTTCTGTATTTTATAAAAGATACGAAGTACAAGCTGAGTGGCTATTTTCATTTGCGACAGCTTCGGCTGCGATAAGTTTATGCGTTGATTCTTTACCTGGTGTCCAAAATGACCTTTTTCCTATATTCCTTCAAAGCGGGTTAGGCTATGCACTTCTCGTAATAATTGCAGCATTGTCGTTCGCAAAAATAATTTCGGCTTTCGTCAGTAGATTCATAAACTAATCATATTTCAATTCTTAAAAGTGTAGTTAATATTTTCAGTTGCTACACTTATTTACAGGAAAGAAAACAAAAGGGAATACAATAATATAATATATAGGTAGTAAAATTATAAATGTTTCACCAAGACTATTGCTGTTAGCTAATAGTTCATTAACGAAAAAAGTGTATATGAATGATAACAGGAACATAAAAGCCAACAGATATAGTATTTTTTTATTATTAATCATAATCAGGCCTCATCTATTTTAACAATAATCCATTGATACAACATTATATGAGTATGTCAATAGCATCTATATAGATGCAAGGTATGACTAAACGAAGCGGAGCTTCGTTTAGTCTCCTTGTTTTTCGCCCTTCGGTTGAAAAAGAAAGAAAGTCAAAGTCTTATCTAACTAATTGACATAAATTGCATTTCTATTATAACTGTATTATGGGTGTGCAAGGATTGCTCACCATAAAGCGAATACACATATGAAAAGGAGTTTCTATGAGTAATACAATAACCTTATCCTATACAAATGATTTTAAACCAGTCAATAATCATATCCCCCCTGCTCAATCTTTGCGAATACATTGTGTCAGTGTTCGATTTAATAAAGAAGAATTGGCTATTCTCAATAAAAACAGAGGTGACAAAAGCAAAGGCGAATGGCTTCGTTTAACTTCTCTTGATAGGCTTCCTCCTGTCGTTCCTGCTATCAATGTTGAAGCTTGGAAATCACAGTCTAACATATCCCAAAAGCTGAACCGCCTTATAAGCCATCTTGATGCAAAAAGTAGCAATAGTGAGTTAGCTAAAACAGAGATCTTCGCAGTCAAGAAACAGATCAAAGAGCTTCGCTCGTGCCAGACAGCCTCTATGAGTAGGTATTCCTATGAAGTGAATGCAACAGCCCCTCATCCCTCTAAAAAATGGTCATGAGAGCATGATTGTCAGGATTGCAATTAGCCATCAAATTCTTTTTATTTTTTTAGCTTTATCTGAATTTTCTAATATGATTGAAGAAATTATTTTTTCTTCTTTTTTTGCAATTAGAGATTGGATATTAATAGTACCATAATCTAAATTATCTCCCCACCAGTACATGAATTCTTTTATTACGGGAGTCATATTGTCTATAACCTCTTGAGATCCTTCGTTATAAATAAAAGATAGTATTTTTAAATTTTCAACATCAATCTCTTGCACAATTATCCGAAACATATCATCAGTTGGATATAAATTCGTTTCATTTAATGATATATTTAATTTTTCAAGCATCTCATTCATAAGCAAGTCTACTTCATTGAAGGCCGTATTATATTCAGTCATTATTTAACCTCTTGTTTTAAATTTATACAACATTACAATTAATCACTTTAAGAAAGAATGTCAAGCATTTTTGTGAAATAACTAATATTTATTATAAAAAGAATTGCTTGAGTGAATAATTTTTTAATTATAAGCACCATACAGTGTCATCTATTCAACCGAAGCGGAAATTTATAGCATCTTCTGTGCTGCAAGAGAAGCTTTAAAATAAATGCAAGTTAAGCTGTATATCTTTATATAAAATATCAGGCACTGCGATTTTTTATTATTATAGCGAAATGAAGCAAGGGCTAACTCTGCGAAGCCGCTGCGCTTGCTTCTTCGAGTTCCCCTTGCTTTTCTGCCCTTCGGTTAGAAAAGAAACCAAACCGCTACCAACCTTGAATATCTATATCCTTGAATAGCCCCTCCCCCCTTAACTATCATTATCAAAAATAAAAAAATAATTTTACAAACAACCCCATACACATCATTTTAATTACAACCTTATTAAATTAAAAATTCAACCTTAGATGGAATTTAATGTGCAAGGAATGTCTTGCTGTAACGGAGAATTTTAAATATTGAAAATTATAGTTATGGTTTGTCATAGCCTGTGCATATATTCACCTCATGTATGTGCACTAAGAAATCTTTTTGAATACTGGAGTTACCCCTGCTAAAACGGACACGGCTAATTAACTGCTAATATGGCATCACAATATTCGCGTGGCGATTTCATGTTCCCCCCCCCTTGTGTGGACGCAGATTATTATAGCCCTCTATCCATTCTGCCATTTTTTCCATCACTGAGACTGCATACAGCCAGCAGATCATTTACGTACACGTAACCCCTCTTGAACGTCTTCACAAACGATTCTGCCATGCCGTTACTTTCTGGACTGTGTACTGGTGTAGTACACACGATGAACCCCAGTAAACTGGCGAATGTACGCGTGGCATCGGCTGTGCAGCAATTATGCCAATGACAGTGGCTCCATTGACGGCAATGAGCTGACATCTACAATCCCGCTACAAAGCACTTACTCCATGAGTCATTGCACTTGCTGAGCTAAACAAACACACTAAAACAGATAAAAAATTAATCGCTTTATAAGCTCGTAACAACCGGAACTTTAAGGCAAAATAGGGCGATTTTCCTTATTCATGAAGTTACGCTAATGGCTAGAAAACCTAAAGAAATCAAAACAGACCCGTTAGAGGTCATCCTGTGGAAAGCGGCTGATAAGCTACGTAAAAACATTGATGCCGCAGAGTACAAGCACGTGGTACTGGGCTTGATTTTTCTTAAATACATTTCAGATTCTTTTGAATCACATTACGAACAGCTAAAAGCCGGAGAAGGTGAATTTGCAGGAGCCGATCCGGAAGACAAAGACGAATATACCGCCTATAACGTGTTCTATGTTCCTGAACTGGCGCGATGGAGTTACCTGATATCTAAGGCCAAGCTACCGGAAATCGGTAAGCTGGTTGATGATGCGATGGAGTTTATCGAAGCGGGTAACCCACAGCTAAAAGGAGTCTTGCCGAAAGTCTATGCTCGCCAGAATCTTGATGCCACAGTGCTGGGGGAACTGATAGATTTGATTGGCAACATTGCTTTGGGAGATGCCAAAGCGCGTTCTGCTGACGTTTTAGGCCACGTATTCGAATACTTTCTTGGTGAATTTGCACTGGCAGAAGGCAAACAAGGCGGTCAGTTCTATACGCCTAAATCTATTGTAAGCCTGCTGGTCAACATGCTGGAACCCTACAAAGGCCGTGTGTTTGACCCCTGTTGCGGTTCTGGTGGTATGTTTGTTCAGTCAGAGAAATTCGTTGAAGCTCATCAGGGTAATATCGACGATATTTCGATTTACGGTCAGGAATCCAACCAGACGACCTGGCGACTGGCAAAAATGAACCTTGCTATTCGTGGTATCAACTCAGAACACGTCCGCTGGAACAGTGAAGGCTCATTCCTGAACGATGCCCATAAAGATTTAAAATCTGATTTTATCATTGCTAACCCACCGTTTAACGTTTCCGACTGGTCAGGTGAACAACTTCGGAGTGATGCCCGTTGGCAATACGGTATCCCTCCTGCTGGCAACGCTAACTTTGCCTGGATGCAACATTTTCTGTATCACCTGTCGCCAAAAGGTCAGGCTGGGGTTGTGCTGGCAAAAGGGGCTTTGACTTCGAAAAGTTCTGGTGAAGGTGATATCCGTGCGGCGCTGGTTAAAGATGCAAATGTTATTGACTGTATCGTTAACTTACCCGCAAAACTGTTCCTGAATACCCAGATCCCTGCCGCATTATGGTTTATGCGCCGTGATCGTGAAAACAGCAGCCAGTATCGTGATCGCAGTAAAGAAATTCTGTTTATTGATGCCCGTAATCTTGGTCATTTGATTAATCGTCGTACCAAAGTGCTTTCTGACGACGATATCAAGACCATTGCTGATACCTACCATAACTGGCGTAATAAAGGTGGTGACTATGAGGACGTTGCTGGTTTCTGTGCTTCCGTAGACATTGATGAAGTGGCTAAACTCGATTATGTGCTGACACCGGGTCGTTATGTCGGTCTCGCTGATGAAGAAGACGATTTCGACTTTAAAGAACGGTTTACTGCTCTTAAAGCGGAGTTTGAAGCACAACTGGAAGAAGAAGCGCGCCTGAATAAAACTATCGCTGATAATCTGGCGAAGGTGATGTTATGAGTGAGTGGTCAAACGTAAATCTAGCGTCATTGTTGTCGTTTGGTAATGGCAAATCCCGGCCATTAGATTCTGGAAATATTCCAGTATATGGCGGCAACGGTATTATGAGCTATGTATCTCACTTTAACTATGATCATGAAACAATCATAATTGGTCGTGTAGGGGCCTATTGCGGTGCTACTTATTATGAAAATAAGCCCATTTGGATTTCTGACAATGCTCTGTCAGCCAAAGCGGTTGGTGAACATAATACAAAATATTTATATTATCTATTAAAAAACTTAGATTTAAATCAATTTGCAGAAGGTTCAAGTCATCCTCTGCTAACACAAAAGCTGTTAAATTCAATTGAAACAAAAACAGCATTAAATCCTAATGAACAAAAATCTATTGCCTCTGTGCTGTCCTCTCTTGATGACAAAATAGATCTGCTTCATCGCCAGAATAAAACTCTGGAATCTATGGCTGAAACCCTGTTCAGGCAGTGGTTTATTGAAGAAGCACAAGATGAATGGCCTGAAAAAAGCCTCAATCAATATGTTGAGCTAAATAAATCATCAATAAGTAAAAAGTATGATTTCAAAGAGATTCAATACTTGGATACAGGTTCTCTAACCAAAGGGAAAATATCTGAACTTCAAACCATGCTGTTATCAGAGGCACCAAGTCGAGCTAAAAGATTAGTCAATGAGTTTGACATAATAATATCAACAGTACGCCCAGATCAGTGTCATTATGGTATTTGCATTGATCCACCGTCAAATCTCGTTGTTTCAACAGGTTTTTGCGTCATTTCTGGCAAATCAATTAGCCCATTTTTTATTTACTATCTTTTAACTTCTGAGGATATGACCGAATATCTGCACTCAATAGCAGAAGGTTCTACGTCAACCTATCCTTCTTTAAAACCAGAAGACATTGGCAATGTTTTATTCCTCTATCCAGGTGAGGAAAAATTAAAAAACTTTCATAAACTTGTTGGCTCTTACTGGAACAAGATTCATAACAACTACAAAAAAATACAGACCCTAGAAACCCTCCGAGATACTCTCTTACCGAAGCTGATGAGCGGTGAAGTACGGGTTCAGTATGCAGAACAAGCAATCGCGTCAGTAGCATAAAATAATTAAGCGGATACACAGCCCGTTCTCTGGGTAAGCAATAAGGACAATACGCATGGCAAAGATGACCGAATCCGATATTGAAGTAATGGCGATTGAGCACCTGCAAGGTCTGGGCTATGAGTATGTTTACGGCCCGGACATTGAACCCAGTGGCATCAATCCGTTACGTAGCTATCAGCAGGTTATCCTTGAAGATAAAGTGCGTACTGCCCTGCAACGTCTGAACCCGCACCTTAGCGAACAGAAGTGTGAGGAAGCCCTGAAACAGGTGATGCAGATCAGCACACCTGACCTGATGGCAAACAATCTGGCTTTTCATCGCCTGTTGACCGAAGGAATTAATATCGAAGTCAGTAAGGATGGTAATACACAAGGAGAGCTGGCCTGCCTGATCGACTTTAACGATCCCACGAATAATGAATTTCTGGTCATTAATCAGCTCACCATCAAAGAAGGCAACCATACCCGTAGACCGGATCTTATTTTGTTCATCAACGGTCTGCCATTAGTCGTTATCGAACTTAAAAATGCCGCTGACGAAAATGCAACGGTTGCAGGTGCTTATAACCAGATTAAAACCTATCAGAACCAAATCCCCAGCCTGTTTACCTACAATACATTTAATGTGATATCTGACGGGCTGGAAGCCAAAGCGGGGACGGTTTCTGCCGATTTCAGTCGTTATATGACATGGAAAACATCAAACGGCAAAACGCAAGCCACCAGTACCCAGCCAATGCTCGAAGTCCTGTTACAGGGGTTGCTTAATCCTGTAACACTGCTGGATATGATCCGCCACTTTATCGTGTTTGAGGCCAGCAAACATGAAGACAGCAAAGGGATTATCAGTATCCGTACTGTTAAAAAAATGGCGGCTTATCATCAATACTACGCTGTCAATGCGGCGGTACTTTCCACTATCCGTGCCTCGGCGGTGAATGCGGACTCCCCCTCTGCCGAAGTAGCAGTACGCCAGCAGGGGCGTAACAGTAAAGATCTCGTTAATGCGCAAAAAACCGGGGACCGCAAAGCGGGCGTAGTCTGGCATACCCAAGGTTCCGGTAAATCGCTTTCGATGGTGTTTTATACCGGGAAAATTGTACTGGCGCTGGATAATCCGACCGTGGTTGTGATCACTGACCGTAACGACCTTGATGATCAGCTATTCGGTACGTTTTCTTCTGCTACACAGCTACTACGTCAGACACCTAAACAGGCTGATAACCGGGAAGAACTCAAAGAATATTTGCGCGTCGCGTCTGGTGGTGTGGTGTTTACCACTATTCAAAAATTTCAACCTGATGATGGCAGTAATATCTATGAGTTGCTGTCAGACAGAACCAATATTGTCGTTATCGCTGATGAAGCCCACCGCTCACAGTACGGTTTCAGCGCCAAAGAAGTTGACGTGAAAGACAGCGAAGGCAACGTAACAGGTAAGCGCACCGTTTATGGCTTTGCCAAATATATGCGTGATGCCTTACCCAATGCGACCTATCTGGGCTTTACCGGAACCCCCATAGAAAAAACGGACGTAAATACCCCTGCTGTTTTCGGTAACTACGTTGATATCTACGATATTTCGCAGGCCGTTGAAGACGGTGCAACCGTGCGTATCTTCTATGAAAGTCGTCTGGCGAAAATTGCCATCAGTGATGAGGGTCGACAGCTTATCGAAGAGTTTGACGATGAGTTTAACGAGGATGAGCTGACACTTACCCAGAAAGAACGTTCTAAATGGGCCAGAATCGAAGGGCTGATTGGCAGTTCAAAACGCATTAAAGCCATTGCAGCGGATATGGTCCAGCACTTTGAACAACGCTTAAAGTCCAATGCCGATCATGGCAAGGGCATGATTGTTACCATGTCCCGTCGTATTGCCGCTGAATTGTATAAGGAAATCGTCGCACTTAAACCCGAATGGCATAGCGATGATTTAAATGACGGCGTGATTAAAGTCGTGATGACCTCTTCCGCTGCTGACGGGCCAGAAATCGCTAAACACCATACCACTAAAAAAGAACGTCAGGTTCTGGCTAACCGAATGAAAGACGACGACGACAAGCTGAAACTGGTGATAGTGCGTGATATGTGGCTGACCGGCTTTGATGCGCCAAGTATGCATACCCTGTATATCGACAAACCGATGAAGGGCCACAACCTGATGCAGGCCATTGCCCGTGTCAACCGCGTGTACAAGGACAAAATCGGTGGTCTAGTGGTTGACTATCTGGGTATTGCTTCTGATTTAAAAGAAGCCTTGTCGTTCTACTCCGATGCCGGAGGACGTGGTGATCCAGCCGAAGTTCAGGAAGAAGCCGTAACGCTCATGCAGGAAAAGCTGGAAATCCTGGAAGGCATGATGCATGGATACGATTACAAAGCTTACTTTGCCGCAACTACCTCACAACGCCTGACAATTATTCTTGAATCAGAAAACCATATTTTAGGGCTGGATAACGGTAAAGGTAAAATGCGTTTCCTGGCTGCGGTTGCAGCCTTATCGCAGGCATTTGCATTGGCGACACCGCACGATAAAGCAATGGAAGCGGCACCCGAAGTAGCATTCTTCCAGGCAGTAAAAGCCAGACTGAATAAATTTACTGAAAACTCAGACGGATCAGAAGAAGAACACAATGACAGTCTCGAAGTTCGGGTAAAACAGACTATCGATCAGGCTCTGGTTACCGATAAAGTTGTTGATATTTTTGACGCTGCTGGGATACAAAAGCCTGATATTTCCGTTCTTTCTGAAGAATTCCTTCAGGAAATGAAGGATTACCAACACAGAAATATTGCTTTGGAAACGCTTAAAAAACTGCTTTCTGACGAGATCAAGGTTCGCTCGAATCAAAGTATCACCCAAGGCAAAAAACTGATTGATATGCTGACCTCTGCAATCAATGGCTACCAGAACAAGGTACTGACCGCAGCGGAGGTAATTGATGAGCTAATCAAGCTTGCCAAGACTATCCAGGAATCTGACAGCCTTGCCACCCAGTTAAACCTCAGCGCTTATGAATATGCCTTCTATTCTGCTGTTGCAGATAACGACAGTGCTCGCGAGTTAATGGAAAAGGAAAAACTACGAGAACTGGCAGTCGTACTTACGGAGGCTATCCGCAACAATGTCAGTCTTGACTGGACAGTGAAAGAAGCAGCAAGAGCAAAAATTCGCGTGGTGGTAAAACGTCTGCTCAAAAAATATGGTTATCCACCCGATATGTCCTTGCTCGCCACAGAGACCATTTTGAAGCAGGCTGAACTTTTAGCTGGAGAATTAGGAAAATGATTCCCTAAATTTTTAGCATATAAACTATTTTAAGTTATACAGGAGAAGCTAATGGATAGCAGGCCATATCTTAAAACAGTACTATATATACTATCACTGTGGCTTTTATTTTTATCATTATTAATTATGTCCTACGATAAGGTTTTGATAAAAAATGTGTGGGACTATATTTTCACTGAAAATTTTACTTTTCCGATCTCGTCATTGAGAGTGAGAAATATCGTTTTCATAGTTAGTTTGGTTTTCATCTTTATCGGTGCAATTATTTTAATAATTCTTGCAAATAGTTTTGGTTCGGGCTGGTCTGTTGCATGTACTGTATCAGACATTAGCAATGAAAATCATGAGCATTTAGAATTTTTAACCACTTATATAATGCCCTTAGTTTTTACTGATGTCGACAGTAAACGAACTGTATTAAATTTAGGATTGATGATATTTGTCATCGGCGCGATATACGTAAAAACAAATAGGTTTTATTCAAATCCATCACTTGCAATACTCGGATTCAGAATATACAAAGCTAATGTTCATGATAGAGGTGTTAAAAAATGCACAATTATATGCCGTGGTGTTCTAAAAAGCACAGATAGTATAAAGTATATAAAAATCGACGATGAAACTTATTTGGCTAAAATAATATAGAGATCACAATATGTTCACTGACATTGAAAATATTTTACAATCACAGAAAATCTCTGGTGAAGCTTTTTTTGTTGCTGATACTCAAGGTGTTGTAGATATATTTAAAGTTAATCTTGAACCTAATGCCGAAGTAGATCTGACCACTTCATTTTCCAAAAGTATAATGGATAATATCATTGAACCTAACAGAGGTAAGGCAGTAATCCCACTTGTGTCAACATTACTGGAACGAGACAAACAAGTTTTCGAATATGACCATTTAGCAATCAATCACCTCCCTATTGAATTTACGAAGATGAACGATGTGCTAAATTTCGGAGTCAATGGTAATGCAACACAGTTTGATTTCACTACACAAAGCCTTACATCGGTAAAAGCCGTAATTTACCATATTTGTGATGGCAATGGGAACAGTGTAGTAATTTACCAACACAAATACCCTGTTTCACTACATAAGAAAACAAAAAAATCTTTTTTTAGTTTAAATGGCAGAACCTTAGATAAAATAACTCATGATAGTATTGATATAAATGACACTATTGACTTTTTCTTCTTCCAGAATAAATATTACGCATTAAATATTAAATTACTTGAAAGAATGTATGGGTTAGAGAGTGTGATAGATAATCTTGCAAACAACTCAACGCCATTGATAATCAGTCTTGGAATTGTTAACACACAAGGTATGCCAGCACCGCTAGATATTTTCAAGGATATGTATAAAGACAGGGCATTTATGCGTAGACTTGCTATGGTCTCGAAAGGAAGCTTAGTACAAACGGGGGTATCAATACCTCAAATACAACAAGTAATGCAGCAATTCCCTGTTTTTCAGAGAAATATTGATCTGACAGGTGGCTTAGTGAACCTTAATACGAAAGATCAAAAAAGATATTTTATCCGACTACTTAATAATGAAGCTTCTTTTGCTGCCCTCGACAACTCGCCCTTCCTGGCTGTTGAAAAAGACTCCGCTGCTTAAATTTTAAATGAGCATCCTCAAGCCGAATAACTTAAAGGATGCTCTTCAAATTTTAATAAGCATTATCAACAGCAAAAAACCTCATAAAAAACACTACTCATTTAATTTCCAAAATTAAGAAGAACATTAATAATCACCATTATATTACATGATCTTTTCCATATCCTATAGCATTACTCTCTAAAGTATTAATATCTGAGCCTCTAATTATCTCCTTTATACAGATCAGTTCCAATATGGATAAATATTTTTGTGAAAATGGTTAACCCACATCACATAGGATAACCTTAACGTCCCTATGTTCCATTAAGTTAAGAATAACCTCAAACAAACCAAATCAGATCCCCCCCTAATAAAACAAAAATAAATTTGAATACCGTAAAATCTGGTGTCATTAATATCTTGAAAACAACAAAAAAGGAGATAAACAATGATATCAAGCGAAAATAATAAAAATAACCTATTCCGTGTAAAGTCTAAAAATGGTGTCCTTCGTTGCCTTAAGGCTGGCGTGGATATAAATACCTGTAATGAAAAAGGTCAAACAGCTCTTTTTACCTGTAATGTACCTGAAGCTATACAGGCAATGATTGACGCTGACATTGACATTCACCACTTGGATAATGACGGTAATAATGCATTATTCTATGCTCAAAATGTTGAAACAGTGGAACTTCTTGTCAGCAATGGTATTAATGTTAACCACCGGAATAAGTCAGGTACCCTTGCGATTCAACATATTGATGTTTCACCAGGGTTAGTAAAATATCTTATCAAAGCTGGACTAGATATCCATACCAAAGATAGCTATGGCAACTCCTTTCTTTTCATTCCATTTGAAGGATATGTATACGATGCACTCATTGAGGCTGGTTGCGACATTAATCATAAAAATTTAAGCGGGCAGACAGCATTCGATTACTGGCAGTCAGAAAACCACAGCATAGCTGGTAAATATACTCACTGGGAATCTAAAAACGATAACTACATTCGTTTTCTTATCCGTAATATTCATCTTAAAGACAGTTCAAAAATTGTATTCACGAACATTACATTTAAATCAATTGAGCTGTTGTCGTTACTTATAAAGCAAAAAAATGAATTTGAGATAAGTGATAAGTGCATTATCACACCAACAAATGCCGACGTTAAAAAATTAATTTTACAACTAAAGAAACTGACAGACATTAGTCATGTTTGGTTTTACATAAACAGTACATATCTACTGACTCACTATGCAGGAAGACTGCTAATTAAATGGTTAATATGTCATGATATAAAAGTTGATATAGAATCACTAAAAGAACGCTACTTCTATGAAGAAATCCTCCAGGAAAAATCACAGAGAGAGCAAAAGGTTTTACCAACAACGATTCAACCAGTTACCTGTAAAGCAATTACAAAAAAAAGATTATGAATTGAATCTGCCTGAACACTCTCCCCTTGGCTTTAACCTTTAGTTAGATAGCCAAGGGACGCTAACATCATTAATTTAATACAAAGCCCCACATTGCACCTTAGCACTTTGAGAAATTTATTTTTAAAAACACCCTCATCGCCAATTCATACAATATCAATTACTACTCTCAAACCAAATCAATCAAATAAAACACAGCACTTTTTGATAAAAATAATTAACAATGAAAAACAACACCTTATATGAAATATAATAAAAATATATCTATTTAATTAAATAAATATAAAAATATATTTGCATTTTGTTTATTTAATAATATATATTTCCTTTGTTAATTAAATAAAGGAGAACTAAAATGAATAAAACAAACTATCCAAGCCTGACTAACTATCTCGCAAAAACAAAAAAGAACGCAGATCTTTATAGATTATATAATCCACAATTTTCTTTTTTCTGCAAAAGTGACACTCAGGAGCAAAGATTTTATTTCGATTATTTCTCAAGACATATGGTCTCGAAGAGAAATATTTTAACCGTATTCTCTATCTATACATTCACCTCTTATAACATGAATAAAAAAGAGACAATAAAAAATTTCATTCGATTTCTCAAAACGACGAATGAAAGTACATTCCATAATGCTTTTTCATTTCGCGGTGGTAACATTTTGTATGTAAGCAACAAAAACATGTTGAAAGAGATCTCATGGTTTTCACTCGCTCGAATTTACGAAGACATTAAAAAAATAAAGGAATATAAAACCAACCATGACAACTATATCAGATTAGTCGCTTAACAGAGGAGAAAAATTATGAATAACAACGCAATAAATGCATTACTCTCTTGTAAAACTCCAAAAGACATTCAGGCTTGCATTAATGCAGGCTCCGATATTAATACACTGGATTCGTTTGGAAGAAATATACTGTTTTACTGTAAAAACCCAAGAATGATTGACACTCTGGTTAAAGCAGGAATAGATTTTAACCATGCTGACAACTATGGTCACAATGTTTTGTTTAACCAGCGAAATCCTCACATACTGAAAAAATTGATTGATTCCGGCGTAGATATACACCACAAAAATGGTCTCGGCCAAACCTGTTTATGCTCGTTAGCTGATAATATATCCTGTTGCAAAACCCTGATCAATGCTGGAATTAATGTCAACAATGTGGATAAATGCGGAAGAACAATACTTTTTTACGTAAAAAATCACTCTATCTTTGATTTGATGGTTCAGGCCGGTTGCGATATAAACCACAGAGATAACCAGGGTCACGGTATTTTTGAAATTTGCTATTCATTAGGCGATTTCAAAGCCAAAATGCTCATTCGTCATATTAGTATGAAGGATAGCAGTCCAGTAATTTTCAACTACCTCAACAGCGAAAGTCTGCAGATAATGGATTTGCTTCAGAAGAAAAACCTTAACTTTACTATCTCTGATAACTGCCAGGTTTATCTAAGTGCCAATGAAAATGAAATGAGCTCTTTCTTCAGTGAACTAAAGAAGAAGACAGATATCAGCAACACACATTTTCGCCATATTGTACTGCGAGGTTATGATTTACGCGGGGACATTGAAACCATTAAATGGTTTATCCGCAATGACATCAAAATAGATAAAAAACAACTGGAACAGCATATTCGACATGATGAGATTTGTAAATATATAGCAGAACATGAGAGAAAGAAACTTAGCGAAATTATGAAACAAACAATCTCTTTAATGCCAGTAAAACGTAGATTGTAACCTCCACCCCTCCTCACTGTCATAATGAATTTAATATGAACCCTATTTTCACCCAGAGCAGATTACCTAATTAGCAATCTGCTCCACCTATCTTATTTATAAATTTCGACACTGCCTTGACTTATTTTACCAATGCGCTAACTGTAGATCATGAACACATTTTAAAAAAGGTTAGATATGCATAAAAATGAAAGTAAAGAAGATCTATCAAGAAGCTCAAGAAGAGGTAAATTCCATACAGCAAAATATACACCTAATGAAGTTCGAACTCACTGCGTCAGCGTTCGGTTAAACGAAGAAGAATTATCTATTCTCGATAGTAAAAGAGGCCCTTATAAAAAAGGGGAATGGCTAAGAATGGCATCCCTCAACAAACTCCCACCGGTGTTACCTGAAATCAATCGTGAAGCATGGATTAAACTCGGCAACCTTTCACAGGATTTAAACCGCCTGCTGAATCATCTCGACAGCAAAAGCCCTGACAGCGAACTGACCCGTACAGAACTCTTCGCCCTGCGCAGACAAATCAAAACTCTCAGGGATCACCTTATTCCATCAACCTTTCTGGAGCAAGACCAGTGAAAGGCATGCAGAAAATAAAGCGGGGTAAACAGTTTGCAGGTGTGGTTCTCTATAGCCTTAAGTCAGGATCTCACCACAAAATCACGCCTTATATTATCGGTGGCAACATGACGGGAAGCACTGCTGCTGAACTTATCAGTGAATTTGAAGGCACAAGACTACTGCGCCCCGGTGTCGCCAAACCTGTCTGGCATAATTCGCTTCGCCTGCCAAAGGGAGAAACACTGTCAGTCAGACAATGGGCGGCATTCGCTGACGATTATATGACCCGGATGGGATTCACTGAAACCCATCTTCGCTGCTATATCATGCACGATGATTCGGACGGGCAGCATATCCATATAATAGCTAACAGAATTAACATGGTCGGTGGGAAGCTGTACCTTGGGAAAAATGAAAATCTTATCAGTACCCGGATTATCAGCGAGCTGGAGAAAGTCCACAAACTCACTCAAACCACATCTGCAATCAGTAGTCATAGTCAGGAGAAAAGAAAGCCTTCCCGCAACGAGCTGATGATGGCTGAAAGAACGACAACTCCCTGCCCCAGGTCCACTCTGCAGAGCCTGATTGATAATGCGTTAACCGGCCGCCCTGATTTGCTGACTTTTATCGCTATGCTGGAAAAGGTAGACGTCAGCTGCAAACCCAATATCGCCTCAACGGGAAAAATGAACGGCTTTTCATTTCAGTACCAAGGTATTGCCTTTAAAGCCTCTCAATTGGGTAAAAAATATGGCTGGTCTTCCCTGCAAACATTGATTGATTTCGTACCGGAACATCTGACTTTACTGAAACAAGCACAAAAGCCAACAGTACCTGCACCTGTGCCATTAACAGTGCCAATGCCAATGCCAATGCCAATGCCAATGCCAATGCCAATGCCAATGCCAATGCCATCATGCGAGTCTGAAGAACAGGCTGCAAACCGGGAAACGATTCTGGAGAAAATCCATCAGCTTGAAGAAAAAATTCGTCTGGAAAGACAACAGGAGACAGTGGGTATCATTCAGCTCAGGAGCAAGCTGCACAATACAACCCGTCAGATACCCCGCCAGCGTCGCCTGAAGGCGTGGCTTTTACTACTCAGCCAAATTGTTGTACTTCTAAGGCGCAAGGGACTGTCACTGCTGCATGCCACAATACATCATTTCCGCAAGATTCTTCATCTGCACCTATTAGAACCCATTCCTTTCACAGCCGGTCATTCCCTTCAGGAACAATCAGTTAGTAATAACCAGCACCTCACACCATAAGAATCCTTAGTTTATAATGCAATGATAGTCAATAAATTATTGATCGTTTATATAGATCGATAATTTGATTACAATAGTTAAAACCAATCACAGAGCAATCATCGATCGGTACAAGCAATTTTACTAAAGCGGGTCATTCATCGAAAATGTTCAAAAATACATCACCTTAAATCAGGCCATGGAGTCATGATGGATAATAAAACGATTAGCTGCCCCTTCTGCTTTACACAAAGCCCGCACGGCGTGCGGATTTGCAAAGGCTGCCATGCAAAAGTGGCCTATGGTGAAAGTCCGCTCAGTGTGGCATTCCTTTTTCAATTCGTGGCATTAGCTCTCGCCTGGTTAGTATTTTCATTGACCGGCAGTACTCCTGTCTCAGTCATTACGTTTTTTGCCAGCGTTATTATTCTTATCTGCATAATTAAAAAGACCTATGCAGACAGAGTTATATTTATACGGTGATATTAATTTCACACCACAGCAAACATAAAAAATTAACATGAGGGACCTATGAAAAAATTCATTACTTCTGCGTTTTTTATTTCCGCTTTACTTATTTCTGGCTGTTCGACATCAGGCAATCAGCATCTCAAAAACGAAACATCACAAAGTCTGCAGTCAAAAATCATCAAAAATAAAACAACGAAATCAGAAATAATTACCGCATTAGGCGAGCCCGAAACCAAGACTACACTTGATAGTGGAAATGAAGAATGGACTTATTCGATGGATAACAATCAGTTTGATGCCACCACATTTATTCCCGTTGTCGGGCTGCTGACGGGGGGCTCACAGACGCAGGCCAAAACGCTGGAAATCGAATTTAAAGGAGAAACGGTCAGCAAATGGTCGTTCTCTGAAAATACAAGCAGAATGAATACAGGTCTGATTCAATAACTCACGTTACAGCCAGGGAATTATTTATGAAAACTTATGCCGTTATCACACTCGTTACCGCTGCATCGTTGCTGAGTGGCTGTAACAGCGAACCTTCCGAACAGGATATTTACACTGCCATGAATAAGGTCGTTGCGCAGGCGAATGCTTTCGTGAAATCTATAGCAGGCAAGGATGTCCCAAAAGACGCACTGCGCGAATTAAAATCAGTCAAAAAGCATGACTGCGTAGAAGTCTCTGATAAAAGTTATAAATGCAATGTGACGGCTATTGTCGATAACGAAAAGCGTACTGCTGCTGTAACCCTTGTCAAAACGGATGATGGCTGGCAGGTCGTTGATAAGTAAACCCACCTTAAAGCCATCACGACAGGCGGGACGCCAACTGGGTGGCTCCTGCCTTTTTAATACTCGATTTTGACCTGCCGGAAACGCCAGCTCCATTTCTCTCCACCATTCAGCATCCCATTCCTTGTACACGCTGCTGCCGCTATCAAAGTCTTTTCCTGATCACTGAGCCTCGCGGAGTATAAGCCAGAGAGCCTGCAATGCGTTTCTTTTCATACTGAGCCAGCAAATCAGCATAAATATGCTCTGCTTCGTCCAGATTGCCTGAAATATAATTCACAAGTGAATTCAGGCAATGCAGCAATGTATTGCTGTTTGCAAGCTTCCTGAGCAGAGTTGTGTTCAGGGTTGAAACGACTCCTGTAAACATCTGCATAATATTATCAACGTGATAACATGAATTGCGATACTGCGCCCGTGAATAAAAATACTTCAGATGATACCCGGCGAAGAGAACATAAAGTTTTTTGTAAAAGACATTGTTATTAACGCTGTTGTGATGATGGGTTATAAATTTATCAACAACATGTATAAACTTTTCCTCCTGAGATAAAACATCAATAGCACTCATAATTTTCTCCATTTTTTGTTTTTATAATTAAGTACTATCATCTTCAAAAATAAAATCAA
Source organism: Enterobacter sp. SENG-6 (assembly GCF_001605945.1). NCBI lineage: Bacteria > Pseudomonadati > Pseudomonadota > Gammaproteobacteria > Enterobacterales > Enterobacteriaceae > Enterobacter > Enterobacter sp. SENG-6. Next base: position 21,817 of record NZ_LOMM01000004.1, read on the forward strand.
TAGTAATTTAAAAATATTTTTATAAAACAATATTTATTCTATTCTCACTTAAAACAGCTTTCACTGTGGAGATATTGAGTCCTCCAGATTGCATTACTATTTCATATTTCAATTATCTGAGTCATTTCCATATTTCAGATAAAAAAACCACAGGAATATTTTTGAGAGCGTGCTACGCACTGGCTTACGCCCCGACTACCGATAAATGTTAATTATTTTTACCAAACCGGTGAAAACCATAATTTTGTTTCCCTGGCAGCGCCGCTGAGTGCCCACAGCACTCACTCGCTGAAGCAGAAAGGGTTTTTCCGAAGGGTCCCGGCGTGAGCCGTACTCAGCAAATGGGCAAATCATGTATCTGTGTTCGCTTTCCCGATCAACTCAGCCTCCTGATTTTTTGCGCGAAGCGTATTTGTAATGACAGTTAACCTCAGGTCTATGAACTCGTGCGCGAAGCGTATTTATACTTACAGAAAATACTGTAGTAATGTTCTGAAGCCCAATGGCGCAACACACAGTTGCGCAGGCTTCACTTAAGAAATGATATAATGTAAGAAAAACAATAATAAAAGTGTTTTCATCAGGTACACCAAGGCCTTGAGTATCGTTCTAATGCAAAACTGTGGTTTCTTATTTCTTTATCACTCTTTTATCTTGCAGAACACAATTGAAAATTAACCAATAAAATCAAATAATTAAACAAACCCTGCCGTTATTAATTTCAGAACCAAAAATCATTAATTACATAACAGGTGATGGTGAAATTTAGCACCCCTTGTTTTAAATTTGATAACCAACCATCTCCCACTAAATAACAACCGTAAAATCTCAAAGTAAATACAATTAAATAATACTACCAACCAAGTTGACAAATAAATTAAATGTGCCATATATGTAATCACAACAATAAAAAAGGAGCCATCATGTCAATCACAAGCGTTGTATTAACTAAAGAACAAAAGTCCATTATTGCAGAAGCATTAGAGGTTATGCCCGAAGATCTGGAAGAAATAAAGATTAAAGCAAATAGCTATAAAAAAACGTCATTCAGAGACGATTTCTCAATGATATTCAAAGGCAATATGGCCACACTCGCCAGGATGGATTTGACGCCCACAGCGTTTAGAATTGTGCTTTATCTCTTCTCAGTAATTGATTATGGAAATATTATCCCTGATTTTTCACAGTCACGTATAGCCAAAGATCTTGGGCTGAATAAATCAAATGTCTCACGCGCATTCAAAGAGTTATTTGAGAGAAAAATACTTATTCGTGACGCCATAGATAACCAAGTATACCTTAATTCAAACTTGTGTGTTAAAGGAATCCCTCGTCGTTTCAATGAAGATCTGATGGATAAATTTAGAAAGTCCAGACTGGAGACAGAAGACTTTGCCAATTCGTTTAACTTTTATCGTGCAGGGAGTAAAACAAAGCCGGTTAAAAATCCCAAAAGAAGATATCCTACAGACGGCATTCCATTTGATTAAAATAATAAATAATGCTGTTGAACAATTTATACTTCCGCAAATGACTATTTCCCAATATAAATTTAATTTTATATTGGGAATGAAATTAATCATAAAATATCATTAAGTATATGACGTTCTTGTTCAATTTCACATGATTTAACCATCCCACTTAGTACACTAACAAAAACGTCATTCCATTTCTGGCGCTCTCTCGAAGCATGCCAGTTCTCAAACAACACTTTCTCAAGAGAGATCCAAATAACTTCTGCGCGAGAGGTATTTAATAGCTCCTTGAATACTTCGTCAGATACAGTAAGGGCATGAGAATAAATTTTATTATCAATAGTCCAGAAAGGCTCTGGCTTGGTAAAATCAGCCAAAGAAGCAAAAGCCAACCCACGGACCTGTGCTGCTTCCATTGTGCTGTTCACTTTATGATTATCCCGCCAGGTTTTTAAATCACCCAACAGATAATTTACGCGTTGATTTCTTGCTTTGCTATCTTCAGCCTGGTATTGGATATAAGCAGGGCCATTACCAGTCTGGCGATAACGAGCCAATGTTTTGACACTTACACCAAGGTAAAGGGCCGAAACTTCAGCACTCAGGGTTGCATCATCTGGCATACTACCAAATAGCCGCCATACTTCAGCATATTCCCTTAAAGTATCGATTGCACTCATTCCCTGTCCCCCTAATTTGTTGGCAATGGTTGATATTTCGCCGAAGCCAAAAGTGTATTATACAACTCAGGTACTGTCATCAGCATATGAAGCTCAATCCGTTGAAGTGCCTCAAAAACTCGCTCGTTATCAGGCTCAGCATATCTTTCAGTAGGGTCCGTGGTATTACGGTGGTTAAGCAATCTTTTCACCACTGCATACGAAGTTAGTTCTTCTGCAACACGGCCAAAAGTTCTTCGCAGATCGTGCATTCCCAGCTTCATTATTCCAGCTTCCTGACAGATATACTCGCGCAAGCTTTTACTGTCAGAATAATGTCCAACCTTGCTTCGTGATGAACGAGCCGGAAAAACCCATTTGCGTTTATCTGCCCGTATTTCGGTATCGTTGACGATATCTCGTCGGTCTTCCAGAATTCGCTTTGTAGCATCACAGATTGGAAGCTCATGGTCGTTACGATTTTTCGTGTCGTAAAAGCGAATAACCCGGTTTTCGAGATCGACATAGCTTGTCGTTCTGACTTCCTCTTCTGTCAGGGCCTCTCGCCAGCACAGTGTTGCTGTCTCTTCTTTCCTGGCTCCTGTCAAAATGGTCAGCAACAGATAATCACAACCCAAACGATTAAAACCTCTCTTATTGTGTAATGCAGCTAGAAACCGTCCCAAAGTATCTTTGGGGGACAATGGATTTCGTACGCCCTTGGCACGATAGCTATCTTCCAGCTCAGATCGTGTTCTGAACTTCTTCTGTACCTTTAAAATTGAAAAAGGATTATAGGACAACGAAGGTTGTCGTTGCTGGGTCTGAGCATTCCCAGCTTCAATCTCGATTGCGTGTTTTACAGCAACATTGGCCCACCTAAAAGTCTGTTCTGCTGCTGTTCTGGCTCTTGAAGCAATCTCGTCAAACTTTCGAAGGATTTCATTACCAGTAAGATCCTTGATTCGAAGGTTTTGCCATTCTTTCAACCGATTCTCAGCTTTGTCTAACACATTGAGAGTGTTTGGTTTAGCAGGTTTGGTTCTGCCAAGTAAGTGACTCCTGTATTGGGCAAAAGCTTCACTCACGGTCAATTCAGCCAGATCGAGTTCCCTTTTAATCTTGTTGGGATTTCTCTTTGTTGCAATCATTGTCTGAACCAACTGCCGAGCTGCCTCACGGGCTTGATCGATACTCGGAAAATCGGACACATTCCCAACCTTTACTTTCAAGACAGAGCTTGGCTTCTTACCCTCACTGACATTACGATCTGAAGAGGCTACTCTTCGCTGGATTACATAGGTTTTTTTCGTCAAACTGACCTTCACACCGAAGCCAACGGGTGAATCTCGATGATCGTCAAAAACTATGTAAGGTTTTTGGTCAGGGTTGGCTTCGAAAACGACTTTTCCAGAGCTACTGAGCTCAGGCTTAACATTAATACTTAACTTGTTGATAATAAAAGCCTGATTGAGAGTTGTTTTCAAAGTATCACCACCATTTGTAACCCAAAGAAGGAGTACAACCAATCTATCACGCTTTGGGCTACAAGTGAGCTACAAATTTATGGGTTTATGTGGGTTTAAAGGGGTTTTACCTGGGGCCATATGAGCACTTGAAAGAATTAAAAAATGAGTAAAATCAATATGAATGAAGACATTGATAAGGACTTCTCTAGCCATACCCCCATGATGCAGCAGTACCTGAAGCTGAAAGCGCAGCATCCGGAAATTCTGTTGTTTTACCGCATGGGCGATTTTTACGAGCTGTTTTATGACGATGCTAAACGGGCATCGCAGCTGCTCGACATCTCTCTGACCAAACGTGGCGCATCGGCAGGTGAACCCATCCCAATGGCAGGCATTCCGCATCATGCGGTAGAAAACTACCTGGCCAAGCTGGTGAATCAGGGCGAGTCGGTTGCCATCTGTGAGCAGATCGGCGATCCGGCCACCTCAAAAGGCCCGGTTGAACGCAAGGTCGTGCGTATCGTCACGCCAGGCACCATTAGCGACGAAGCCCTGCTCCAGGAGCGTCAGGATAACCTGCTGGCGGCCCTGTGGCAGGACGGCAAAGGGTTTGGTTACGCCACGCTGGATATCAGCTCCGGGCGTTTTCGTCTGAGCGAGCCGGCTGACCGGGAAACCATGGCAGCCGAGCTGCAGCGCACCAACCCGGCGGAACTGCTGTATGCCGAAGATTTTGCCGAAATGGCGTTGATAGAAGGTCGTCGCGGCCTGCGCCGCCGTCCGCTGTGGGAATTTGAAATTGATACCGCTCGCCAGCAGCTCAACCTGCAGTTTGGCACCCGCGATCTGATTGGCTTTGGGGTGGAAAACGCCCCGCGTGGACTGTGCGCCGCGGGCTGCCTTTTGCAGTATGTGAAAGATACCCAGCGCACCGCCCTGCCGCATATCCGCTCTATCACCATGGAGCGCCAGCAGGACAGCATCATTATGGATGCGGCCACGCGCCGGAATCTGGAGATCACCCAGAACCTGGCGGGTGGCGTTGAGAACACGCTGGCATCCGTCCTCGATAACACCGTGACGCCGATGGGCAGCCGCATGCTGAAGCGCTGGCTGCATATGCCCGTCCGCGATACGGATACGCTCGTTTGTCGTCAGCAGACCATTGCCGCGCTGCAGGATCGCTACACCGAGCTGCAGCCTGTGCTGCGTCAGGTGGGCGATCTGGAGCGTATTCTGGCTCGCCTGGCACTGCGCACGGCGCGGCCTCGCGACCTTGCACGAATGCGTCATGCCTTCCAGCAGCTGCCGGAACTGCGTGCTCAACTGAGCGATGTTGACAGCGCACCGGTTCAGAAACTGCGCGAAACCATGGGCGAGTTTGCTGAGCTCCGCGATCTGCTGGAGCGCGCTATCATTGATGCGCCGCCGGTTCTGGTGCGCGACGGTGGCGTAATTGCCCCTGGCTACAACGAAGAGCTGGATGAATGGCGCGCGCTGGCTGACGGCGCAACGGATTACCTCGACAAGCTGGAGATCCGCGAGCGCGAACGTCTCGGGCTCGATACCCTGAAAGTCGGCTATAACGCAGTCCACGGTTACTATATTCAGATCAGCCGCGGGCAGAGCCATCTGGCGCCGATTCACTATGTGCGTCGCCAGACGTTGAAAAACGCTGAGCGCTACATCATTCCTGAGCTGAAAGAGTATGAGGACAAAGTTCTCACCTCGAAAGGCAAAGCGCTGGCCCTGGAAAAGCAGCTTTACGACGAGCTGTTCGACATGCTGATGCCACACCTCGCGGACCTGCAGTTAAGCGCTGGCGCGCTGGCGGAGCTGGATGTGCTGGTAAATCTGGCTGAGCGTGCTGAAACGCTGAACTATACCTGCCCGACCTTTACCGACAAGCCCGGCATTCGCATTACCGAAGGCCGCCACCCGGTGGTGGAGCAGGTACTGAACGAGCCGTTCATCGCTAACCCGCTGAGCCTGTCGCCGCAGCGAAGAATGCTGATCATTACCGGTCCGAACATGGGCGGTAAAAGTACCTATATGCGCCAGACCGCGCTTATCGCCCTGCTCGCCTACATCGGCAGCTACGTTCCGGCGCAGAAAGTGGAGATTGGCCCCATCGATCGTATCTTCACCCGCGTGGGTGCGGCGGACGATCTGGCCAGCGGCCGTTCCACCTTTATGGTCGAAATGACGGAAACCGCCAATATCCTGCACAACGCGACAGAACACAGCCTGGTGCTGATGGACGAAGTCGGACGCGGCACCTCAACCTACGACGGACTGTCGCTGGCATGGGCGTGTGCGGAAAACCTGGCGAATAAAATCAAGGCCATGACGCTGTTCGCGACGCACTACTTTGAACTGACGCAGTTGCCGGAGAAAATGGAGGGCGTGGCAAACGTCCACCTGGATGCGCTTGAGCATGGCGATACCATCGCCTTTATGCACACGGTGCAGGAGGGGGCCGCGAGCAAGAGCTATGGCCTGGCCGTCGCGGCACTGGCGGGTGTGCCTAAAGAGGTAATTAAACGCGCGCGTCAGAAACTGCGCGAGCTGGAAAGCCTGTCACCGAATGCGGCGGCCACCCAGATTGACGGCACGCAGATGTCGCTGCTGGCACCTGCGGAAGAGACGTCACCCGCCGTTGAAGCGCTGGAGAATCTCGACCCGGATTCACTGACGCCACGTCAGGCGCTGGAGTGGATTTATCGGCTGAAAAGTCTGGTTTAGTTTTCTGCGGTCTGTTTTGTCGGGTGGTGGCTTCGCCTTACCCGACCTACAAAACCCGTAGGCCCGGTAAGCGTAGCGCCACCGGGCAAAGGACCGCACGATGTTACTGCCCGGTAAGCGCAGCGCCACCGGGCTTTTTTTTTACAACAATGGCGGAATGGTCGGTACCTGCGGCGCCTCATCAATATCCTTCTGCGTCATGCGGAACGCTTCAGGGTAATGTTCGCGACTGGTACGACGCAACGGCTCAGTATCGCGCCAGGTATACAGGCAATGCTGGCACTGATAAACCGTCCAGATCCCTTTCACCGGTGATGTGGCCATCACCTCAATTTGCTCATCGGCACAACGTGGACAAATCATCTTTTCCTCCTTATTGGCGTGCTGCCAGCATCGCAGTCAGCTTTTCAGCCCAGGCTTTGGTTTCAGGTAAATCCTGCACCGGCTGGCTGTAGTGACCGCGGTTATCCGGCGCAACAGGCGTGGTGGCATCAATAATCAGCTTGTCGGTGATGCCTGCCGGGCTGGACCCAGGATCAAGCTCAAGAACCGACATGTTCGGCAGTTGCACCAGATCCCCTGCCGGGTTCACTTTTGATGACAGCGCCCACATCACCTGCGGCAGGTTGAACGGATCGACATCTTCATCCACCATAATCACCATCTTCACATAGCCCAGGCCATGCGGGGTGGTCATGGCGCGTAAACCGACCGCGCGGGCAAAACCACCGTAGCGTTTTTTGGTGGAGATGATCGCCAGCAGACCATGGGTGTACATCGCGTTCACCGCCTGCACTTCAGGGAACTCCGCTTTCAGTTGCTGGTAAAGCGGCACACAGGTGGCTGGCCCCATCAGGTAGTCTATCTCGGTCCAGGGCATCCCGAGATAGAGGGATTCGAAAATCGGTTTGGTGCGGTACGAGACTTTATCAATACGGACCACCGTCATATTGCGTCCGCCCGAATAGTGCCCGGTAAACTCACCGAACGGCCCTTCAATTTCACGTTTACGGCCTTCAATCACCCCTTCCAGGATCACTTCAGACCCCCACGGCACATCGAAGCCGGTCAACGGCGCGGTCGCAATCGGGTACGGGCTTTCACGCAGCGCCCCGGCCATTTCATACTCGGACTGATCGTATTTCAGCGGCGTTGCGCCCATCAGGGTGATGATCGGATCGTTGCCCAACGTAATCGCAATCGGCAGGTCTTCACCACGCTCTTCGGCTTTATGCAGATGCAGGGCGATATCATGCATCGGCACCGGCTGCAGGCCGAGCTTACGTTTGCCCTTCACTTCCATGCGATAAATACCGACGTTCTGCTTGCCGAAATGGTCCGGGTCGAGCGGATCGCGCGAGACAACGCACGCTTTGTCGAGATAAAAACCGCCGTCCCCGTCGTTCAGGCGAAACAGCGGCAGGATGTCGAACAGGTTAATCTCCTCACCGTCCACCGTATTCTGCGCCCATGCGGGGTTGGCCCGGCGCTCCGGTGCGACCGGGAATTTATCCCAGCGGCGAATAAACTCATCGATTTGCTTTTTGACCGGGGTATTCGCCGGCAGCCCCATCGAAATGGCGTGGTTCTGCCAGGAGCCGATGGTGTTCATCACCACCCTGGCATCGGTAAACCCGCGAATGTTATCGAACCACAGCGCAGGCGCACCATCACCGATACGTCCCGTCGCGTTAGCGGCCGCCGCCAGATCCGGCTCCGCATTGACCTCTTCTTCAATTTTCAGCAGTTGCCCTTGCTCATCGAGCGCCTGCAGGAAGCTTCTCAAATCATCAAATGCCATCGTTATTCTCCTGTGAAAAATGTTTCGCCGCCTGCAGGCCGTTCCAGCGACGCGCTTTTTTGTGCTCCAGACCAAACTGGTCGAGCACGCGGGTCACGATATGCTGGGTGATATCATCGGCGGTTTGCGGGTGGTTGTAATACGCAGGCATGGGCGGCAACATCGCCACACCCATGCGGGAAAGCGCGAGCATGTTCTCCAGATGAATGGTGCTGAGCGGCGTTTCACGCGGGACCAGCACCAGCTTGCGCCCTTCTTTCAGCACCACGTCTGCCGCACGGCCCACCAGCCCTTCGGCATAGCCCGCGCGGATACCCGCCAGCGTTTTCATGCTGCAGGGAATGACGATCATGCCGTCGGTACGAAACGAGCCGGAGGAGATGGTGGCAGCCTGGTCGGCAGGACTGTGAACGACATCTGCCAGGGCGGCGACATCCTGCGCGGTATAGGGCGTTTCCAGCTCAATGGTGGTTTTCGCCCATTTCGACATCACCAGATGGGTTTCAACCTCTGGCATGTCCCGTAACGCCTGCAGTAAAGCCACCCCCAGCGGAGCACCTGTTGCTCCCGTCATTCCCACGATCAATCTCATTCAGCACCTCAATTAATTTGTTCGCATACGAACATAATGACTACGTTACTCCCGGTGAGCTGACCTGACAATATTGTTCGTACACGATCACACGTAATGCTAAAAACTGCTGCGTTAAAATCGCAGGCAATAGCGGCTATCATAGGGGGAGATTTTTTTCGTCGGAGTGTTCATGGAACTGAGACAAGAAGCGTTCCACCTGCTACGGCAGCTTTTTCAACAGCATACTGCCCACTGGCAACATGCTTTACCGGCGCTGACCAAGCCGCAATATGCGGTGATGCGATCTGTTTCTGAAAATCCGGGGATCGAGCAGGTCGCCCTGACGGAAGTTGCCGTGAGCACAAAAGCGACGCTGGCCGAAATGCTGAGCCGCATGGAATCGCGTGGGCTGGTGAAGCGCGAACACGATCCTGCGGATAAGCGCCGCCGGTTTGTCTTCCTCACGCCTGAAGGAGAAGCCCTGCTTGCAAGCTGTAAACCGGTCGGCAATGAGGTGGATGAGGCGTTTTTAGGGCGTCTCAGCCAGGACGAGCGGGAACAATTTACGGCACTGATCAAAAAGATGATGCATGACTAGTTCACCCGGGCACGCATAAAATCAATAAATGTCCGAACCTTAGCGGGCACATGCTGGGCATCTGGATAAACGGCATAGATGCCCTGCTGAGCAAACGTGTATCCCGGTAAAAGCGATACCAGAACCCCCGAATTCAGTGCGTTTCGCACCAGCCACTCCGGCAGCAGCGCCACACCACATCCCGCATGCGCGAAAGCCATCAGCGCCTGGGCGCTATCTGCGTACAGGCGCGGGGCCTTTTTAATCTCAAAGGCAACCAGATTGCCATCTCCATCTTTCACCTGCCAGTGCAGCGGCGAAGGTAAACGCTCGTGAACGATCCACTCGGCCTGCGCCAGGTGTTCGAGAGATTCAACGGGATGGTTAGCCAGCCACCCGGGGGCGGCAACCGGCAGGATAGTAAAGTTTGAAATCAAAGCGGCGTGGTAGCGCGAATCAGCGAGTGTTCCCAGCCGGATGGCGACATCAAAGCGCTCCGAGATGAGATCGGCGTGCTGAGACGACGAAACATGACGAACGCGAAGCTCCGGATGCTGCTGGCTAAATTCGGCCAGCAAAGGCACAACCACCTGCGAACCGTATTCGGGCGTGGTGGTGATCCGCAATTCGCCGGTCAGGCCGGCATGGTTAGCGCGAACGTCGTCCTGCAGGCGTTCAGCCTCCTGTAAAAGCCTGACGCTTCGCTGATGAAAAAGCGCGCCCGCCTCGGTTAACGTCAGGCGACGGGTGGATCGCAACAGCAGCGTGACTCCCAGCTCATCTTCCAGCTGGCGAATATTGAAGCTGACCACGGCCTTTGTCAGCCCCATCGACTCTGCGGCGGCAGTAAAACTGCCCGCATCCGCTACCGCCACAAACATCGCCGTTCGCTGGAGATTCAGCATCGTTAACCTTCAAAATTGTCAAAATAGTTTTGACAGTATATCGCGAATTGTTGCGTTTATCGGCACCGGACAAGCCGATACGATACGACCCTCACCGGAGGATCCACCATGACGTATCGCAGCAAAGTCGCCGTAGTCTATCTGCTGGGCTTTTTTCTTGATTTGATCAACATGTTTATTGCCAGCGTCGCCTTTCCGGCAATGGCGCAGACCTATCACGCCACGCCCTCTGCACTTGCCTGGGTCAGTAACGGGTATATTGCCGGCCTGACGCTGGTGATCCCGTTCAGCAGTGCCCTGACGCGCCGCATCGGGGCAAAGCACGTCATCCTTCTCTCGCTGGTTCTCTTTAGCGTAGCCTCCACCGCGGCAGGCTTGTCTGCCACACTTGAAAGTCTGATTGCCTGGCGGGTGCTGCAGGGCGTGGGCGGTGGCTTATTGATCCCCGTAGGGCAGGCCCTGACCTGGCAACAGTTTAAATCGCATGAACGCGCCAGGCTCTCTTCCGCCGTCATGCTGGTTGCACTGCTTGCCCCCGCATGCTCACCTGCGTTAGGGGGCGTACTGGTTCAGGCGTTAAGCTGGCGGTGGGTATTTTTTGCTACCCTCCCGGTTGCTCTCCTGACCTTTGCGTTGGCCTGTCTGTGGCTTAAGCATGAAATGCCCGCGATGAAAGCAAACCGACTGCTGAACCTGAGTTTGATCGCCGATCCGCTTCTGCGCGTTTCCATGATGGTTTATGTATGTGTCCCCGGCATGTTTATCGGAATAAACGTCACCGGCATGTTTTATCTGCAGAGCGTGGCCAACATGACGCCAGCCGCGACGGGCATGCTGATGCTGCCGTGGTCTCTGGCATCGTTTATGGCCATCACCGCAACGGGCCGTTACTTTAACCGTGTCGGCCCCCGACCTCTGTTGATCGCGGGTTGCCTGCTTCAGGCGTCAGGTATTCTGCTTTTGCTCTGCGTCAGTGCGACCACGGGCACGCTGCCAGCGATCGTTGCGTTTGCATTAATGGGCGCAGGAGGCAGTCTTTGCAGCAGTACGGCGCAGAGCAGCGCATTTCTGACAACGCGTCGGGAAGAGATGGCTGATGCCAGCGCGCTGTGGAATCTTAATCGTCAGCTGAGTTTTTTTGCGGGTGCCTTTCTGCTGGCACAGGTGCTGGATCTGGCCCAGAGGTATTTGCCCCCCGTCGCCGCGTGGCACGGGATGTTTCTGGTTGCTTCGGCCATCACGTTGGTGCCCGTCATCTCTGTATTTCGTCTTAACAACCCGCAGGTGCTTGCACAACTGCAACAGGAGAAACCATGACGCCTTTCGAACACGACATCATTGATATTCATATCGCACTGGAAAAGTGGCTGGGTGCCGGTGAAGGTAATATTGATGCCCTGCTCGCCCGTTTCCAGCCAAACTTTCTGATGGTTCCCCCGAGTGGGGCGCATTTAAACCATGACGCCCTTGTCCGTTTTCTGCACGCCCAGCGTGGAAGCCGACCCGGCCTTAAAATCATCATTGATGAGTTAGCCACGATTCAGTCATGGGATAACGGTGCGGTGCTTCATTACCGGGAGACGCAGACCCGCCCGGACCAGCCCGTCAACGTACGCTGGTCAACCGCGGTGCTCAATCGGGAAGGCGAGAAAATCAGCTGGCGTCTGCTGCACGAAACGGCGCAGCCGTAAGAGATAAAAAAGGCCCGTCTCACGACGGGCCTTTTTTTGACGAAAGGTTGCTTATTCGCGGAACAGCGCTTCGATATTCAGACCTTGCCCCTGCAGAATTTCACGCAGGCGGCGCAGACCTTCAACCTGAATCTGACGAACACGTTCACGGGTCAGGCCAATTTCACGGCCGACGTCTTCCAGTGTCGCAGCTTCATACCCCAGTAAACCGAAACGACGTGCCAGCACTTCACGCTGTTTGGCGTTCAGTTCGAACAGCCATTTGACGATGCTCTGTTTCATGTCATCGTCCTGCGTGGTGTCTTCCGGGCCGTTGTCTTTTTCATCGGCCAGGATATCCAGCAGCGCTTTTTCGGAGTCGCCACCCAGCGGGGTGTCAACCGAGGTAATGCGCTCGTTGAGACGCAGCATGCGGCTTACGTCATCAACCGGTTTGTCGAGTTGCTCAGCAATCTCTTCTGCGCTTGGCTCGTGGTCCAGTTTATGGGACAACTCGCGCGCGGTACGCAGATAGACGTTCAACTCTTTGACGATGTGAATCGGCAGGCGAATCGTACGGGTTTGGTTCATAATGGCCCGTTCGATGGTCTGACGAATCCACCAGGTCGCGTAGGTGGAGAAGCGGAACCCACGTTCTGGGTCAAACTTCTCTACTGCGCGGATGAGACCTAAGTTGCCCTCTTCAATCAGATCCAGCAGAGCCAGACCACGATTGCCGTAACGACGGGCAATTTTCACGACCAGACGCAAGTTACTTTCAATCATGCGACGGCGCGAGGCAACATCACCACGCAAAGCACGACGTGCGAAATAGACTTCTTCTTCGGCCGTTAACAGTGGGGAGTAACCAATCTCCCCAAGGTAAAGCTGAGTCGCGTCCAGTACACGCTGTGTGGCACCCTGCGATAACAGCTCTTCTTCAGCCAAATCGTTATCACTGGGTTCCTCTTCTACTAAGGCTTTTTCGTCAAAAGCCTCTGCTCCGTTCTCATCAAATTCCGCATCTTCATTTAAATCATGAACTTTCAGCGTATTCTGACTCATAAGGTGGCTCCTACCCGTGATCCCTGAACGAGACACCCTGGCTGGCATGCCCCGTCAATTTATCGCTGCGGCAAATACTGCAGCGGGTTTACGGATTTCCCCTTGTAACGAATTTCAAAATGCAAGCGTGTAGAACTGGTTCCGGTGCTACCCATGGTAGCGATTTTTTGCCCCGCCTTAACTTCTTGTTGTTCCCGGACCAGCATTGTGTCGTTATGGGCGTAGGCACTCAGGTAATCATCGTTGTGTTTGATGATAATAAGATTACCGTAACCGCGCAGAGCGTTACCGGCATACACAACGCGTCCGTCTGCGGTCGCGATGATAGCCTGTCCCTTACTTCCTGCGATATCGATCCCTTTGTTTCCTCCTTCGGAGGAAGAGAAGTTCTCGATAACCTTACCGTCAGTTGGCCAGCGCCAGGTTGAAATTGGCGAACTGGAACTCATACTGCTGGCAGTCGGTTCAGTAGAGCTAACCACAGGTGCCGTAGCCGGTGCTGTGACAACAGTCGCAGTCCCTTTATTATTCGGCAACATTTTGTTAGCAGTCTGATCACCTGAATCTTCAGAATACGTAATTACAGGTTGTGAAGCAACCACCGTGGTGGATTTTTGTGCAGGCTTAACGCTGTTATTTTGCGCGGTCACGTCGGCTGCAGAAACGGTATTGCCCGGCGTAAGCGGCGTACCCGTCGCGTTGCCCACCTGGAGCGTCTGCCCGACTTCCAGCGCATACGGTGCCTGGACGTTGTTGCGCTGCGCGAGGTCACGGAAATCGTTCCCGGTGATCCACGCGATATAGAACAGCGTATCGCCACGTTTCACGGTATAGGTGCTGCCGCCGGTATAGCTGCCTTTCGGAATGTTCCCATACTGACGGTTATACACTATGCGGCCATTTTGGGTCTGAACAGGTTGTTCGACTGGCTGAATCTGTGTTGGCTGTGTAACAGGATGTTGCACAGGCTGAATTTGTGGTGTTTGCTGCGGCGCAGCAGTGCCCATTTTAGGCGGCGGCGTGATCAACATTCCGCTGGACGTGTTACCGGAGCCGCTATTTCCGCCAACAGAACTGACAGGCGCAGGTGCATTGTTAGAACTCGAACAGCCTGCCAGCCAGAGCGAAACCAGTGATAATGCCGCAACACGGCTGATGGTGAATTTAGGGCTTCCCGCGCTCATTTATCCCCCAGGAATGTGTTAACTACCAGTGACTTAAAATTAACCGTGATGGCACGACTCTTTCGCGCCACACCATACGCTGAATTTGCCTTAATAACCCTGGATAATTCCGAGTCTTAGGCCAGTTCCCCCTTTACCAGAGGCACAAAGCGCACGGCTTCTACGGTATCGATAATAAACTCGTCGCCACGTCGACGAACGCGCTTTAACAGCTGCTGCTCATCGCCAACAGGCAATACAAGAATGCCCCCCTCATCCAGCTGCGACAACAGGGCCGCAGGGATCTCCGGTGGAGCCGCCGTCACGATGATTGCGTCAAACGGGGCGCGAGCCTGCCAACCCTGCCATCCATCACCGTGTCGTGTCGAAACATTGTGTAAATCAAGTTGTTTCAGGCGACGACGCGCCTGCCACTGTAAACCTTTGATCCGCTCAACCGAGCACACATGATGCACCAGATGCGCCAGAATCGCAGTCTGATACCCGGACCCGGTGCCAATCTCCAGCACGCGGGAGTCGGGGGTGAGCTCCAGCAGCTCCGTCATGCGCGCCACCATGTAGGGCTGCGAAATCGTCTGGCCCTGCCCGATGGGCAACGCCACGTTTTCCCACGCTTTGTGTTCAAACGCCTCATCTACAAATTTCTCACGCGGAACCTGGGCGAGCGCGTCAAGCACATGCTCGTCGCGGATCCCCTGTGCGCGAAGTTGTTCCAGAAGAGTTTGTACACGTTTGCTTACCATTGCGCGTTCACTCCTGCGCGATCAAGCCAGCCCGACACCACATCATGCGCGCTATACGCGGTTAAATCTACGTGCAGCGGCGTTACCGAGACATAGCCTTCATCCACAGCGGCAAAGTCGGTATCCGGCCCCGCATCGCACTTATCGCCGGGAGGGCCAATCCAGTAGAGCGTGTTGCCGCGCGGATCCTGCTGCGGGATGACCTGATCGGCCGGATGACGGCTTCCGCAACGCGTGACGCGAATGCCCTTGATTTCATTCAGCGGGAGATCCGGCACGTTGATGTTGAGGATGCGTCCGGTACGCAGCGGTTCACGGCTCAGTGCCCGCAGGATAGAACAGGTTACCGCTGCCGCCGTGTCGTAATGAGTGTGACCATTTAACGATACCGCCAGCGCCGGAAAGCCAAGATGACGGCCTTCCATTGCGGCCGCCACGGTACCAGAGTAGATAACGTCATCACCCAGATTCGGCCCGGCGTTAATCCCGGAAACGACGATATCCGGGCGCGGGCGCATCAGCGCATTCACCCCCAGAAAAACGCAGTCCGTTGGCGTGCCCATCTGCACAGCAATATCGCCATTCTCAAAAGCAAAGGTGCGAAGCGACGACTCCAGCGTCAATGAGTTAGACGCTCCACTGCGGTTACGATCGGGAGCCACGACCTGCACATCCGCAAATTCGCGAAGGTGTTTCGCCAGCGTCTGAATGCCTGGCGCATGGATCCCGTCATCGTTACTCAGCAATATTCGCATAATCACCCGACGTGTTGATAAGTTCCCTGACAACACTGGTGGCAAAGCTACCTGCCGGCAGCCAGAAGCGTAACTCAACGGTTACGTCATCCCACCAGTTCCAGCTTAACTGCTGCGGGTAGAGCAACATCGCCCGGCGTGCTGCTTCGACTTTTTCCCGCACCAGCAATGATTGTAATTCTTGCGCTTCGGCCACGGCTGCCTGCTCCGCGGCCAGCGCGTCACCCTGCGTTCCCCAGTCGCCCGTGCCGGGCAAGGCTGCGGTGATCATCAGCGTTTTAGCGTCCACGCGCGACTGTACATCGGCCATTTCTTCGGCCGTTGCCACAAACCAGCTACCGCGTCCCGCTAATTGTAGCGCATCGCCGACAACAACTTGATTCGCGTCCGGTTTTTTCAGCCGTTCGCTTACGATCTGATTAAACAACGCACTGCGGGCCGCCGACAACCAAAAACTGCGTTTATTCCTGTCGCGCACCGGCGCATCGCTCTGCGCCCAGCGCAGTGCGCCCTGCAGGTTACTGCCGCCGATGCCAAAACGCTGTGCGCCAAAGTAGTTAGGCACACCGCGTTCATTGATGGCCTGCAAGCGTTTTTCCACGTCGTCACGGTCGGTCACTTCACGCAGTACGAGGGTAAAGTTGTTACCTTTCAACGCCCCCAGACGCAGTTTGCGCTTGTGACGGGCGTACTCCAGCACCTTACAGCCCTCAAGCTCAAATTTGCTTAAATCAGGCATCGCATTGCCGGGAACGCGCGCGCAAAGCCACTGTTCGGTGACCGCGTGTTTGTCTTTCTGCCCGGCGAAGCTCACTTCGCGGGCATGGATTTTCAGAAATTTAGCCAGCGCATCGGCCACAAAGCGGGTATTGCAGCCATTTTTGAGGATGCGCACCAGGATATGCTCGCCTTCGCCGTCCGGCTCAAAGCCCAAATCTTCCACGACCACGAAATCTTCGGGGCTGGCTTTCAGCAGCCCACTCACCTGCGGTTTACCGTGCAGGTAGGTCAGGTTGTCAAAATCGGTCATTTGCTCGCCTTCACCAGCAGCGCCACGGCTTCGCAGGCGATGCCTTCGCCGCGACCGGTAAAGCCCAGTTTCTCCGTGGTGGTCGCTTTGACGTTGACGTCATCCATATGGCAGCCCAGATCTTCAGCGATAAATACGCGCATCTGAGGAATATGCGGCAGCATTTTAGGGGCCTGAGCGATGATCGTCACATCGACGTTACCCAGGGTGTAGCCCTTCGCCTGAATACGGCGCCAGGCTTCACGCAACAGCGCACGGCTGTCTGCGCCTTTAAACGCCGGATCGGTGTCCGGGAACAGCTTGCCGATATCGCCCAGCGCAGCCGCGCCCAGTAAGGCGTCGGTTAAGGCGTGTAGCGCCACGTCGCCATCAGAATGCGCCAGCAGCCCTTTTTCATAAGGAATGCGCACGCCGCCAATGATAATTGGGCCAACGCCTCCAAAGGCGTGTACATCAAAACCGTGTCCAATTCGCATTATGCCTTCTCCTGATGGGTCGAACGGGTAAGATAAAATTCCGCGAGCTGTAAATCTTCCGGGCGCGTCACTTTTATATTATCAGCGCGCCCTTCAACAAGCGTTGGGTGGAAACCGCAATACTCCAGCGCAGAGGCTTCGTCGGTGATGGTCGCACCTTCTTTAAGCGCGCGCGTTAAGCAGTCGTGGAGTAATTCGCGGGGGAAAAATTGTGGCGTCAGCGCGTGCCAGAGATCGACGCGCTCAACGGTATGCGCGATAGCCTGTTTGCCAGGCTCGGCACGCTTCATGGTATCGCGTACCGGCGCGGCCAGAATGCCACCGACTTTACTGGTTTCACTTAGCGCCAGCAGGCGCGCAAGATCGTCCTGATGCAGACACGGGCGCGCAGCGTCGTGGACCAGCACCCACTTGGCATCGCCAGCGGCCTGGATGCCCGCCAGCACGGAATCGGCGCGCTCGGCACCGCCATCAACGACGGTGATCTGCGGATGAGCGGCCAGCGGTAACTGTGCGAACCGGGCATCGCCCGGACTGATGGCGATGATGACACGCGTCACTCGGGGGTGCGCCAGCAGCGCCGCCACGGCATGTTCGAGGATCGTTTTATCGCCAATAGAGAGGTATTGCTTAGGACATTCTGTCTGCATGCGCCGGCCAAAACCCGCGGCCGGCACCACGGCGCATACGTCCGAAAAAGTCACTGCCATGTCGTAATCCTGGGCCTGATTATCGATTGTTTTGTGCTGAGCCCTGATTGCGTTTAGACGCATCCGGAACCAGACGATAAAAGGTTTCGCCCGGTTTAGTCATACTGAGTTCATTGCGTGCGCGTTCCTCAATCGCCTCCTGCCCGCCATTGAGGTCATCAATTTCAGCAAAAAGTTGATCGTTTCGCGCCTTAAGTTTGGCGTTAGTTGCCTGCTGAGCCGCGACGTCATCGCTTACCCGGCTATAGTCGTGCAGTCCGTTTTTACCGAACCACAGCGAATATTGCAGCCAGACCAGCAGAGCCAGCAACAGCAGCGTTAGTTTACCCATCCTGCCCCCTGAAAAACGGCATCTTCATCCCACAACGCCCCCGGCGCTCTATGCCGGAGTAACAGAGATGCCGCAACATCGCGGGCAAATGTACCACATTTTTTCCGCAGAATCGCCCTGCTCAATATCGTCACACAGTTGGTTACGGTTTGAATTATGGCTGAAGTTAGCCCATGAGCCACAAAAATAACAGACCAAACATCAGGACCACCGTCACAATCGTGACAACGGTGCTGTACAGGAGTTTGCCGTTAAGCAGTGAATGCAGGGCGATGCCGACGACAACCGCCACGGGCATCAGCGCCAGGAAGAAGGGCCAGGTGTAGAGAAAGAAGAACAGCGTGTTACCGCCGTAGATGAGAAACGGGATGCCCAGCGCCAGCAACCACGAGACGAAGCCGACGAAGGCCCCGGGAAAGGACCAGGTCGTCTCGTCGTCGGTCGCTATCGGATCCGACCCGGTGGTAATCATGTAGTTTTCACTGTTGCGCATAGCTAATCCTGTGACCGTGACTCATCGTTCGGGAAGACAGCTCCCGAACGATACCGTCTCAGGATCTGATAATATCGTCCCGTCTGAGCAGGTCTAATAATTGGCTTACTAAATTTGTTACCAATTGTTGACCTTCCAGGTGGATCTCAGGGGATTCAGGCGCTTCGTAGATCGAGTCGATGCCGGTGAAGTTTCGCAACTCACCCGCGCGGGCTTTTTTATACAGCCCTTTCGGATCGCGCGCTTCGCAGATTTCCAGCGGCGTATCGACAAACACCTCGATAAATCGATCCTGACCGACGCGCTCGCGTACCATCTGCCGCTCGGCGCGGTGAGGCGAGATAAACGCGGTCAGCACCACCAGCCCGGCATCCGCCATCAGGCTGGCCACTTCCCCAACCCGACGGATATTCTCCTTGCGGTCTTCATCGCTAAACCCTAAATCACTGCACAGGCCGTGACGCACGTTGTCGCCATCCAGCAGGTAGGTGCTCACCCCCTGCTGATGCAGCGCCTCTTCCAGCGCGCCCGCGACCGTCGATTTACCGGAGCCGGACAGCCCGGTAAACCACAACACAACCCCACGGTGGCCGTGGAGTTGCTCCCGCTGAGCGACGGTAACCGGATGAGGATGCCAGACGACGTTCTCATCATGGGCGGCCATTACTTGCCTCCCAGCAGATCGCGTGCGCCCCAGTGCGGGAAGTGCTTACGCACCAGCGCATTCAGCTCAAGCTCAAAGGCGCTGAATTCAGACACCGCTGCCGCCTGTTGATTAGGCTCGCGCACCATGCCTGCACCAACGGTAACGTTGGTCAGGCGATCGATAAAGATAAGTCCACCCGTTACCGGATTTTGCTGATATTTGTCCAGCACCAGCGGCTCGTCAAAGGTGAGATCCACCACGCCAATACCGTTCAGCGGCAGTTCGCTCACTTCACGCTGGGTCAGATTGTTGATGTCCACCTGGAACTGGATACCGTCCACGCGGGCGCGGGTTTTCTTACCGGCAATTTTGATGTCGTAGCTTTGGCCTGCGGTCAGCGGCTGTTCAGCCATCCACACCACATCCACGGCAGCACCCTGCACCGCCGCCAGCGTTTCCTGCGCATCCACCAGCAGATCGCCGCGGCTGATATCAATCTCATCTTTCAGCACCAGCGTCACTGCTTCACCGGCCCCCGCTTCCTGAAGATCGCCATCAAAGGTGACGATACGGGCAATGGACGACTCCACACCCGACGGCAGCACTTTGACGCGCTGCCCCACCGTGACGGTGCCCGAGGCGAGGGTGCCGGAGAAGCCGCGAAAATCGAGGTTCGGGCGGTTCACATACTGCACCGGGAAGCGCATTGGCTGGGTATCCACCACGCGCTGAATTTCAACCGTCTCCAGCACTTCCAGCAGCGTCGGGCCGCTGTACCACGGCATGTTGGCGCTCTGGGAGGCAACGTTATCCCCTTCCAGCGCCGAGAGCGGCACAAAGCGAATATCAAGGTTACCCGGCAACTGTTCAGCAAAGGTCAGGTAGCTCTGGCGGATCTCCTCGAAGGTCTCTTCGCTGAAGTTCACCAGATCCATTTTATTCACCGCCACCACCAGGTGTTTGATCCCCAGCAGCGTGGAGATGAAGCTGTGACGACGGGTTTGATCCAGCACGCCTTTACGGGCGTCGATCAGCAGGATCGCCAGCTCACAGGTTGATGCACCGGTGGCCATGTTGCGGGTGTACTGCTCATGCCCCGGCGTGTCGGCAATAATAAATTTGCGTTTTTCGGTGGAGAAATAGCGGTACGCAACATCAATAGTGATGCCCTGCTCGCGCTCCGCCTGCAGGCCGTCCACCAAAAGCGCCAGGTCGAGCTTTTCGCCCTGAGTACCATGACGTTTGCTGTCGTTATGCAGGGAAGAGAGCTGGTCTTCATAGATCTGACGCGTGTCGTGCAGCAGGCGACCAATCAGCGTGCTTTTACCGTCATCAACGCTACCGCAGGTCAGAAAGCGCAGCAGGCTCTTGTGTTGTTGCGCGTGCAGGTATGCTTCTACGCCGCCTTCGTTGGCAATTTGTTGGGCAATCGTGGTGTTCATGGCGGCTCCTTAGAAATAACCCTGACGTTTCTTCAGCTCCATCGAGCCTGCCTGGTCGCGGTCAATGACGCGCCCCTGTCGCTCGCTGGTGGTCGATACCAGCATCTCTTCGATGATTTCTGGCAGCGTTTGCGCGTTGGACTCCACCGCGCCGGTCAGCGGCCAGCAACCAAGAGTACGGAAACGCACCATCTGTTTTTTGATCACTTCGCCCGGCTGTAAATCAATGCGATCGTCGTCGATCATCATCAGCATGCCGTCGCGCTCCAGCACCGGGCGCTCAGCCGCCAGGTAAAGCGGAACGATCTCGATATTTTCCAGATAGATGTACTGCCAGATATCCAGCTCGGTCCAGTTGGAGAGCGGGAAGACGCGAATGCTTTCGCCTTTGTTGATCTGGCCGTTGTAGTTGTGCCACAGCTCAGGACGCTGGTTTTTCGGATCCCAGCGGTGGAAGCGGTCGCGGAAGGAGTAAATACGCTCTTTGGCGCGGGATTTCTCCTCGTCACGGCGCGCACCGCCGAAAGCGGCGTCAAAACCGTACTTGTTCAGCGCCTGCTTCAGCCCTTCGGTTTTCATGATGTCGGTGTGTTTGGCGCTGCCGTGAACAAACGGGTTAATGCCCATCGCCACCCCTTCCGGGTTTTTATGCACCAGCAGCTCACAGCCATAGGCTTTGGCGGTACGGTCGCGGAACTCATACATCTCACGGAATTTCCAGCCGGTATCCACGTGCAGCAGCGGGAACGGCAGCGTACCCGGATAAAACGCTTTACGCGCCAGATGCAGCATCACGCTGGAATCTTTACCGATGGAGTACATCATCACCGGGTTAGAGAACTCGGCGGCCACTTCGCGGATAATATGGATACTTTCCGCTTCAAGCTGTCGCAGGTGAGTAAGTCGTTTTTGGTCCATAACCGTTCCTTAAGCCAGATTCACCACAGAGGAGCCAAACCCCTCTGAGTCTGTTGTATGTTGAAACCAGGCGAGCGTGCTGTGCAGCTGTACCACTTCGCCCACCACAATAAGCGCGGGCATTGGGGCGTCTTTCGCCAGGACTGCAAGGTCTTGTAGCGTACCGGTCACCACACGCTGATCGACGCGGGTACCGCGAGAAATCACGGCCACCGGCGTTGTCGCCTCGCGACCGTGCTGAATAAGTTGTTCACTGATGTCCGCCGCCTTCATGGTGCCCATATAGATGGCCAGCGTCTGTCGGCTCTGGGCGAGATGCGACCAGTCAAACGGTGTACTGTCGGCCTTATAATGACCAGTCACAAAGGTCACGCTCTGGGCGTAATCGCGGTGCGTAAGCGGAATACCTGCGTAGGCCGTTACCGCGGAGGCCGCCGTAATCCCCGGCACCACCTGGAACGGCACGCCCGCTTCGGCTGCCGCCTGCAGTTCTTCGCCACCGCGACCAAAGATGAACGGATCGCCCCCTTTAAGGCGCACCACGGTTTTGCCTGCTTTCGCTGCGGCAACCAGCATCTGATTGGTGTCGTGCTGCGGTACCGAGTGCTCGCCTGCGCGTTTACCCACGCAGATTTGCTCGGCATCGCGACGAATTAGCTCGCGCACACCGTCGGTGACCAGATGGTCATAGAACACCACGTCCGCGTCCTGCAGCACCTGCAGTCCGCGTAAGGTCAGTAACCCGGCATCACCCGGACCAGCACCTACCAGAATGATCTCGCCGCCCGTGCTGCCGGGGTTATCCAGCTCGTCTTCGAGGATTTTTTGCGCTGCCGTCTCATTACCGGCGTGCATCAGGCTGGCAAAGCGGCCACGGAATACCCGCTCCCAGAAGCGACGGCGTTCCGTTACGCTGGTCAGCCGGGTTTTCAGATGGTTGCGCCAGTAGCTCGCTTTCTCTGCCATACGTCCGAGACTGGTTGGTAACAGCGCTTCAATCTTTTCCCGCAGCACGCGCGCCAGCACCGGTGCGGTACCGCCGGAGGAGATCGCCACCAGCAGCGGCGAGCGGTCGACAATCGACGGGAAGATAAACGAGCACAAAGGCTGGTCGTCGACCACGTTCACCAGGCGGTAACGCGCCTGAGCGGCCTCGGAAACGCGTCGGTTGAGTTCGCGATCCTCCGTCGCTGCAATCACCAGCACCACGCTGTCGATTTGTGACTCGTCGAACTCCGCTTCTGCGACAACCCGCACCTGCGCGCCCGCGCGCTGCAGAAACGCGATTTTGCGATCGGCAATTTCACCCGTACCCACAACCAGTACCGGTTTTTCTTTAATCGCAGCAAAAAGGGGCAGATAGTCCACAAGCAACAACTCACTAACAACGAGGAATAGAGGGACTATAGGGGGCGGCTTAGACCGAATGAAATTACGAATTGGAATGAGTAGTTACTCAATGGAATAACGCGATGAAAAAGCAAATATCAAAAAGTGCTTAACACGCGAAATTTCGGGCATTTAAGAGCAATTCAAATTGTGTATGGCCGATCACAGTTTCATACTAAGCGGGTTATAATTTTGCTCTGTTTTTAAGGACTCACTATGTTTTCCGCAATGCGCCACCGATACGTTGCCCTGGCGCTCGGCGTTTGCTTTATCCTTCCGGCTCAGGCAAAAAATCAACCGTATGGTGAAATCGCCAATATGCAGGCGCGGCATATTGCCACCGTTTTTCCCGGACGCATGACCGGCTCCCCTGCGGAAATGCTTTCCGCTGACTATCTTCGCCAGCAGTTTGCCGATATGGGCTACCAGAGCGATATCCGCTCGTTTCACAGCCGCTATATCTACACCTCACGAAATAAAACAAAAAACTGGCATAACGTGACCGGCAGTACCGTTATTGCGGCACATGAAGGTAGCGCGGCTGAGCAGATCATTATTATGGCGCACCTGGACACTTACGCGCCCATGAGCGACGCCGATACCGATAACAATCTGGGGGGGCTGACGCTGCAAGGGCTGGACGATAACGCGGCAGGTCTGGGCGTGATGCTTGAACTGGCCGAGCGAATGAAAAACATTCCGACAAAATACGGTATTCGCTTTGTGGCAACCAGCGGCGAAGAGGAAGGCAAACTCGGCGCGGAGAATTTCCTTAAGCGCATGAGCGCTGAGGAGAAGAAAAATACACTGCTGGTGATTAACCTCGATAATTTAATCGTTGGCGATAAGCTCTATTTTAATAGCGGACAGAGTACGCCGGGTACCGTGCGTAAACTGACCCGTGACCGGGCGCTGGCGATTGCGCGCAGCCATGGCGTGTATGCCACGACCAATCCTGGCGGCAATCCGGCTTATCCGCGCGGAACGGGCTGCTGTAACGATGGTGAAGTGTTCGATAAAGCGGGCATCCCGGTGCTGTACGTCGAAGCCACCAACTGGGCGTTAGGCAAGAAAGATGGCTATCAGCAGCGGGCTAAAACGAAAGCCTTTCCGGACGGGACGAGCTGGCATAACGTGATGCTGGATAATCAGCAGCATATCGATAGCGCACTGCCGCAGCGCATTGAGCACCGTAGCCGCGATGTGGTGAAAGTGATGCTGCCGCTGGTGAAGGAACTGGCGAAAGCGGGGAAAGCCTGAGGTTTTTGAACGCTGTGCGGCCTGATGCCCTCACCCCAACCCTCTCCCACCGGGAGAGGGAGGAAAAATCATTACCCTTCGTGTAACCCGCACTCGCGCTTCAGCCCAAAGAAACGCGTCTCTTCTTCCGCCATTCCCGGCTCCCATTTGCGCGTGGTGTGGGTATCCCCCACGGACAGGTAGCCCTGATCCCACAGCGGATGGTATTTCAGCCCGTGTTTTTGCAGGTACTGGTACACCGTACGGTTATCCCAGTCGATGATCGGCAGCACTTTAAACACGCCGCGCTGCACCGCCAGCACCGGCAGCGTGGCCCGGCTGCCGGACTGCTCGCGGCGAAGACCGGCAAACCAGGTCTGCGCGTTCAGCTCTTTCAGCGCACGGTTCATCGGCTCGACCTTGTTGATCTCATTGTATTTCTCAATGCCCTCAACGCCCTGCTCCCAGAGTTTGCCGTAGCGCGCCTCCTGCCAGGCCGCGCTCTGCTCCGCGCGGTACACTTTCAGGTTCAGCTTAAGCTTGTCCGTCAGCTCATCGATAAACTGGTAGGTTTCCGGAAACAGATAGCCGGTATCGGTGAGGATCACCGGAATATCCGGGCGGATCTGATTCACCAGATGCAAACTGACCGCCGCCTGAATGCCAAAGCTCGACGACAGCACGTAGTCACCCGGCAGGTTTTCCAGCGCCCACGCCACGCGCCCTTCGGCGTCCAGCTTTTCCAGTTGGGCGTTGGTTTCTGCGAGTGCCAGAATGCGTTCGACTTTTGGCAATGCGTTAAGCGCGTTTAGATCGAGTACGGACATAATTACCTCTCGTGGTTACTCCCAGAAATCCCTTGCGGGATCGAGCACCGGGCGAATAATGCCCGCACGCACCGTAAAGTCGCCGAAGCCTTCACCCGCTTCGCGCTCTTTCGCCCAGCGCCCGACAAGCTCGTCGATGGAATCGAGAATTTCTGGCTCAGTGATATTCTCGCGGAACATACGCGGAATACGCGTGCCGATACGGTTACCGCCCAGGTGCAGGTTATAGCGACCCGGCGCTTTCCCCACCAGCCCAAGCTCGGCCAGCATCGCGCGGCCACAGCCGTTCGGACAGCCGGTAACGCGCATAACAATATGCTCGTCCGGAATACCGTGTTTTTCCAGAATCGCTTCCACTTTGTCCGTAAATGACGGCAGGAAACGTTCCGCTTCCGCCATCGCCAGCGGACAGGTCGGGAACGACACGCAGGCCATCGAGTTTTCGCGCTGCGGTTTGACCGCATTCATCAACCCATGGTCACGCGCCAGCGCCTCAATTTTCGCCTTTTCACTTTCCGGCACACCAGCAATAATCAGGTTCTGGTTGGCGGTAATGCGGAACTCACCTTTGTGGATCTTCGCGATTTCCAGCAGGCCGGTTTTCAGCGGACGGCCCGGGTAATCCAGAATACGGCCGTTTTCGATAAACAGCGTCAGGTGCCATTTATTGTCGATGCCTTTTACCCAGCCGATGCGATCGCCGCGACCGGTGAATTCGTAAGGGCGGATCGGCTCAAATTTGATCCCCGCTCGACGCTCCACTTCCTCTTTGAACGTCTCAACGCCCACGCGCTCCAGGGTGTATTTGGTTTTCGCATTTTTACGGTCGGTACGGTTACCCCAGTCGCGCTGGGTGGTGACCACCGCTTCCGCCACGGCCAGCGTATGCTCCAGCGGCAGGAAGCCGAACTCGCTCGCGGTGCGGGCATAGGTTTTCTTGTTACCGTGTTCAATGGACAGACCGCCGCCCACCAGCAGGTTAAAGCCCACCAGCTTGCCGTTTTCGGCAATTGCCACAAAGTTCATGTCGTTGGCGTGCAGATCGATGTCGTTCTGCGGCGGGATCACCACCGTGGTTTTGAACTTACGCGGCAGATAGGTCTGACCGAGGATCGGTTCTTCATCGGTGGTCGCGACTTTTTCCTGATCGAGCCAGATCTCCGCATAAGCGCGGGTACGCGGCAGCAGGTGCTCGGAGATCTTCTTCGCCCACTCATAGGCTTCAGCGTGCAGCTCGGACTCATACGGGTTCGAGGTGCAGAGCACGTTACGGTTCATGTCGTTGGCCGTCGCCAGCGCATCCAGTCCGACGGAGTGCAGCATCTGGTGTACCGGCTTCACGTTCTTCTTCAGAATGCCGTGGAACTGGAAGGTCTGACGGTTGGTCAGACGAATGCTGCCGTAAATGGTGTTTTCACCGGCGAATTTATCAATCGCCTGCCACTGTGTCGTGGTGATCACTCCGCCCGGCAGACGGCAGCGCAACAGCATCGCGTGACGCGGCTCCAGCTTCTGTTCAGCACGCTCGGCGCGAATGTCGCGGTCGTCCTGTTGATACATGCCGTGGAAACGGATCAGCAGGAAGTTGTCGCCTTTGAAACCGCCGGTGAGACCGTCATTCAGATCTTCAGCAATGGTGCCGCGCAGATAGTTGCTTTCCAGCTTCATGCGCTCGGCGTCTGACAGTTTACCTTCGACCACCAGGGGTCCTGGATGTTTTTCGCTCATTAGTAGACATCTCGCTGATAACGGCGCTCAACGCGCAGCTCACTTAAAAATTCATCCGCCGCTTCGGCATCCATACCGCCGAATTCGGCAATCACTTCCAGCAGTGCCTGCTCAACGTCTTTCGCCATGCGATTGGCGTCACCGCAGACATAAATGTGGGCACCGTCATTGATCCAGCGCCACAGCTCTGCGCCCTGTTCGCGCAGTTTGTCTTGTACGTATACTTTTTCTTTCTGATCGCGCGACCAGGCCAGATCGATACGGGTCAGCACCCCTTCTTTCACGTAGCGCTGCCACTCAACCTGATAGAGGAAATCTTCGGTAAAGTGCGGGTTGCCGAAGAACAGCCAGTTTTTACCCGGTGCCTCGTCCGCCGCACGCTGCTGTATAAAGGCACGGAACGGCGCAATGCCGGTACCCGGGCCAATCATGATTACCGGCGTTTCCGGGTTCGCCGGCAGACGGAAGTTGTCGTTGTGCTCGATAAAGACGCGCACTTCGCCCTCTTCCTCCACGCGATCGGCCAGGAAGCTGGAGGCACCGCCCGCGCGGGCACGGCCTTCGATGTCGTACCGCACCACGCCCACGGTGATGTGCACTTCGCTCTCGACTTCAGCCTGCGATGAGGCAATGGAGTACAGACGCGGCGTGAGCGGACGCAGCAGGCCGATCAGCGCCTCGGCATCCAGCTGTGCCGGCGAGAAACGCACCATATCGACAATCGGTGTGGTCGCCGCGTAATGCTGCAGCTTTGCCTTATCGCCCACTAACGGCAGCAGCGATTCGCTGCGCGTTAAGGTGGCATAGTTCTCAACGATATTGGCGGTATTCACCGTCAGCTCGAAGTGCCACTGCAGCGCTTCAGAGAGGGGCTGCGTTTTGCCTTCGACGGTGACAGGCTCGTCGCCTTTCAGCCACAGCAGTTCGACCAGCTCCTTGACCAGCGCCGGATCGTTTTGATACCAGACCCCCAGCGCATCGCCAGGCTGATAGCGCAGACCCGAGTCGCCCAGATCGATCTCGATATGGCGCACATCTTTTTCAGAGTCGCGGCCGGTAATTTTTTGATTAACCGACAGGCTTGCCGACAGCGGCGCCTCTTTGGTGTACGGGCTGGTGTGAATGTCGTTGACCACGCCGGTCGCGGTGATCGCAGCCTGGGCTGGTGTCTCTTTCGGTACGCGTGCTTTCAGCACGTCAACAATGCGCGCACGCCACTCTGCAGCGGCAGCCTGGTATTCCACATCTGCATCAACGCGGTCCAGCAGGCGCTCTGCGCCCAGCTCCGCCAGCTTGCTGTCAAAATCTTTGCCGGACTGGCAGAAGAATTCATAAGAGGTATCGCCCAGGCCGAACACGGCAAACGCAGTGCCATCGAGTCTGGGCGCTTTTTTCGAGAACAGGAATTTATGCAGCGCGACCGCCTCTTCAGCGGGTTCACCCTCGCCCTGCGTTGAGGCCACAACCACCAGCAGTTTTTCTGACGCGATCTGTTTGAATTTATAATCCCCGGCGTTTACCAGGTTCACGTTCAGTTTGGCGGCCAGCAGGTCGTCACGCAGCGCTTCTGCCACGCGGCGGGCATTGCCCGTCTGCGAAGCGGAGATAAGCGTAATGGCAGGAATTTCTACCGCCGTTGCCGGAGCCGCAGCCACAGCGCCAGGCTGCTGGTTGAGCATTCCCCAGAAATAGCCAGAGACCCAGGCAAGCTGGGTGGGAGAAAAATCAGAGGTGGCAGCCTGAAGGCGCGCCAGTTGCTCCGGGTTCAGGGGAAGCAAATTTGAAGGTGGGGCCTGTGTTGTCATGCGTCGTTATGTTCCAGTAGCCAAGCGGACTTTAAGCGAATAAATCCAAACTGAAGATAAGGTTAACGGCGAGGATAATAACAATTAAAGAAGGGATGGAAATAATAAATAACCAAATGGACTAACCTGTTTTAGTTATCGTTCTTAACGGTAAAAGCGATAAACTAACCGACTGTAAAATAAGGATATAAATCACAAAGCGACGGCTTTTTTGCTGCAATAAAGGTAAAGGCCGTTTTAGTTAATGCTAAAAATTGTGCTTTCCGGTACTATGCGGCGGTTTTTTCCGCATTACTGAGAGCGATCATGTCCACCACACTGTTTAAAGATTTCACCTTCGAAGCCGCCCACCACCTTCCGCATGTTCCTGAGGGACATAAATGCGGCCGTCTGCACGGGCATTCGTTTATGGTGCGTCTTGAGATCACCGGTGAAGTTGATCCGCATACCGGTTGGATCATGGACTTTGCTGAGCTGAAGGCGGCATTTAAGCCGACTTACGATCGTCTGGATCACTATTACCTGAACGATATCCCGGGTCTTGAAAACCCGACCAGCGAAGTGCTGGCAAAATGGATTTGGGATCAGATGAAACCGCTGGTACCGCTGCTGAGCGCAGTGATGATCAAAGAGACCTGTACGGCAGGCTGCGTGTATCGCGGCGAGTGATGCTTGCCGGGGGTCGGCTTCGCCTTACCCGGCCAACAAAAGCCTGGAACCGTAGGCCCGGTAAGCGCTAGCGCCACCGGGCTTTTTTTAGGCAATATTCAGGTATTTGTGCGTCTGCATCGACAGGCGCCAGTTACGCGCGATACAGGTTTCAATGCACAGGCGCGTGGCGTCTTCTTTCTGGCTGATAGGTTGCAGCGCAATCACGCGCTGTTTTTCGTCCGTCAGCGTCGCCAGCAGTTCATCCAGCGCTTCGATATCACGTACTCGCCCTACCGGGTGTTTAATCTCATCAGCACGTTCCAGCGCCTGAGACAGTACGTCGTAGCCGCCGCGCATGTTTACTTTAGGCGATACCGTTACCCATGTGGTGTGGGAGCAGCGCACTTCATGCGTACCGCTGGTTTCAATCTGGCAGCTATAGCCGTTCTTTTCGAGCAGTTCGGTCAGCGGCGTCAGATCGTGGATGCAGGGTTCGCCCCCGGTAATGACCACATGGCGCGCCGTCCAGCCCTGACGACCAATAATGGCCAGCAGATCTTCCGCGCTGCCAGCCCCCCACTTATCGCTCTCTTTGGTTTTCGCCAGAACGCTAAATAGCGACACTTCCCGATCTGCGAGTTTATCCCACGTATGTTTGGTATCACACCAGGCACAGCCAACCGGGCATCCCTGTAAACGAATAAAAATTGCGGGAACGCCGGTAAAGTAACCCTCGCCTTGCAGGGTCTGGAACATCTCGTTAATCGGGTACTGCATAGTCATCTCAGTTAAGGGGATAAACGATAAGTATCGCAGATCCCCGTGAGATGGTCATGCTCGATCGGTGCTTTGCGCGTCAATTGCCGACATAAAGCGTTCCGTAATCTGCTGCGGGCGGGTGATTGCCCCGCCCACCACCACCATATGCGCCCCCAGCGCCAGACATCTGGCGGCGCGTTCCGGGGTATCCACGTTACCTTCGGCCACCACCGGTACCGTGACGGCTGCCAGTACCGCTTTCAGAAACTGACAGTCATCATCGGGTAAGGCGTGTCCGGCGGTCTGCGCGGTATAGCCGTAAAGCGTGGTCCCGACACAATCAAACCCCAGCGCCTGCGCCGTGACGGCCTCATCAACAGTGGCTATATCAGCCATAAGCAGCACCGAGGGGTAACGGGTACGAATGCGCGTAACCAGCGTTGCCAGAGATTCCCCACCAGGCCGCGCCCTGTCGGTCGCATCAAGCGCAATGATCGCCGGGGAGACGGTCATCAGTTCATCCACCTCTTTCATCGTCGCGGTGATAAACACCTCGCTGTCGGGGTACTCCCGCTTGATGATGCCAATAACCGGCAGCGTAACCTGCTCTTTGATCGCCTCAATATCCACCACGCTGTTGGCACGGATGGCCGCAGCCCCTCCCTGACGCGCCGCCAGCGCCATCCGCGACATAATAAACGGGCTATGCAACGGTTCGTTCTCAAGCGCCTGACAGGAGACGACCAGTTTTCCCTTCAGGGTATCCAGTACAGTTTTCATTACGATAAGATCTCTTCCACTTCGTTTTTGATAATCGTGACATGCGGACCATAAATGACCTGAACGCCATTTCCGCGCACAATCACGCCGGGCGCACCGGTGGCTTTCAGCGCCGCGTCATTCACTTTGCTGCCATCTTTAACCGTGACGCGAAGACGCGTGGCGCAGCAGTCCACCTCTTCCAGATTGTCTTTTCCGCCCAGTCCGGCGATCACCGCACTTGCGCGTTCGTTCTGGGCGAACGTCACGTCATTGGCCACCGCCTCCTTTTCCCGACCCGGCGTGGCAAAATCAAAGCGATAAATCAGATAGCGGAACGTGAAGTAGTAGAGGAAGAACCACGGTACACCCACCAGCGGCACTAACATCCAGTGGGTTTTGGCCTCCCCCTGCAAAATGCCGAACAGCACAAAGTCGATAAAACCGCCGGAGAAGGTCTGCCCAATGGTGATGTGTAAAATATGCGCGAGCATAAACGCCAGCCCGTCAAAAAATGCGTGAATGACGTACAGCACCGGCGCGATAAACAGGAAGGAGAACTCGATGGGCTCGGTGATCCCCGTCAGGAAGGAGGTTAATGCCGCTGAAAGCAACAACCCCGCGACGCGTTTTTTGTTCTCCGGTTTAGCCGTGTGATACATCGCAAGGCAGGCCCCGAGCAAACCAAACATCATCGTGATAAAGCGCCCGGACATGAAGCGCGACGTTCCTTCATAAAACTGGCGCGTCGTGGGATCGGCCAGCTGAGCGAAGAAGATCCGCTGCGTACCTTCAACCAGTTGCCCGTTGACAATCTCGCTGCCGCCAAGCGCGGTGGTCCAGAACGGAAGGTAGAAGATGTGGTGTAAACCGAACGGGCCCAGCATGCGCAAAATGAAGCCGTACAGCAGTGTTCCCAGATAACCGGTCGCATCCACCAGCCCGCCCAGACCAAAGATCAGCTTCTGGAAATGTGGCCAGACTACGGTCATTAAGGCTCCGACCAGGATCGCAGCCAGTGAACTGATAATCGGCACAAAGCGTGACCCGCCAAAGAATCCCAGAAATTGTGGCAGCGCGATCTTATTAAACCGATGATGCAGCGCGCAGGTCACAAGACCAATGACCACCCCACCAAATACGCCGGTCTCCAGCGTCTGGATCCCCAGCGTCATGCCTTGCCCGACCGCCCCCGGATTCTCGTGCGCCAGTTTTCCGGTGAGGATCAGCAGTGCGTTAATGGTGGCATTCATGACCAGAAACGCGAGTAACGCCGCCAGCCCTGCCGTACCTTTATCATTTTTTGCCAGCCCGACGGCAACCCCAACGGCAAACAGCACCGACAGATTCGCGAACACAATCGAACCGGCGCTGCTCATGATGGTAAAAATAGCCTGTAACCAGCCCACATCTAAAAACGGATATGCCGTAAGCGTATTGGGATTCGATAACGCGCCGCCTATCCCCAGCAGCAGACCCGCCGCAGGCAGTACGGCGATGGGTAACATAAAGGATTTGCCAAAGCGCTGCGCTTTTTCAAACCATCCGCCGGACGAAGCACCACTGAACATTTGCATCATTTTTTCATCCCCTCAGTTAACGATGAAAATTTTTACCATAACTATACTTAATAGTGAAAATTACCATCAAAAACCAGGACGACGATCATACTTTTTCGAAATGACTGGCATCCCTGCCCCGCTTTCCGCCACACTAGGACGCAGAGAAACGCATTAAGGATCTAGCATGTCAGACCATGAAAACCTGCTGCTGAAGCTGCGCCAGGAGGCTTCCGGGTACAGCCCCACGCAAAAAAAACTGGGAGAGTTTGTTCTCAACGATCCGGCCCGGGTGCTCTACCTGACGATCACCGAACTGGCACGGGAGAGCCACACCAGTGAAGCCAGCGTGACGCGTCTTTGCCGGACGCTCGGCTGCAAAGGCTATAACGAATTCAAGATGGCACTGGCGCTGGATATTCAGCAGGGTCAGCCCGCACGCGTGGCCGGGGACGAAATTGATAACGTCGTCGATGAGTCTGTTCAGGCGCTGCAGGATACCGCCAGACTGCTCGACAGAGCACTGCTGGAAAAGGCCGCTCAGGCGCTGCATCAGGCGCAAGCCGTACAAATATATGGGGTGGCCGCCAGCGCGATCCTCGGTGAGTATTTACATTACAAACTGTTGCGACTCGGCAAACCTGCACAGCTTTTTAGCGATATGCATCGTGCGGCCATGAATGCAGCAACGCTTCCAGAAGGGACGCTGGTGGTGGCCATTTCCAGTTCCGGTTCAACGCGGGATTTGCTCCACGTCGTAAAACTTGCACGCAAACGCGGCGTTAAGGTGTTATCCCTTAGCAATACACCCCGCAGCCCGCTGGCTTCGCTTAGCGATATGCAGCTGGTCGCCGCAAAACCGGAAGGACCACTCAGCGCAGGCGCGCTCAATGCTAAAGTGGGCGTAATGTTACTGGTTGAATTGCTTACAACTTCCCTGATTGCGATTGATAGCCATTACGGTGAAGTTAGCCAGCAAACCGCGAGCGCAACGCTGCCTTTATTACTTTAAAACCCTTTGCAGGCTAAATAAAATAGCCTGCACGGCGTGATGTCGATTCCATTTAAGTGCTGATACGGTTATTTCGTGCGCGGCATAATGGTGTAACAAATTATTTTATTTATTACATATTCAATGCGTATTAAAAGCAATAAAATCGCACAAATAATAGAACAAAATCAGAATGTTAAAATTATTTGATTTATAAATTGAATTTTTCTTACTCCGCTAGTGTCCAATATTTCCACCTGAATTCCTTACCTTAAAATAAGCTTAAGACGCCGTCAGGTTTGCCATTTTTCTATTTAAATGCCGTTTACTTTTGCCTGCCTACAATCCGCCTCATCAATCATTATGAGACGGTATAGATTAATATGTTATTTATTACAGGCGTGACTGGTTTTCTGGGCGGTGCAGTACTTGAAAAAATACTGACCAGCAATAGTTCAGTAAAATTACTGCTGCTTGCGCGCGCCAGTGACCCGCGACAGGGGCTGGAACGCGTGCGGGACAACATGCGTAAATTCAAGGTTTCAGAGGAGACGCTGGCCGCGTTGAACGAGGAGAATATCCTTATCGGCGATCTCAGCCAGCCGGAGGGATTCCTGAACGACCCGCGTCTGGAACAAGTGACGCATGTTCTTAACTGCGCGGCCGTCGCGTCATTTGGTAACAATCCGCTGATCTGGAAAGTGAATGTGGAAGGGACGCTGGCGCTCGCCAGACGCATGAACCAGGTTGCCGGTTTACAGCGCTTTCTGCATGTGGGAACAGCCATGTCGTGCACGCCGGAGCAGGATTCGCTGGTCGCCGAAAGCGCGGAGTTCAGAGAAAACGCCGAGCATCTGGTGGAATATACGTATTCGAAATCCACCATTGAACAACTGATGCGCCAGCACTGTCCCAACCTGCCGCTGCTCATCGCCCGTCCGTCCATCGTGGTCGGCCATACCCGTCATGGCTGTACGCCGTCGAGCAGTATTTTCTGGGTCTTCAGCATGGGGCTAATGCTGCAAAAATTCATGTGCTCAATGGAAGACAAAATAGATGTCGTCCCGGTGGATTACTGCGCCGATGCGCTGCTGATGCTGCTTAACAGCACTGCGCAGCCGGGAGAAGTGATACATATTTCTGCCGGAGAAGAGAACAGCGTGCGCTTTGCGGATATTGATAATGCGATGGCACAGGCGCTGGAGAAAGCCCCGGTCGGTGATAAGTATGCCCAGGTAAGTTACGAAACGCTGGTCAGAATGCGACGTGAGCTGAAGGATATTTTTGGCCCCTGCAACGAACGGCTGATGCTGAGAGCAATGCGCTTATACGGGGCCTTTGCCACGCTGAACGTACGTTTTAGCAACGACAAGCTGCTCAGTATGGGCATGCCTAAACCGCCGCGTTTTACGGACTATATTGCCCGCTGCGTACAAACTACCCGGGGGTTGAGCATCCCGGAGCAAATGGCGGTTGATTTCAAATAACCAAAAAAAATGCCAGTCTTTCGACTGGCATTTTCATTTTAAGGCTTAAGCAATTATGCCTGGCCTTTGATCTCTTTACGACCGTTGTAAGGTGCTTTTTCGCCCAGCGCTTCTTCGATACGAATCAGCTGGTTGTATTTAGCAACACGGTCAGAACGGCTCATAGAACCGGTTTTGATCTGGCCTGCAGCGGTACCAACAGCCAGGTCAGCGATGGTAGCGTCTTCAGTTTCGCCAGAACGGTGAGAGATAACAGCGGTGTAGCCAGCGTCTTTCGCCATTTTGATCGCTGCCAGAGTTTCGGTCAGAGAACCGATCTGGTTGAATTTGATCAGGATGGAGTTAACGATGCCTTTCTCGATGCCTTCTTTCAGGATCTTGGTGTTGGTTACGAACAGATCGTCACCAACCAGCTGGATTTTGTCGCCCAGTACTTTAGTCTGGTATGCGAAACCATCCCAGTCAGACTCGTCCAGACCGTCTTCGATAGAAACGATTGGGTACTGTTTGGTCAGGTCTTCCAAGAAGTGAGTGAACTCTTCAGAGGTGAACGCTTTGTTGCCTTCGCCAGCCAGAACGTATTTACCGTCTTTGTAGAATTCAGATGCTGCGCAGTCCATCGCCAGAGTGATGTCTTTGCCCAGCTCATAGCCAGCGGCTTTTACTGCTTCAGCGATAACAGCCAGTGCTTCTGCGTTAGAACCCAGGTTTGGCGCGTAGCCACCTTCGTCACCCACAGCCGTGTTCATACCTTTTGCTTTCAGAACTTTAGCCAGGTTGTGGAACACTTCAGAACCCATACGCACTGCTTCTTTCAGGGTTTTCGCGCCAACTGGCTGAATCATGAATTCCTGAATATCAACGTTGTTGTCTGCGTGCTCACCACCGTTGATGATGTTCATCATTGGTACAGGCATGGAGTATTTGCCTGGGGTGCCGTTCAGTTCAGCGATGTGCTCGAACAGTGGCATACCTTTCGCTGCCGCAGCGGCTTTGGCGTTCGCCAGGGAAACCGCCAGGATTGCGTTCGCACCGAAGTTAGATTTGTTTTCAGTACCGTCCAGATCGATCATGATCTTGTCGATGCCAGCCTGGTCTTTAGCGTCTTTGCCAATGATTGCCTGAGCAATAGGACCGTTTACAGCGCCAACAGCTTTCAGTACGCCTTTGCCCATGAAACGGGATTTGTCGCCATCGCGCAGTTCCAGCGCTTCGCGGGAACCAGTAGAAGCACCTGATGGAGCAGCTGCCATACCGACGAAACCACCTTCCAGATGAACTTCGGCTTCAACGGTCGGGTTACCACGGGAGTCGATGATTTCACGACCGATGACTTTAACGATTTTGGACATTAGATTTTCCTCAGTACAAGTTAAACTAAAACTCCAGACAAACAACGCGTACCGGGGGTACGCGTTGCCGTTCTAACTTTTTTACTTCGCCTGACGCTTCTGATACTCGCTGGCGGCTTTCACGAAACCTGCAAACAGCGGATGCCCGTCACGTGGCGTTGAAGTAAATTCCGGGTGGAATTGGCAGGCGACAAACCATGGGTGGTTTGGCACTTCGATGATCTCGACTAACTGATCATCCCCGGAGCGGCCCGCAACACGCAGACCCGCAGCTTCAATTTGTTTCAACAACATGTTGTTGACTTCATAGCGGTGACGATGACGCTCGGTGATGACCGGTTCGCCATACAGCTTACGAACCACGCTATCGTCAGACAGCTGGCAGGCCTGTGCGCCAAGACGCATAGTGCCACCCAGATCGCTCTTCTCGGTACGGACTTCGACGTTACCGTCTTCGTCGCGCCATTCAGTGATAAGCGCCACTACAGGGTACTTACAGTCTGGCACAAATTCCGTAGAGTTCGCGTTTTCCATTCCCGCTACGTTGCGCGCAAATTCGATCAGCGCAACCTGCATACCCAGGCAGATGCCGAGGTATGGAATATTGTTTTCACGCGCATAGCGTGCAGTGGCGATCTTGCCTTCTACACCACGGTAGCCGAAGCCGCCAGGGATGAGAATCGCATCCAGATCTTTCAGAATTTCGACGCCACGTGTTTCAACATCCTGCGAATCAATCAGCTTGATGTTCACGGAGACGCGGTTCTTCAGACCACCGTGTTTCAGCGCTTCGATAACAGACTTATAGGCATCCGGCAGTTCGATGTACTTGCCGACCATACCGATAGTCACTTCACCAGCCGGATTGGCTTCTTCATAAATAACCTGTTCCCATTCAGACAGGTTAGCTTCCGGACAGTTCAAGCTGAATCGTTTACAAATATAATCGTCCAGGCCCTGTGATTTCAACAGGCCCGGGATTTTATAAATGGAATCGACATCTTTCATTGAAATAACGGCTTTTTCAGGCACGTTACAGAACAATGCAATTTTCGCACGTTCGTTTGCCGGAACCGCGCGATCGGAGCGGCAAACCAGAATGTCAGGCTGAATACCGATGGAGAGCAGCTCTTTCACGGAGTGCTGAGTCGGTTTGGTTTTCACTTCACCTGCGGCTGCCATGTAAGGCACCAGCGTCAGGTGCATGAACAGCGCGTGTTCACGACCGATATCAACCGCCAGTTGGCGAATCGCTTCCAGGAACGGCAGGGATTCGATATCACCTACGGTACCGCCGATTTCAACCAGCACCACGTCGTGGCCTTCGCCACCCGCAATGATGCGTTCTTTGATAGCGTTAGTGATGTGCGGGATAACCTGAACGGTCGCACCCAGATAATCACCACGGCGCTCTTTACGCAGAACGTCGGAGTAGATACGGCCAGTCGTGAAGTTGTTACGACGGGTCATTTTGGTGCGAATGAAACGCTCGTAGTGGCCAAGATCCAGATCGGTTTCAGCGCCGTCTTCAGTAACGAACACTTCCCCGTGTTGGATTGGGCTCATGGTGCCAGGATCGACGTTGATGTACGGATCCAGTTTCATCATGGTCACATTGAGGCCACGGGCTTCAAGAATGGCTGCGAGGGAGGCTGCGGCAATGCCTTTACCCAGAGAGGATACGACCCCGCCGGTCACAAAAATATAGTTCGTTGTCATGCTGAACCTGAGAAGTTAGGGTGAAACGATGGAATAACCAGGACGGGAAAGTAGTATACCCGAACACGGCGAGCGCCACAAACTTTCATTCTCCGTCTCCATTCCAGGCCATGACAAACATAAGGAGTGAGAAAATAGCCCCTTTTGGGTAAATGTTTTTGACGCAAATCAAGCGCTTGTCATTTAAAAAATCACACAAATTGCGCTTGATCGCAAAATTCCGTTAGAGATCAGATTCCTGGCGTTTTACTTCCTGCCAGACTTCTTCCATCACATCGAGATCAATTCCGGTCATTTCCAGGCCGCGCGAGGCCACAATGCGCTCGACTTCGCGAAAGCGTCGTTCGAACTTAAGGTTGGCTTTTTGCAGGGCCGTTTCCGCTTTTACACCCAGGTGGCGCGAAAGGTTGACGGTGGCGAACAGCAAATCGCCCATCTCTTCTTCAAGCTTTGCTTCATCCACCACGGCCTGCTGCGCTTCGTGCATCACTTCGTCGATTTCTTCATGGACTTTGTCCAGTACCGGGCCAAGCGAGTGCCAGTCAAACCCTACTGCCGAGCAGCGTTTCTGGATCTTATGGGCACGCATCAGGGCGGGCAGACTCAGCGGGATGTCATCCAGCGCGGAGTGTTGGGATTTTTCAGCCCGCTCGGCGCTTTTAATCTGCTCCCAGCGCGCCAGCACTTCCGCGCTGTTGCCCGCCGTGGCATCGCCAAAGATATGCGGATGGCGGCGCTCAAGCTTGTCGCTAATAGCGGCGCAGATATCGTTAAAATTAAAACGTCCCTCTTCCTGCGCCATCTGCGCATAGAACACCACCTGAAACAGCAGGTCACCGAGTTCGCCGCGCAGGTCGTCAAAGTCCTCACGTGAAATGGCGTCCAGTACTTCATAGGTCTCTTCGAGGGTGTACGGGGCGATAGTCGCGAAAGTCTGCTCTTTATCCCACGGGCAGCCGTTTTCCGGGTCGCGCAGGCGTTTCATGATGCCGAGCAGGCGGTCGATTTGAGTCATAGTTCTGTCCTGATGAAAAAATGCCGGGTGGCGGCGTTGCCTTACCCGGCTTACAGAAGAGGATGTTTAACCGCCGTGGAGACGACGCGCGTCAATCACATCCGGGACCTGGTTCAGTTTGCCAAGCACGCGGCCCAGCACCTGCAGGTTGTAGATTTCGATGGTCATATCGATGGTGGCAAGCTGCTCGCGGGTATCGCTGCGGCTGGCAACGCCCAGCACGTTGACCTTCTCATTGGCAAGAATGGTCGTAATGTCGCGCAGCAGTCCACTGCGGTCGTTGGCGGTGACGCGCACCACCAGCGAGTAGCCGGCAGAGTAGCTTTCACCCCAGACGGCTTCAACGATGCGTTCCGGCGCATGCGACTGCAGCTCAGCAAGCTGGTCACAGTCTGAGCGGTGAATCGAAATCCCACGCCCCTGGGTGATAAAGCCGACGATGTCGTCCCCCGGGATAGGCTGGCAGCAGCGGGCGATGTGGTGCATCAGATTGCCGACGCCTTCCACCACCACGCGGCCATTGTCTTTGCTGCGCTGCTGCGGTGCATAGGTTTTCTGCTGCAGCTGTTTCAGCGCCGCCGCATCCTGCTCTGCCGCACTTGGCTTGTTGAACTGCGCCTGCAGGAAATTCACCATCTGGTTGAGACGAATATCGCCGCCGCCAATGGCCGCTAACAGCTCATCGAGCTCATTAAAGTTGTAACGCGGCAGCAGGAACTTCTCCGCCTCTTTCAGGCTGATGCCTATATGCTCCAGCTCGTCATCCAGGATCTGGCGACCGGCAAGGATGTTCTTGTCACGATCCTGTTTACGGAACCAGGCGTGAATTTTGGAGCGTCCGCGGCTGGTGGTGACATACCCCAGGTTCGGGTTCAGCCAGTCGCGGCTCGGGTTTGGCTGCTTCTGGGTGATGATTTCGATCTGATCGCCCATCTGCAGCTGGTAGGTGAACGGCACAATGCGCCCGCCGATTTTCGCACCAATGCAGCGGTGCCCGACATCGCTGTGGATGTGATAGGCAAAGTCGAGCGGCGTTGACCCGGCAGGCAGGTCAACAACGTCCCCTTTCGGCGTAAAGACGTACACCCGGTCGTCGAAGACTTGGCTGCGGACT
The DNA here is from genome assembly GCF_001605945.1 of Enterobacter sp. SENG-6. NCBI lineage: Bacteria > Pseudomonadati > Pseudomonadota > Gammaproteobacteria > Enterobacterales > Enterobacteriaceae > Enterobacter > Enterobacter sp. SENG-6. The sequence goes on from NZ_LOMM01000004.1 coordinate 61,879, forward strand.
TCGTCGAGCATCTCACCGGAGTCGGCCATCTCCTCCTGCCACGCAATCAGCTTACGCAGCCAGGCAATGCGGTCTTCGTGACCGGTGCGCGCTCCGCCCGAGGTGCCCTCTTTGTATTTCCAGTGCGCGGCGACACCCAGCTCGGCGTCTTCGTGCATCTGTTTGGTACGGATCTGAATTTCAACCGTTTTACCGCCGGGGCCCAGCACCACGGTATGAATAGACTGGTAGCCGTTAGGTTTCGGGTTGGCGACATAGTCATCGAACTCATCTGGCAGATGGCGGAAGTGCGTGTGCACGATCCCCAGTGCGGCGTAGCAGTCCTGCAGACGCTCCGCCACAATACGCACGGCACGCACGTCGAACAGCTCGTCAAAGGCGAGGTGTTTCTTCTGCATTTTGCGCCAGATGCTGTAGATATGCTTTGGCCGACCGTACACTTCGGCACGGACGTTCTCTTCCTTCATCGACTGGCGCAACCCGCTGACAAATTCTTCAATATAGTGTTCGCGGTCGATACGGCGTTCATGCAGCAGTTTCGCAATGCGCTTATATTCCGCCGGGTGCAGATAACGGAAGCAGTAGTCTTCCAGCTCCCATTTGAGCTGACCAATGCCTAAGCGGTTCGCCAGCGGCGCATAGATGTTTGTACACTCTTTGGCGGCGAGTACGCGCTCATCTTCCGGCGCGTCCTTCACTTCACGCAGGTGGGCGATACGCTCGGCAAGCTTGATGACCACGCAGCGGAAATCATCCACCATGGCCAGCAGCATCCGGCGAACGTTATCGACCTGTTCAGAGGAGACGGAATCGGTGTGCGCGGCTTTGAGCTGACGAATGGCCGCCATATCGCGGACACCGTGGATCAGCGCCACGACCGATTTTCCGACGCTTTCACGCAGCACGTCTTCCGTGACGACGTCCGCATCGGCAAGCGGGAACAGAAGCGCGGCCTGCAGCGTTTCGATATCCATATTGAGCATGGATAAGATTTCGACCATCTCCACGCCGCGCCACAGCAGCAGCTCGGCGTCCGGATGCCCCAGCGTGGTGCGCTGACAATAGGCCCAGGTTTCGGTTAAGCGTTCACACGACTGCTGGCTGGAAATTCCCAGACTTGCGATCCATTTTTGAGGGTCAAACTCACCAGCTTTATTAAGATGTGCACTTCTTACCGCAACCATCGTCCTCTCCTTTAGGGACCAGGGCCTGTCGAAGTCGACAAGCCAAACTAATTAGATGTGCTCGAACAACACCATTGATTCCAGATGCCCAGTGTGCGGGAACATGTCCAGCATTGCCAGACGCTGAATCTGGTAACCCGCGCTGAGTAATGCCTCGCTATCCCGGGCAAGCGTTGCCGGGTTACAGGAAACGTAGACCACGCGTTTCGGGGCGAGTTTAATTATATGCTGCATCACGCCCGGTGCGCCTGCCCGTGCCGGGTCGAGCAGGATTTTGTCAAAACCCTGTTTTGCCCAGGGCTGCTGCGTGACATCTTCCTCCAGATTTTGATGAAAGAATGTCACATTTTGCAAGCCGTTCTGTTGCGCATTCTCCTGGCCTTTCGCCACCAGCGCGTCGACGCCTTCTACCCCCACAACACTCGCCGCTTTACGGGCCAGCGGCAGCGTGAAATTGCCCATGCCGCAGAAGAGATCAAGCACGCGGTCGGTCGGCTGGACATCCAGCCACGTCAGCGCGGTTTCGATCATCTGCTGATTGACGCCGTCATTAACCTGGATGAAATCCCGCGGACTGAACGTTAAGCGTAGTCCGTTTGACGCATACCAGGGCGCGTCACCTGTAACCTGCTCCAGTATCTCGCTTTGTGGGGCGAGAAAAAGCGCCAGCTCGTGGGAATGCGAAAAGCGTTCCAGTTTTTCGCGGTCTTTTTTGGACAGCGGCGCGGTATGGCGCAGCACCATCAGCGGACCATTGTTTGCCAGGACCAGTTCCACATGCCCGAGGTGGCGAACACTGTCCAGCCCGGACAGGCATGCGTGCACGTCCGGGAGCAATGCCTCAAGACGGGGCACCAAAATGGGGCACTGCCTGATATCGACGATATCGCTGGAGCCCGCTTTGCGAAACCCCATATCCAGCCGCTCGTTTTTGGGCTGATAGCTTAGGCTCAGCCGCGCGCGACGACGATAGCCCCAGGGTTGGTCGGCAATGATGTCGTCAACGTCATGCCTGAGCAGGCGTGCCAGGGCATTACTCTTACTTTTTTGCTGTAAAACTACGCTGGCATGTTGTTGCTGGCAGCCTCCGCAGACGCCAAAATGCGGGCAGCGTGGCTCTGTGCGCTCCGGGCTGGTGGTCAGACGGCGCTTCACCTTCCCGCGTGCGTACTGGCGTTTATCTTCCGTCAGCGTAATTTCTGCTCGTTCTGTGGGCAGCAAACCTGTTATAAACAGTGTCTTACCATTGTGATGCGCGACGCCCTGACCAAAAGGGTCAAGGTCCGTGGCTTCGACAGTGATGATCTGACGCGTCGTCACGCGTCGCTTTGCAGAGTAGAATTGCGCCATCGCCGGGAATTTTCTCAAATATACATAATTATCTTAATTGTCCCATAACGGAACGCCATGACCAACTACAGCCTGCGCGCGCGCATGATGATTTTGATCCTCGCCCCCACCGTTCTCATCGGTTTGCTGCTGAGCATCTTCTTCGTTGTGCACCGCTATAACGACCTGCAGCGACAGCTGGAAGATGCCGGAGCCAGCATCATCGAACCGCTGGCCGTGTCCAGCGAATACGGGATGAACCTGCAAAACCGCGAATCGATTGGTCAGTTAATCAGTGTGTTGCATCGCCGCCACTCGGATATTGTGCGTGCGATCTCCGTCTATGACGAGCATAACCGGCTGTTCGTCACCTCTAATTTTCATCTTGATCCGGCAGCGTTAAAAATTCCTGACGGTTCGCCGTTCCCGCGCCATCTCACGGTGATGCGACGGGGCGATATTATGATCCTGCGCACGCCAATTATTTCGGAAAGTTATTCACCCGATGAGTCCGCGCAATCCGATGCCAAGTCCAGCAGCAATATGCTCGGATATGTGGCGCTGGAGCTGGACCTCAAGTCGGTGCGACTGCAGCAGTACAAAGAGATTTTTATCTCCGGCGTGATGATGCTGTTCTGTATCGGCATTGCGCTTATCTTTGGCTGGCGACTGATGCGCGATGTGACCGGGCCCATCCGCAATATGGTCAACACCGTTGACCGCATTCGCCGTGGCCAGCTCGATAGCCGCGTGGAAGGGTTCATGCTGGGCGAACTGGACATGCTGAAAAACGGCATCAACTCGATGGCGATGTCGCTGGCGGCCTATCACGAAGAGATGCAGCATAACGTGGATCAGGCCACTTCGGATCTGCGCGAAACGCTGGAACAGATGGAGATCCAGAACGTCGAGCTGGATCTGGCGAAAAAGCGTGCCCAGGAGGCAGCCCGAATTAAATCGGAGTTCCTTGCCAATATGTCACACGAGCTGCGTACGCCGCTCAATGGCGTGATTGGCTTTACCCGCCTGACCCTGAAGAGCGAGCTTAACCCCACCCAGCGCGATCACCTGCACACCATTGAACGTTCGGCTAACAATCTGCTGGCGATCATTAATGACGTGCTGGACTTCTCCAAGCTGGAAGCGGGCAAGCTGATTCTGGAGAGCATTCCGTTCCCGCTGCGCAGTACGCTTGATGAGGTGGTTACGCTGCTGGCGCATTCGTCGCACGACAAAGGGCTTGAGCTGACGCTGAACATTAAAAACGACGTGCCGGATAACGTCATCGGCGATCCGCTGCGCCTGCAGCAGGTCATTACCAATCTTGTCGGTAATGCCATCAAATTTACCGAAAGCGGCAACATCGACATTCTGGTGGAAAAACGTGCCATCAGTAATAACAAAGTACAGATTGAAGTTCAGATCCGCGATACCGGCATTGGCATTCCCGAACGGGATCAATCCCGTCTGTTCCAGGCGTTTCGTCAGGCGGATGCGAGTATTTCACGGCGTCACGGTGGTACGGGCCTGGGGCTGGTTATCACGCAAAAACTGGTTAAAGAAATGGGCGGTGATATCTCTTTCCACAGCCAGCCAAACCGGGGGTCGACGTTCTGGTTCCATATCAACCTGGATCTCAACCCGAACGTGCTGACGGACGGCCCGGTGACGGATTGCCTGAAAGGCAAGCGCCTCGCTTACGTGGAGCCGAACGCCGCCGCTGCCCAGTGCACGCTGGATATCTTAAGCACCACGCCGCTGGAGGTGGTCTACAGCCCGACCTTCTCTGCGCTTACCGTTGAGCATTACGATATCCTGCTGATGGGGATCCCGGTCACCTTCACCGGGGAGCTCACCATGCAGCAGGAACGGCTGGCGAAAGCCGCGTCGATGACCGACTACCTGCTGCTGGCGCTGCCGTGCCATGCGCAAATCAATGCCGAAGAGTTGAAAAACGACGGGGCGGCCGCCTGTCTGCTTAAACCGCTCACCGCCACACGCTTGTTGCCTGCTCTGACGGCCTACTGCCGCCTGAATGAGCATGCCGTGGCACTGGTTAATGACGAGCAGAGGCTGCCGATGAGCGTGATGGCGGTGGATGATAACCCGGCAAACCTGAAGCTGATTGGCGTGCTGCTTGAGGATCAGGTTCAGCATGTTGAGCTCTGCACCAGCGGTGCTGAGGCGGTTGAACTGGCCAAACAGATGCAGTTCGATTTGATTCTGATGGATATTCAAATGCCGGGTATGGATGGCATTCGCGCCTGCGAGCTCATCCGCCAGCTACCTCATCAACAGCAAACGCCGGTCATTGCCGTGACCGCACATGCGATGGCCGGACAGAAAGAGAAGCTGCTCGGCGCCGGAATGAACGATTATCTGGCGAAACCTATCGACGAAGAGAAACTGCATAACCTGCTGCTGCGCTATAAGCCGGGGCATATCGGCGGTACGTATACCTTATCAGCAGAACCAGTTGAGATTAGCGTGAATCAGAACGCCACTTTTGACTGGCAGCTTGCGTTACGCCAGGCGGCGGGGAAACCTGATTTAGCCCGCGAGATGCTACAGATGCTGGTCGCGTTTCTGCCGGAAATTCGCAATAAGGTAGAAGAACAGCTGGTGGGCGAAAACCCGGAGGAACTGCTGCAGGCTATCCACAAGCTGCACGGTAGCTGTGGTTACAGCGGCGTGCCCCGCCTGAAAAACCTCTGCCAGTTGCTGGAGCAGCAGCTACGCGCAGGGACACCAGAATCTGAACTGGAACCGGAGTTCCTTGAGCTGCTGGATGAGATGGATAACGTGACGCGGGAAGCGATGAAGGTGTTAGGAAATTGAGGTAAATGCCCGGTGGCGCGACGCTTACCGGGCCTACACCCTCACCCCTCTCACACTGGGAGAGGGAGAACTACATCCCCTGCCCGAGTTTCAGTACCGCCGCGATATTTCTTGCGGCCATCCTGACGTTCTCGCTGGCATTTTCCAGCGCATCTTCCAGCGAGCAGATGGTGTAAATCACGCTAAACACCGCATCGATGCCGTGATCGTGCACGACGCCAACGTCCGCCGTCAGACTGCCTGCAATCCCGACAACCGGCTTGTTGAAGCGTTTGGCTACCTTCGCCACCCCAACCGGCACTTTGCCGTGGATCGTCTGGCTGTCGATGCGACCTTCACCCGTTATCACCAAATCCGCATCGGCAATCTTGTCAGCCAGATGTAGCGCATCGGTGACGATCTCAATGCCCTGGCGCAGCTGCGCACCGCAGAAGGCATACAGCGCCGCCCCCATTCCACCTGCCGCGCCGCCGCCCGCCAGGTTGAGCACATCCATATCAAGATCCCGGGCAATGATCCGCGCATAGTGCGCAAGCGCATTGTCCAGAGTAATGATCATCTCGGGTGTGGCCCCCTTTTGCGGGCCAAAAACCGCTGATGCGCCCAGCTTACCGGTAAGCGGATTCGTCACATCGCAGGCCACTTCTATGCGGCACTCGGCCAGACGTTTGTCCAGCCCGCTCAGATCGATACGGGCAAGTTTGCCCAGCTCGCCTCCACCCTGCCCCAGCGGCTGTTCACGGTCGTCCAGCAGCCTGGCCCCCAGCGCCTGCACCATTCCTGCACCGCCATCATTAGTGGCGCTGCCACCGATGCCGATGATGATATGCTTAACGCCCGCATCCAGCGCGTGACGGATAAGTTCACCCGTGCCCCAGGAGGTCGTTTTCAGAGGATCGCGCTGCGAAGGTGCAACCAGCTCAAGACCGCTGGCCGCCGCCATTTCGATAAAGGCGCTCTTCTCGTCGCCGGATATCCCGTAAAACCCTTCCACGCGATGGCCCAGAGGGCCGGTCACCGGAACATGCACAATGCGTCCCTGCGTTGCCGCGATCATCGCTTCGACGGTGCCTTCACCGCCGTCCGCGACCGGCAGTTTGACGTAAACCGCCTCAGGAAAGATCTCGCGAAAACCCTGCTCTATCGCTGTCGCAACCTCAAGCGCACTCAAACTTTCCTTATACGAGTCCGGTGCGATAACAATTTTCATAAGCCATCCTTACGCATAGTCGTTACGTTAAGCATACACCACGTAAAGAACCGCTCATGGGAGCGGTCCCAATGCGTTTATCGTACCATGCACGGACGTTTATTGTCGAATGTCCACTCTGGGATCAGATACTGCATCGCCATCGCGTCATCGCGCGCACCCAGCCCATGTTTCTGGTACAGCTCATGGGCTTTCATCACCTGATCCATATCCAGCTCCACGCCCAGACCCGGTGTGGACGGGACCTGCACCATCCCCCCTTTGATTTCAAACGGCGCTTTCGTCAGACGCTGATTGCCTTCCTGCCAGATCCAGTGGGTGTCGATCGCGGTGATCGTGCCCGGCGCGGCAGCGGCCACGTGGGTGAACATCGCCAGCGAGATATCAAAGTGGTTATTGGAGTGCGAGCCCCAGGTCAGACCGAACTCATGGCACATCTGCGCCACGCGTACCGAGCCCTGCATCGTCCAGAAATGCGGGTCAGCCAGCGGAATATCGACAGACTGCAGGGACAAAGTGTGCCCCATCTGACGCCAGTCGGTGGCGATCATGTTGGTCGCGGTAGGTAAACCCGTGGCGCGGCGGAACTCCGCCATCACTTCACGGCCAGAGAAACCTTGTTCTGCCCCGCACGGATCCTCCGCGTAGGCCAGCACGCCTTTCAGCTGCTTGCCGATGGCGATCGCCTCATCAAGCGACCAGGCCCCGTTCGGATCCAGCGTGACGCGCGCCTGCGGGAATCGTTTAGCCAGGGCTGAGATAGCTTCGGCCTCTTCTTCTCCGGCCAGCACGCCGCCCTTCAGTTTGAAATCATTAAAACCATATTTTTCGTACGCGGCCTCCGCCAGGCGCACCACCGCATCCGGCGTCATCGCTTCATCGTGGCGGAGTCGGTACCAGTCACATTGCTCGTCCGGCTGGCTCTGGTATGGCAACGGCGTCAGGTTGCGGTCGCCAACAAAGAACAGATAGCCCAACATCTCCACTTCGCTGCGTTGCTGCCCCTCACCCAGCAGGGAAGCAACGTTAACCCCCAGGTGTTGACCTAACAGATCCAGCATGGCGGCTTCGATACCGGTCACCACGTGGATGGTGGTGCGCAGATCAAACGTTTGCAGCCCACGGCCACCCGCATCGCGATCGGCAAAGGTATTCCGCACGGTATTTAAGACGTTTTTATATTCGCCCAGCGTTTTTCCCACCACCAGCGGGATGGCGTCTTCAAGCGTTTTGCGGATCTTCTCACCGCCCGGGATTTCCCCCACGCCGGTATGCCCGGCGTTATCTTTAATAATGACAATATTGCGGGTGAAAAACGGCGCATGTGCGCCGCTCAGGTTCATCAGCATGCTGTCATGGCCGGCAACCGGAATGATCTGCATGGAAGTAACAACAGGGGTGGTAAAAGTGCTCATGGTGCAATCCTTTTATCAGTGACGTCCAAAAACTGGGCGCTTACGGTCAAATGTCCAGCCAGGGATCAGGTACTGCATCGGCCCGGCGTCATTACGCGCGCCGCCCGGCAGTTTTTTATACGCTTCATGCGCCTTGTGGACCTGATCCCAGTCAATCTCCACGCCCAATCCCGGCGCATCCGGTACCGCGATGGTGCCGTTTTTAATTTCCAGCGGATTTTTCGTCAGACGGGCCTCACCCTCCTGCCATATCCAGTGTGTGTCGATAGCGGTTGGGTGACCCGGTGCCGCCGCGCCAACGTGGGTAAACATCGCCAGCGAAATATCGAAATGGTTATTGGAGTGACAACCCCAGGTGAGCCCCCAGTCATCACACAGCTGCGCCACACGCACGGCGCCTGAAAGCGTCCAGAAGTGCGGGTCCGCCAGCGGAATATCGACCGCATTCAGCATGACCGCATGGCCCATTTCACGCCAGTTGGTGGCGATCATGTTCGTAGCGACCGGTAGCCCGGTGGCACGTCGGAATTCCGCCATCACCTCGCGACCCGAGAAGCCTTGTTCAGCCCCAACCGGATCTTCCGCGTAGGTCAGGACATCCCCCAGTCCTTTGCACAGGGCGATAGCCTCATCCAGCAGCCAGGCACCGTTAGGGTCAACGGTAATGCGGGCATCCGGAAAACGTTTCTTGAGCGCACGCGCGGTTTCAATCTCCTGCTCGCCGGGTAATACCCCGCCTTTGAGTTTGAAGTCTTTAAAACCGTAGCGGTCCTGTGCCGCCTCGGCCAGCCGAACCACCGCGTCACTGGAGAGCGCCTCCTGGTGACGCAGGTGATACCACTCATGGTGGCCCGGCGAGTGCGCCAGATAAGGCAGATCGGTTTTTTGCCGATCGCCAACATAAAACAGATAGCCGAGTACCGTCACCGCGTCACGCTGTTTGCCCGGCCCCAGCAGTTCACAGACCGGAACGTTCAGCGCCTTACCGAGCAAATCGAGCAGGGCGGCCTCCAGCGCGGCGACGGCATTGACGCGCAACTCAAACGTCCATGCGCCTTTGCCGAAGGTGTCAAAGTCCGCCGACTGGTTGCCTTTGTGAACACGCTGGACCACTTTATTCAGACGGGCGACCTCCTGGCCGACCACCTGCGGAATCGCGTCTGACAGCGTCTGGAAAATCACCTCACCGCCCGGCGCTTCCCCAACGCCGGTGTTCCCTGCGCTGTCGGTCAGCACCACGATATTGCGGGTAAACCAGGCGTTATGCGCGCCGCCAATATTAAGCAGCATGCTGTCCTGGCCGGCCACCGGGATGACCTTCATGTCGGTAATAACCGGGCTCGATTGTGTTGTCATCAGCCACGCTCCGCTACAGGTTTGAGTTCAATGCGTTTGATATCACCCACCAGCACCAGATAGCTCAGGACCGCCACCAGGGCGTGCACACCCACATAAATCAGCGCACCGTTGAATGAGCCCGTGGTCCCGACGATGTAGCCAATGGCAATCGGGGTGACAATCCCGGAGATGTTGCCGAACATGTTAAACAGACCGCCGCTCAGGCCGCTGATCTCTTTTGGCGCGGTATCCGCCATCACTGCCCAGCCCAGCGCACCAATCCCTTTCCCGAAGAAGGCCATCGCCATAAAGCCGATGATCATCCACTCCGCGCTGACGTAGTTACAGAACACCATGGTCATTGAAAGCAACATGCCGAGCACAATTGGCGTTTTACGGGCGATGTTCAGCGAACCGGTACGACGCATCAGCCAGTCGGAAATCACCCCACCCAGTACGCCCCCCACAAAGCCGCAGATAGCCGGTACGGAGGCGACAAAGCCTGCTTTCAGAATCGACATACCGCGTGCCTGCACCAGATAGACCGGGAACCAGGTGATAAAGAAGTAGGTTAAGGCGTTAATGCAGTACTGCCCCAGGTAGATGCCGATCATCATGCGCGAACCGACAAGCTGCTTGATCTGCGCCCATTTCTGGCTCAACGGAACTTTTGCTTTTTGGCTTTTCTGATCCATGTTGATCAGCGCCCCGCCTTCCGCAATGTACTCCAGCTCTTTCTTGTTCACGCCCGGATGTTGGTTCGGCTCGTGGATCACTTTCAGCCAGATAAAGCTGATGACAATCCCCAATCCGCCCATGAAGAAGAAGACGTGTGACCAGCCCACTTCATGCGTCAGCCAGCCCATGATTGGCGCAAAGATCACCGTCGCGAAATACTGTGCAGAGTTAAAAATCGCCACCGCCGTTCCCCTCTCCTGCGCCGGGAACCAGGCGGCCACGATGCGGCTATTACCCGGGAAGGATGGCGCTTCTGCTAACCCCACCAGGAAGCGGAGAGTAAAGAGCGCGACGATAATACCGAAGCCGCTGAAGATATCGACGAAGCCCTGCAACAGGGTAAACATCGACCAGATAAAGATGGACCAGAAGTAAACGCGCTTGGATCCAAAACGATCGAGCAGCCAGCCCCCCGGGATCTGTCCAATAACATAGGCCCATGAAAATGCGGAGAAAACATACCCCATGCCAACCGGATCAAGCCCAATGTCTTTTGCCATTTCAGAGCCGGCAATCGACAGCGTGGCGCGGTCACCATAGTTAAAGGACGTGACGATAAACAGCATCACCACTATCCAGTAGCGAGCGTTAGTGCGCTTCTCCGCACTGCTCGCCGCGTGGCTTAATGTACTCATTGTTGCACTCCTGAAACATAGCTTTCGCCTGGTTCACTCTGTACAGCACCGGTAGGGTAATCAGAATGAGATTTGTGTTTGTCGTTTTGGTACGGCCTGAAGCCGTTTTATTGTGACCGGGAAAGTATATGAAGGAGTGACACGTTCTCTCACCGTGCAAAAACACAACATTAAGGGGCATGAGAAAGGTTGTTTGTGGCAAAAGCCTAAAAGAATGGAAGATGGTTCACGGAATTGGCGTTTGGTGCGGAGGTTATCGCCGGGTGGCGGCAACGCCTGACCCGGCCTGAATAACCCGCAGGCCCGCGCAAGCGAAGCGCCGCCGGGCAGGATGTTATTTAAGCAGTGTGGCCCAGTTCTCAACCCACGGGTTTGATTCGCTTTCTGGTTCCGGGTGTTCTCCGGCGTCAATCAGCAGCATGTCGCCCACGCGCTGGGCGCTCTGTTCCTGCAGGAGTGCGTCGAACTGCTTGCCGCCGCCGCAGAAATTGGCGTAAGAGCTGTCGCCCAGGGCGATGATGCCGTAGTGAACGTCCGGCTGGTAGCCAATATCTTTAATGCCCTGGAAAAGCGGCACGATGCTGTCCGGCAGATCGCCCTGCCCGGTGGTGGAGGTGACCACCAGAATGTATTTATCTTTATACTTTTCCCAGTCTGCCAGCTCCGGATCTTCATAAACCGTGGCTTTATGACCCTGGCTTGTGAGTATCGCTTCCGCCTCTTCCGCAACCAGCAGCGAGTTGCCGTACATTGTGCCGACAAAAATGCCTACTTCAGCCATGATATGTTCCCTAAATTATTGCGCTTGCCGTTCATCCTGAACGTTGCCCGGTACAAACTCAACCCTTTCATTTTTGGGGAGTTGCCCCAGCCAGCCAAACTGTGACAGCGCCTGCATCCAGACATCATCCAGCCCCGCATGGATCGTCAGAGGTTTGCCGGTAAACGGATGCGTCAGGCTCAGTTCGCTTGCGTGCAGCATCAGACGATCGCAACCAAAATGTTCAGCCGCACTGCGGTTCTGGCGCAGATCGCCATGCTTGCTGTCACCGATAATCGGATGTCGCAAATGCTTCAGGTGTCGGCGGAGCTGGTGTTTACGCCCGGTTTTGGGCAAAAGCTCAACCAGGCTGTAGCGAGTGGTGGGAAATTTGCTGGTTGCCACCGGCATTTCAGTCGTCGCCATACCGCGATACTCGGTTACCGCAGGTTGCGGACCTTTGTCATCACGGGCAAATTTATCGGCGATTTTGTCCAGTTCTTCCACCAGAGGATAGTCAAGCGTGGCGGCTTCTGTCAGCCAGCCACGCACGATCGCGTGGTAGCGTTTCTGGATCTGATGCTGCTCAAACTGCTGCGCCAGCAGACGACCCGCTTCGCTGGACAATCCCATCAGCAGTACACCGGAGGTGGGTCTGTCCAGGCGATGGGCGGTAAACACATGCTGACCAATCTGGTCGCGCACGGTCTGCATCACAACCACCTTCTCGTCACGATCCAGCCAGCTGCGGTGCACCAGCCATCCCGACGGTTTGTTCACTGCCACCAGCCACTCATCCTGATAGAGGATCTCAAGCGTCATGCGTCATCACCGACAAACAGCGCATCCAGCTTTTCCAGCTCAGCCAGCATGACAGCACGCGCCGGGTGGGTGGCCTCCAGCGCCATTTCATAGTAAGGCGAGACCGCAAACGCCTGCGGCAGCGGATGACCACCCTCCAGCAGCGCATGCATACGGGGAATTAACACCCACTGGAGCCACTCAAACGGTGCCAGCGTATCCAGGCAGAACGGCTGTGTACTTGCGAACGCCTCTGGCTGCGGCGCGGTCTCCTGCCACAGCTGATGTTGGCGCAAAAGAGCTTCGATGGCGTGCAACCGGGCACGAACGCTATCGTGTTGCGTCATAGTAACCTCAACTGAAAAAATGAACGGCGCGCAGCATAGCATTGCAGGCAGCAGAAATAAAAAAAGGGAGCACTGTAAAAACAGTGCTCCCGGTTCGTTTCGCAGCATTCCAGCTACAATTTATGCTCCCTGCTCTTCCGTGACAACTTTTCCTGAAGCCCGAAGGCCTGTTCATCCGTAAACTGTTTGCATCCTGCACACATCGTCCTGATGTGTCTGTTTCATCCTGAAACGTCCTGGCCATCCTGACCCACCGATCATCCTGAGCGGCTCTCGTTCTCCTTCCTGGAGGTGTCCCTTACGCGTCCTGCGTGATCCTTTGCTTCATCCTGAAGCCTTCCTGCAGCGCCATCCTGACGTGTCCTGTGTGAGAAGCGCCATCATCCTGATGTTCGTTTCTCGTGTCGGCGTCCTGTCGACAGAGATAGAATCCGCTATTCCGCTTCGTCTTACAACCCACCCTGTAAGCGTTGTCAGCCTCTGAAAAGCGGGTTTGCTGCGTCAGAATTTTATTAATCCTTTGATAATTATCATAATATTTTTCTTAATTACGTAAGGTAATACTGATCGTTGCGGCGATCTCTCACAAACCGTGTAAGAGATCTCTCACACGCGCTGTAGCATGATGGATTACAGAAGCGGCTCAAGTTGGGTAAGGAAATCCGCAAGTGAGGGGGCGAGGGTCTCGCGATTGCGGGTGCCGATTGTCTCTTTGATCACTTCACCAGACAGGTTGCAGACGGAAATAACATCCAGTTCACTGTCCAGCGTGGCAATAAAGAGTGTCGGAGAAAGCTTAAGGCGTTTTTGCGTGACCAGATGACCAATCAGGTTTTCCTGAACACGCTGCAGATCGTCTTCGCTCCAGGTCTGCAACAGCGTCAGCGTAATCTCACCAAAGCGGGCAGGCATATCCCCTGCAAACTGCGTGGTGTAGAACGCGTGAACCGCTGGTTGTACCACAATGTCCATTGCCCGTTCAACCGCATTTACATTCTCCTCGACAGACCAGGGCTGCGGCTGCCAGATAACGTAGTCGTCCACCGAAGAGATAATGCAGGGCGAAGGCACACCATAGAGATCAGCACTTTGCGGCCAGGTGCCCTGGGTGTCATGCCATGCGTCGCAGTAACGGGTCGTGAAGGTCTTAAGGGCATTTGCAGTTTCGATATCCACCGATTTCTCTCTTCTGGTAAGACAGGATAAACTCAGCCCTAAGTGTACCTGTAAAGTGACTATGAAACATGTCTTACGAAAATCATCAGGCGTTAAGTGGCTTAACGCTGGGTAAATCGACCGATTACCGCGACACCTACGATGCCAGCCTGCTGCAGGGCGTTCCGCGCAGCCTTAACCGCGATCCTTTAGGGCTGCGTGCAGACGCGCTGCCGTTTGTCGGCGGTGATATCTGGACGCTGTATGAGCTCTCCTGGCTGAATGCTCGCGGTCTGCCGCAGGTGGCGGTAGGCCAGGTTGAGCTGGATCATGCCAGCCTTAACCTGGTGGAATCCAAAAGCTTCAAGCTGTATCTCAACAGTTTTAATCAGACCAAATTCACCAGCCTGGAAGAGGTTCAGCACACGCTGGAGCGTGATTTACGCGCCTGTGCCCAGGGCAACGTGACCGTTGCCCTGTATCGCCTGAATGAACTGGAAGGCCAACCTGTCGCCCATTTTAACGGCACCTGCATCGACGATCAGGATATCGAGGTGGATAACTACGAGTTCAGCGCCGGGTACCTGGAAAATGCGGCAAGCGGGAAGATCGTGGAAGAGACGCTGGTCAGCCATCTGCTGAAGTCCAACTGCCTGATCACCCACCAGCCGGACTGGGGTTCTGTGCAAATCCAGTATCGCGGCCCCAAAATTGACCGGGAAAAGCTGCTGCGCTATCTGGTGTCGTTCCGCCATCACAATGAATTCCACGAGCAGTGCGTGGAGCGCATCTTCAGCGATATTCAGCGCTTCTGCCAGCCAGAAACGCTGAGCGTGTACGCGCGCTACACCCGTCGTGGCGGGCTGGATATTAACCCGTGGCGCACCAATACCGATTTTGTGCCTGCGACGGGCCGACTGGTGCGTCAGTAATATAAATATTTTCACAATATGCGCGGGTAATGCAGCGCTTTAGGTTGTGAAACGTCACGCGGCAGGGCTATTGTAATCAGCAGGGAATGACGATAATCGTCCCATAAGGAGCTCACTTGATTACACATATTAGCCCGCTTGGCTCAATGGATATGTTGTCGCAGCTGGAAGTGGACATGCTTAAACGCACGGCCAGCAGCGATCTTTATCAACTGTTTCGTAACTGTTCACTTGCCGTACTGAACTCCGGAAGCCTGACAGACAACAGTAAAGAACTGTTATCCCGCTTCGAAAGCTTTGATATCAACGTGCTGCGCCGCGAGCGCGGCGTAAAACTTGAAGTGATCAACCCGCCGGAAGAGGCCTTCGTCGACGGGCGGATTATTCGTTCCCTGCAGGCCAACCTGTTTGCCGTGCTGCGTGACATCCTGTTTGTTAACGGGCAGATCCACAACGCGGGCCGCTTCCAGCATCTTGACCTGGAAAGCTCGGTTCATATCACCAACCTGGTGTTTTCTATTCTGCGTAACGCCCGTGCCCTGCACGTTGGCGAAGCACCGAATATGGTCGTCTGCTGGGGCGGTCACTCCATTAACGAAACCGAATACCTGTACGCCCGTCGGGTGGGCACCCAGCTCGGTCTGCGTGAGCTGAATATCTGCACCGGCTGTGGCCCAGGCGCGATGGAAGCGCCAATGAAAGGTGCCGCCGTGGGTCATGCCCAGCAGCGTTATAAAGAGGGGCGCTTTATCGGCATGACCGAGCCGTCGATCATCGCCGCTGAGCCACCTAACCCGCTGGTCAACGAGCTGATTATCATGCCGGATATCGAAAAGCGCCTGGAAGCGTTTGTCCGTATCGCTCACGGCATCATCATCTTCCCGGGCGGCGTGGGTACGGCAGAGGAGCTGCTCTATCTGCTGGGGATCCTGATGAACCCGGCCAACAAAGATCAGGTTCTGCCGCTGATCCTGACCGGGCCGAAAGAGAGTGCCGACTACTTCCGCGTGCTGGACGAGTTTATCGTGCATACGCTGGGTGAAGCCGCGCGTCGTCACTATCGCATTATCATTGACGATGCGGCAGAAGTGGCGCGTCAGATGAAAAAAGCGATGCCGCTGGTGAAAGAGAACCGTCGCGATACCGGTGATGCCTACAGCTTTAACTGGTCAATCCGTATTGCGCCGGATCTGCAGATCCCGTTCGAGCCTTCGCATGAGAATATGGCGAACCTGAAACTCTATCCTGACCAGCCGGTAGAAGTGCTGGCCGCCGACCTGCGACGCGCCTTCTCGGGCATTGTGGCGGGTAACGTGAAAGAGGTGGGGATCCGCGCCATTGAGCAGTTTGGCCCGTATAAGATCCACGGTGACCCGGAAATGATGCGCCGCATGGACGACATGCTGCAGGGCTTTGTCGCCCAACACCGTATGAAGCTGCCGGGCTCGGCGTATATTCCTTGCTACGAAATCTGCACATAAGGCGTTAATCGTTCTTCTGAGGGCCGGGGCGCGTTCTGTCGTTACCCGGCCTTTTTTCGCATCAATTCATAGTCATTGCTTATAAAATTTATAAACTGCACGCCTACGCAAACGATTACCTGGATTTTAAAACCATAAATTATCAGCTTTAAAGCAAATTACTCATCAGAAAATCCTAAAACCCACCATCTTTACAGCGCAAGACACCTATCTTCGGGGGCGCTCTTTCCGGACATATGTTGTTAATGATAGCCTTCGCGCCCGTAAATTCTCTTTGATGTTTTTTTAACAGAGAAATGGTCTAAATATACCCACATCATGAGTGGATTATTGCATTTGGGATCGCGATCACTGATACATTCATAAGTAGAATGTATCTTTCCGCCCGCCAATAGTTACGGGTGAAAATTATTAAAAAACCGTCACTGAACGAATTTCATATTACCGTCAGGCATTTTTTCATCGGATTTGACTACAAACCTGACAATTTGCTTCCTCCAGGAGATACAGATGGAAACCACTCAAACCAGCACCGTTGCTTCGATTCAATCCCGAAGTGGTTGGCGCAAAACGGATACCATGTGGATGCTTGGCCTTTACGGCACAGCAATCGGCGCTGGTGTACTGTTCCTTCCTATCAACGCAGGCGTCGGCGGTCTGATCCCGCTGATCATTATGGCCATCATCGCGTTCCCGATGACCTTCTTCGCACACCGCGGTCTGACCCGCTTCGTGCTGTCCGGTAAAAACCCGGGCGAAGACATCACCGAAGTGGTTGAAGAGCATTTCGGCGTTGGCGCAGGGAAACTGATTACCCTGCTCTACTTCTTCGCCATTTACCCGATTCTGCTGGTTTACAGCGTGGCGATCACCAACACCGTTGAAAGCTTCATGACGCACCAGCTGCAGATGACGCCGCCACCGCGTGCCATTCTGTCCCTGATCCTGATCGTCGGTATGATGACCATCGTGCGCTTCGGCGAGCAGATGATCGTTAAAGCGATGAGCGTTCTGGTGTTCCCGTTTGTTGCCGCACTGATGGTGCTGGCCTGCTACCTGATCCCACAGTGGAACGGTGCTGCGCTGGAAACCCTCTCCCTGAGCAGCGCATCTGCAACCGGTAACGGCCTGATGATGACCCTGTGGCTGGCGATTCCGGTAATGGTCTTCTCCTTTAACCACTCCCCGATCATCTCTTCCTTCGCCGTGGCGAAACGTGAAGAGTACGGCGCAGGCGCAGAGAAGAAGTGCTCCAGCATCCTGGCACGTGCACACATCATGATGGTGCTGACCGTAATGTTCTTCGTCTTCAGCTGCGTACTGAGCCTCTCCCCGGCGGACCTGGCAGCAGCGAAAGAGCAGAACATCTCCATTCTGTCTTACCTGGCGAACCACTTTAACGCACCGATTATTGCGTGGATGGCACCGATCATCGCCATTATCGCCATCACCAAATCCTTCCTCGGCCACTACCTGGGCGCACGTGAAGGTTTTAACGGTATGGTGATCAAATCTCTGCGCGGTAAAGGCAAGAGCATTGAAATCAGCAAGCTGAACAAAATCACTGCACTGTTCATGCTGCTTACCACCTGGGCCGTTGCTACGCTGAACCCAAGCATCCTGGGCATGATTGAAACCCTGGGCGGTCCGGTTATCGCGATGATTCTGTTCCTGATGCCGATGTACGCAATTCAGAAAGTCCCTGCTATGCGTAAGTACAGCGGTCATGTGAGCAACATCTTTGTGGTCATCATGGGGCTTATCGCTATCTCTGCGATCTTCTACTCCCTGTACACCATGTTCTGATTATCACCCGCGCCGTCCCCGGACGGCGCACTCCTTCCTCTCTGACTGAAAGCAATGGACGCATCATGATTAGCGTATTCGATATCTTCAAAATCGGTATTGGTCCTTCCAGCTCTCACACTGTCGGACCAATGAAAGCCGGTAAGCAGTTCACGGATGACTTGATTGCACGCGGCATCTTGCACGACATCACCCGCGTGGTTGTCGATGTGTACGGCTCGCTTTCCCTGACCGGAAAAGGCCACCATACCGATATCGCCATTATCATGGGCCTGGCGGGAAACCTGCCGGATACCGTTGATATTGATGCGATCCCTGGCTTCATCCAGGACGTAAACACCCACGGTCGCCTGCTGCTGGCAAACGGCGAACACGAAGTGGAATTCCCGGTTGACCATTGCATGAATTTCCATGCGGACAACCTGTCGCTGCACGAAAACGGCATGCGCATTACCGCGCTGGCCGGCGACACTGCGGTTTACAGCCAGACCTATTACTCTATCGGCGGCGGGTTTATTGTCGACGAAGACCACTTTGGTCAAACCAGCACCTCATCTGTTGACGTGCCGTATCCGTACAAAACTGCGGCCGATCTCCAGCGTCACTGTCAGGAGACGGGGCTTTCCCTCTCCGGTCTGATGATGAAAAACGAGCTGGCCCTGCACAGCAAAGCGGAGCTGGAACAGCACTTTGCTAACGTCTGGGAGGTGATGCGCGGCGGGATTGAACGCGGGATCACCACCGAAGGCGTTCTGCCCGGTAAGCTTCGCGTACCGCGTCGTGCGGCCGCGCTGCGCCGTATGCTGGTGAGCACCGATAAAACGACCACCGACCCAATGGCCGTCGTAGACTGGATCAACATGTTCGCC
The DNA here is from genome assembly GCF_001605945.1 of Enterobacter sp. SENG-6. Classification (NCBI taxonomy): domain Bacteria; kingdom Pseudomonadati; phylum Pseudomonadota; class Gammaproteobacteria; order Enterobacterales; family Enterobacteriaceae; genus Enterobacter; species Enterobacter sp. SENG-6. The sequence goes on from NZ_LOMM01000004.1 coordinate 80,717, forward strand.
CTGGCGGTGAACGAAGAGAACGCCGCAGGGGGCCGCGTGGTCACGGCGCCAACCAACGGTGCCTGCGGTATCGTTCCGGCCGTGCTGGCCTACTACGACAAGTTTATCCGTGAAGTGAACGCCAACTCGCTGGCGCGCTACCTGCTGGTCGCCAGTGCGATTGGTTCTCTGTATAAGATGAACGCCTCCATTTCCGGCGCGGAAGTGGGCTGTCAGGGTGAAGTGGGCGTGGCCTGTTCCATGGCCGCTGCGGGTCTGGCAGAGCTGTTAGGCGCAAGCCCGGCGCAGGTCTGCATCGCCGCCGAAATCGGCATGGAGCATAACCTGGGGCTGACCTGTGACCCGGTTGCCGGACAGGTTCAGGTGCCGTGTATCGAACGTAACGCGATCGCCTCCGTGAAGGCAGTGAACGCCGCACGTATGGCGCTGCGCCGCACCAGCGAGCCACGCGTCTGCCTCGATAAGGTTATCGAAACCATGTACGAAACCGGTAAAGATATGAACGCCAAATACCGTGAAACCTCTCGCGGTGGTCTGGCAATGAAGATCGTGACCTGCGATTAAGCCTCTCAGGAAGCCTCGTTTTGCGAGGCTTCTTCCTGTTTTCCCCGCCGTGCATAGTTTCATACCGCTGACAGTGTTACCCTTCCTTCATGAGACAGAAGGGAGATTATCTGTGGCTGTTCATTTGCTTATCGTCGACGCGCTCAACCTGATTCGCCGGATCCATGCAGTGCAAGGCACGCCCTGTAAGGACACCTGTCTGCACGCGCTGGAGCAACTTATTCGCCACAGCGAACCGACGCATGTCGTGGCCGTATTTGATGACGAGGCGCGTAATTCCGGCTGGCGACATCAGCGTTTGCCAGACTATAAAGCCGGACGCGCCCCCATGCCGGACGATTTGCATTCAGAAATGCCGATGATTCGCTCGGCATTCGAAAAGCGCGGCGTGCCCTGCTGGGGCGCCCAGGGCAATGAAGCGGACGATCTCGCGGCGACGCTTGCGGTCAAAGTGGCCAGCGCCGGGCATCAGGCAACCATTGTGTCGACGGATAAAGGCTACTGCCAGCTGCTCTCACCCACTATCCGCATTCGTGATTACTTCCAGAAACGCTGGCTCGACGCCCCGTTTATTGCCAGTGAATTTGGCGTCTCGCCTGAGCAACTTCCTGACTACTGGGGGCTGGCGGGGATCAGCAGCTCTAAGGTGCCGGGCGTTGCCGGTATTGGGCCTAAAAGCGCCGCACAGCTGCTGACGGATTTTCAGAACCTGGAAGGGATCTACGCCCGGCTCGATGAAGTTCCGGAAAAATGGCGTAAGAAGCTGGAGGCCCATAAAGAAATGGCCTTTATCTGCCGGGATGTGGCGACGTTACAGACGGATTTACAGCTGGACGGGAATTTGCAGCAGTTGAGGTTAGAGCGTTAAAAGTCCCCTCTCCCCGTTGGGGAGAGGGTTAGGGTGAGGGGCCTATCGCTCGTCGCGACGCCCGCCCACGGCCGCCCACCAGCGACGAATATGCACTGTCACCTCTTCGCGATCGTGATACAGCTGACGCGCCTGGATCTCCACGTTAATGCCGTGTTCATCCAGTTGCTGCTGAATATAGGCCAGGTTCTGAGAGACCTCCTCATAGCGCTTTTTCATTGGCAGCTTGAGGTTAAAAATCGTCTCACGACACCAGCCGTTCACCAGCCAGGAGGCCATCAGTGCCGCCACTTTCGCTGGTTTTTCCACCATATCGCACACCATCCAGGAGATGTTATTGCGGGTTGGACGATAGCGGAAACCGTCTTCACGCAGCCACGTGACCTGCCCGGTGTCCATCAGGCTTTGCGCCATCGGGCCGTTATCAACAGACGACACCCACATGTTGCGTTTCACCAGCTGATAGGTCCAGCCACCGGGGCACGCGCCGAGATCGACCGCGTACATGCCGTTGGCCAGACGCTCATCCCACTCATCCGCCGGAATAAAGACGTGAAACGCCTCTTCCAGCTTCAGGGTTGAACGGCTCGGCGCATCAGCCGGGAACTTCAGGCGTGGGATCCCCATAAAGAACGGAGAGTTGTTGTTGGTATAAGAGTAACCGGCGTAGCAGCAGCCCGGGGCAATAAAGAAGATATGCACGACCGGACGTTTTGGCGTTTCGTAGTTTGTCAGCACGCCGGCATCACGCAGCGCCGCGCGCAGCGGTACGGTGAACTTACGGCAGAACTTCATCAGCTCTTTGCTTTCGTTGGTGTCGGCCACTTCAACGCGCAAATCGCCCCCCTTCTCGACCACGCCCTGCAGCATGCCCACAATCGGGGTGATGCGATCTTCTGGCGGGAGATCTTTCAGCAACTCACCCGCGACAAACATCTGGCGCGCAAAGATCAGTGAACTGAACGGCAGCTCGCGTGCCAGCTTATCCGCATCGTCAGGCTGGTAGCATTCGAACACCACATAGCCCGCATTATCCTTAACGCGCGCAAAACCGAAGACTTCTCGCTTCGCCGCTTTATCCGTAATTTCCGCGGCGCACTCTTTCTCAAACCCCGGGCGACAATATAAAACAACCTTATTCATGAACAACGCCCTTGCGTTTCAGACGGATAGCTCCGATAAACATTAATACCCACCCTGCCAGGAAGCTGACGCCGCCGACAGGTGTAACAAACGCCCACAGGCGCAAATGCGAGAGCGCAAGGCAGTAAAGGCTGCCGCTGAACAGCACCGTACCCAGCGCCAGGAAAACGCTGCTCCAGTAAAACCAGATGCTGATGCGGCGCTGCATCGCTACCGCCAGCCCAAAAATAGCCAGCGTATGGAACGCCTGGTATTCAAGGCCGGTCTGGATCCAGCCCATCTCCACCACACCCAAAGACTTGCTTAAGACATGTGCGCCAAACGCGCCCAGTGCAACAAAAATAAAGCCACTCACCGCGGCAAAAATCAGCATGAATCGGCTGGTCATGTTTCAGTCCTAAAGTAATGCGTGCCCGGCACACAAAAGTTATTGTTCATACCTGAAGCGGAATTTTTCTTGCTCGCTCGCCGCTTTCGCCAGTATCCACTGCCGGAAAGCGGCTATTTTACCCAGTTCTGCCTGACTGTCATGACAAACCAGATAAAACGCATTCTTGCTGACCAGTACATCATTAAAAGGGCAAACCAGACGGCCGGCCTCAATTTCGGACTGCGCCATGACGTTGTTCGCCAACGCAATGCCCTGTCCGTGAATGGCAGCCTGTAGCACCATCGCACTGTGGCTAAAGATGGGGCCCTGCTGCACGTTTATATGATTAAGACCTAATTGACGGGTATAAGTTTGCCAGTCGCGGCGAGAAGCATCGTGTAACAGCGTATGTTGTGCCAGATCGGCGGGCGTTTTTAACGCTTTATCGCCTGTCAAAAGCAGCGGTGAACAGACTGGCAGCAGATATTCTGCGTATAATTTCTCGACACGCAAGCCCGGCCAGTTACCACGCCCATAAAAAATGGCAACGTCCACATCGTCCGCCAGTTTGTCTTCCTGACGATCCACCGCCTGGATCCTGACATCAATTCCCGGATAAGCTGAGTTAAAGCTTGAGAGTCTGGGCACCAGCCACTGAATGGCAAAACTGGGCAATAAACTGACCGTCAGTGCGCCTTTTGCACTCCTGGCCTGCAGCTTGCGCGTGGCTTCCGTGAGCTGGGAAAAAATCTCTTTAATATCCTGAAAATAGCTCTGCCCCTCTTCCGTCAGCAACAGCGAACGGTTGCGTCGGCGAAACAGCTTGAGGCCCAGAAAATCCTCCAGGGACTTGATTTGGTGACTTACTGCGGCCTGTGTCACAAAAAGCTCATCTGCTGCGCGGGTGAAGCTTAGATGACGTGCTGCTGCATCAAAAACACGTAATGCATTTAGGGGTGGCAATCGCTTGGACATGGTTATCTGGCTTAGATGTTAACGAGATTTAACAAACAGGAAACAACGTTTAACCTATTAGTTTTTTTTATCTGAGCCATTATAATTTGTCCGTTGAGGAACTACCAGCAAATACCTATAGTGGCGGCACTTCCTGAGCCGGAACGAGAAGCTTTTTTTGGAATGCGTGTTCTGAAGAGCTTTTGGCTTACGGTTGTGATGTTGTGTTGTTGTGTTTGCAATTGGTCTGCGATTCAGACCACGGTAGCAACGCTACCAATTTTTCACTTCCTGTACATTTACCCTGTCTGTCCATAGTGATTAATGTAGCACCGCCAATTTGCGGTGCTTTTTTTTGCTTAGCGATCTGTTAATGCTCGATCTCTTTCATCTCTTTCACGTCCGTGCGGTTGATCTGCTGCTTGTTCCCGTTAGCATCTTTGTATGAAATCATCCCGGTATCGTTATCGGTTGTCGGTTTCCCTTCCGAAACAATGGAACGACCATCGTTAGTGTGCATGACGTAGTTGTTACCAGAACAGGCGCTCAGGGCAAAAGTAAACGCACAGGCAGAAATGATTGCAGCTGTCTTATTCATGATTCTTCTCCTTTAGCAATTAATGCTATTCAAACCTCGATTTATAACAGGCTAAAACATCCGCCTAACACTATTTAGCATAACCTGCTTTTTCAGGGGCGTTGGGATAAGCAGACAATTCTGATAGATATCAACCTCCTTGCCCTGCCGCTGAAATTGCGCGACGATCTCAGTAATGCAATGAGGAATTCCATGAACGCTTTCAGCCCTGCGCAGTTTCGCGCACAGTTTCCGGCGCTGGCCGATGCCGGTATTTATCTCGATAGCGCTGCCACAGCCTTAAAGCCGCAGGCGGTTATTGAGGCAACGCAGCAGTTTTATAGCCTGAGCGCAGGCAATGTGCATCGTAGCCAGTTTGCCGAGGCCCAGCGCTTAACCGCACGCTACGAAGCGGCACGCGATCAGGTTGCTCGTCTGCTCAATGCCGAAAGCGGGAAAAATATCGTCTGGACGCGGGGTACCACCGAAGCCATAAACATGGTGGCCCAGTGTTATGCCCGCCCACTGCTTCAGCCCGGAGACGAGATCATTGTCAGTGAAGCGGAACATCACGCCAACCTGGTCCCATGGCTGATGGTGGCAGAGCAAACAGGGGCACGGGTGGTAAAGCTCCCGCTGGGGACAGATTACCTGCCGGACGTAGCACAGTTACCGGAGCTGATTACACCGCGCAGCCGCATTCTGGCGCTTGGACAGATGTCCAACGTCACCGGTGGCTGCCCGGATTTGGCGCAGGCTATCCGCATCGCGCATGCCAACGGCATCATAGTGATGGTTGACGGCGCGCAGGGCGTGGTCCATTTCCCGGCCGATGTGCAAAAACTGGATATCGATTTTTATGCCTTCTCAGGGCATAAGCTCTACGGACCAACCGGTATCGGGGCGCTGTACGGTAAGCCTGAGCTGCTGGCAAAAATGACGCCGTGGCTCGGTGGCGGCAAGATGATCGCGGAAGTCTCTTTCGAGGGCTTTAAAACCCAGGACGTCCCTTACCGGCTGGAAGCGGGTACGCCAAACGTGGCGGGCGTCATTGGCCTGAGCGCCGCGCTCGAATGGCTCGCCGAAACGGACATTGTCCAGGCGGAGAGCTGGAGCCGGGGTCTGGCGACGCTGGCTGAAGAGGAGCTTAAAAAACGCCCTGGCTTCCGTTCGTTCCGCGTGCAGGATTCAAGCCTGTTAGCCTTTGATTTTGCGGGCGTACACCATAGCGACATGGTGACCCTGCTGGCAGGATATGGCATTGCGCTGCGTGCCGGGCAGCACTGTGCCCAGCCGCTGCTGGCAGCGCTTGGCGTGAGTGGTACACTGCGCGCCTCGTTTGCACCTTACAATACCCAAAGCGATGTCGACGCGCTGATTTCCGCGGTTGACCGCGCCCTTGAACTCCTGGTGGATTAATGACTAGCTCAGCTTTAGCCGGACATCCGTTTGGCACAGTGATCACAGAAGAAACGTTAAAACAGACCTTCGCGCCGCTCACACAATGGGAAGATAAATATCGTCAACTGATCCTGCTGGGTAAGCAGCTTCCGGCCCTTTCTGACGATCTCAAAGCGCAGGCAAAAGAGATCGCGGGCTGTGAAAACCGCGTCTGGCTTGGGTTCAGCGTATCCGGTGAGAAACTGCATTTCTTTGGCGACAGCGAAGGCCGTATCGTTCGCGGTCTGCTGGCGGTGCTGTTAACCGCCATCGAAGGGAAAAGCGCGGCGACGCTACTGGCGCACTCGCCGCTGGCTCTGTTCGATGAGTTAGGGCTGCGCGCGCAGCTGAGCGCCTCACGCGGTCAGGGCCTGGTCGCCCTTAGTGAAGCGGTGCAGGACGCCGCCCGTCAGGCTCAGGCCTGACGTTCCGCCTTCGCCATCATCTTTTTCAGTGCGTGAGACACCGCCACAAAGCCAAAAGAGGCGGTCACCATAGTGGCCGCGCCAAATCCTGAGGCGCAATCCATCCTTTTTGGCCCTTCCGCCGTGCTTTTCATTGCACACACCGAGCCGTCCGCCTGCGGATACACCAGCGCTTCGGTCGAGAAAACACAGTCGACGCCCAGCTTGCCCTTGCTGTTTTTCACCACGTTAAAATCGCTTTTCAGACGTTCACGCAGCTTGGCCGCCAGCGGATCCTGAATGGTTTTGGCCAGATCGGCCACCTGGATCTGTGTGGGATCAATTTGTCCGCCTGCGCCACCGGTGGTCACCAGTGGCACCTTGTAACGACGACAGTACGCAATAAGCGCCGCTTTTGGACGCACGCTATCGATCGCGTCAATCACGTAGCTGTAGCCTTTACTCATATAGTCTGCGACATTATCCGCCGTCACAAAATCATCGATCACCGTGACCCGACATTCCGGGTTGATCAGGCGGATACGCTCTGCCATGACCTCAGATTTTGCCAGGCCGACGTTGTCACGCAGGGCATGGATTTGACGGTTGGTGTTGGTGACGCACACGTCATCCATATCAATCAGCGTGATTGCGCCAATACCGGTTCTCGCCAGCGCTTCTGCCGCCCACGAGCCCACACCACCAATGCCCACGACGCAGACATGCGCATCCGCAAACAGCTGCAGGGCTTTTTCACCATAGAGACGTGCCGTACCGCCAAAACGCTGGCGCCAGGCGTCGCTGATTACCACAGACATAAAACCTCAGATGTAAAAAGGGTGAGGTTTTTCCTCACCCTGAACAGTAATCCGTATTCCGCTCAGAATACCACAATCAGCCGCTGAATACGTTTCCGGCGCCAGGCGCTGTCTTCAGCACCCATACGCGGCCATAGTGGTTATACCAGCCCGCCCGGTGACCGGCATCCGGACCAATTCCCTGATAAATATCGAAGTGCTGGCCTTTAATCGCGCCACCAACGTCCAGTGCCACCATCAGACGTAGCTCGTACTGGCCGTTAAATTTACCGTTATTATCCAGCAGCGGCACTTCTGCCAGCAGCGTGGTGCCCGCAGGAATGATGGAACGATCCGATGCTACCGACGCACGGCCAATCAGCGGCACGGCGCTCGCCCCTTTCACCGGCGCAAAGTTTTGCGGTTTGAAGAAGACGAACGACGGGTTCTGCTCCAGCAGCTCGCGTACCTCGGCTTCACTGTGTTTTTCGCCCCACTCGCGGATCGCCTGCATCGACATATCTTCTTTTTTCACTTCGCCACGGTCGATCAGCACTTTACCAATGCTGCGATAGGCATGGCCGTTTTTACCGGCGTAGCTAAAGAAGTTCAGCGGAGAACCGTCACCAAAATCGATGTAGCCGCTGCCCTGAACGTCCATGATGAAGTTATCCATCAGGGAGTTGCTGTAAGCCAGGACGTAGTTTTCGCTAAGCGCACCGGCGTAGATCTCCGCACGGGACGGCAGGCGACCACGTTTTGGCGGCATACGATAAATAGGATACTGGAATTCGCCCTGACGCGTATGTCGCGCCTGGATAACCGGGGTGTAATAGCCGGTAAACTGCACGTTGCCGTAGTTGTCCGCCCCTTCCATCTGCCAGGCGTCGATACCAAACTGGCGCATATTGCGCGTATCGCCGCCCGCGCGCAGCCAGTCCTGCACCGCGTTATAGACGCTACTCTGGGCACCATACAGGCGCGGCGACGCATTGCGGATCTGGTAAACCTGCTCGGAGAAATCACCGGCGTTGATCGGTGCACCGACAGCATCCGGCTGGTTAACTAAAGAGAAAGGCTGGGATAACTTCCCGTCTTTATACTGTTGACCGCGATCGGTCGGTTTAGAAGAACAGGCCGCAAGAATGGCTACCATTGCGCCCGTGATCAGATACTTTGCCCAACGTCCTTTCATTATATCTCGTCTTTAAGTTGCCCATTTCCGCGTGATGAAGATAACAAACCCACTGTTCTAATGAAACGGAATCACATGCCCTTTGGCAAATTCTGAGCAAAAAATAGTCCAAAGGTTTCAACGTCGTTCAATTTACATACAAAATTAATGAATTATGTGAAAAAGGGGTTGCATCACAAACCTAACCGAGTATAGTGCGCTTCCACGGACGCGGGGTGGAGCAGCCTGGTAGCTCGTCGGGCTCATAACCCGAAGGTCGTCGGTTCAAATCCGGCCCCCGCAACCAATTAAAATTTGATGAAGTATAAGCAGTACGGTGACGCGGGGTGGAGCAGCCTGGTAGCTCGTCGGGCTCATAACCCGAAGGTCGTCGGTTCAAATCCGGCCCCCGCAACCAATCAAATTTGATGAAGTAAAAGCAGTACGGTGCCGCGGGGTGGAGCAGCCTGGTAGCTCGTCGGGCTCATAACCCGAAGGTCGTCGGTTCAAATCCGGCCCCCGCAACCAATACTTCTAAAAACAATAAACACCCTTAAGGGTGTTTTTTTGTATCTGTCGTTTGTGAATTTGCCGGGGGTTAACCCGGCGTTCAGCATTATCCACGTCGTGCCAGCGTCGCCCCGTCAGAGAAATACGCCCGGATCCCTGCCAGAATCGACTCAGCCACTTCCTGCTGGAATTTGGCCGTCTTGAGCTTACGCTCCTCTTCCACGTTACTGATAAACGCCGTTTCAACCAGGATAGACGGAATATCCGGTGCCTTCAGCACCGCAAACCCGGCCTGCTCGACGCTGTTTTTGTGCAGCTTATTGACCCGCCCCAGCTTGCCCAGTACCGCTTTACCAAACTTCAGGCTGTCGGTAATGGTCAGCGATTGCACCATGTCGAACATGGTGTGATCGACGTAGCGGTCGCCGCTTTTGCTCACACCACCGATGAGATCCGAGGCGTTCTGCGTGTCCGCGAGGTAACGCGCCGCGGTACTGGTTGCCCCTTTGGTTGAGAGCGCAAATACTGACGATCCACTCGGCTGACGGCTGGTAAAAGCATCAGCATGGATAGAGACGAAGAGATCCGCCCGCTGCTTCTGGGCTTTTGCCACGCGGACTTTCAACGGAATAAAGACGTCTTCATTACGCGTCATGTAGGCGCGCATGTTGCCCTCTCTATCGATTAACGCCTTCAGACGGCGGGCAATCTGCAACACCACATCTTTTTCCCGCGTCCGGTATTTGCCTACCGCACCCGAGTCTTCTCCGCCGTGGCCAGGATCGAGCATGATCACAATCGGGCGATCGCGCCCTGCTTTTCCGGGCTGCGGACCACTTTGCGAAGGCGGAACCTGTTTCTCCAGATTGCCCTGGTTGTAGTCTTCCAGTAACGCCAGGAGCGGATCCTGAATGTCCGTTGCATTCGCCGGATAGAGATCCATCACCAGACGCTCTTTGAACGATGCCACAGGCGCAAGGGCGAACAGCTGCGGTTTCACGTTCTGCTTGAGTTCAAACACCATGCGCACGGTTTGCGGATCAAACTGCCCAACGCGCGCCGATTTGATAAACGGATCGTCACCGCGGATCTGCGCCGCCATCCCCTTCAGAACGGAGTTCAGGTTAACGCCTTCGAGATCTACCACCACACGCTCAGGGTTGCTCAGGGCAAATTGCTTATATTTCAGCACCCGATTGGATTCCACCGTCACGCGCGTATAGGTTGACGACGGCCAGACGCGCACCGCCACCACCTGACTTGTGGCGGCAAGACCCACCTGGCTGACGCTGAGCAGCCACATCGCCCCTGCCCCTTTTAACAAACGGCGGCGGCTTATTGCTGAATTGGATCCCGACATGCTTCTCCCGAGCAAGAAATCTGATTGACAGACAAAACATCAAAATTGACCGAAAACTTTAACGAATGACGCATAAACTGTCATCTATAAAAGGGTAAACAATCATACGTTAACGCACGGATTACTTATTATTTTCTGTGGGTCGCAGAAAATTTAGGCTTGCACATGCGGCCACAATCGAATAAAAATACAGAAATTACGAATAAACATTCATTAAGGGTTGTGCCATGGTGAAGGAACGTAGAACCGAACTGGTCCAGGGATTCCGCCATTCTGTTCCCTATATCAACGCCCATCGGGGAAAAACGTTTGTCATCATGCTCGGCGGCGAAGCCATTGAGCATGAAAACTTTTCCAGCATCGTCAATGACATTGGCCTGCTGCACAGCCTCGGCATCCGCCTGGTGGTGGTGTATGGTGCGCGTCCGCAGATCGATGCGAACCTGGCCGCACACCATCACGAGCCGATTTATCACAAACATACCCGCGTTACGGATGCCAAAACCCTTGAGCTGGTGAAACAGGCAGCGGGTCTACTGCAGCTTGATATCACCGCGCGTCTGTCCATGAGCCTGAACAACACGCCGCTTCAGGGGGCGCATATCAACGTCGTCAGCGGTAATTTCATCATCGCTCAGCCTCTTGGCGTGGACGACGGGGTGGACTATTGCCACAGCGGACGCATTCGTCGTATTGATGAGGAAGCCATTCATCGTCAGCTGGACAGCGGTGCCATTGTATTGATGGGGCCGGTGGCCGTTTCCGTAACCGGCGAGAGCTTTAACCTCACTTCAGAAGAGATTGCCACCCAGCTGGCAATCAAACTGAAGGCGGAGAAAATGATTGGGTTTTGCTCCTCTCAGGGCGTCGTGAACGAAGAAGGGGTGATCGTGCCAGAGCTCTTCCCGAATGAGGCCCAGGCCCGCGTGGAAGCGCTGGAAGCCGAGGGAGATTACTACTCTGGTACCGTCCGTTTCCTGCGCGGTGCTGTGAAAGCCTGCCGCAGCGGCGTGCGTCGCAGCCACCTGATCAGCTATCAGGAAGACGGTGCCCTTCTGCAGGAGCTGTTCTCCCGCGACGGTATCGGCACCCAGATTGTAATGGAGAGCGCGGAGCAGATCCGCCGCGCCACCATTAACGATATCGGCGGTATTCTGGAGTTAATTCGCCCGCTGGAGCAGCAAGGGATCCTGGTACGCCGTTCCCGCGAACAGCTGGAAATGGAGATCGACAAATTTACGATTATCCAGCGCGATAATCTGACCATCGCCTGCGCCGCGCTCTATCCGTTCCCGGAGGAGAAGATCGGCGAAATGGCCTGCGTTGCCGTCCATCCAGACTACCGCAGCTCTTCACGCGGCGAGATGCTGCTTGAGCGCGTGGCGGCTCAGGCGCGCCAGATGGGCCTGAGCAAGCTGTTCGTCCTGACCACGCGCAGCATTCACTGGTTCCAGGAGCGCGGATTTACGCCTGTGGATATTGATTTGCTGCCTGAAAGTAAAAAAGAGATGTACAACTATCAACGCCGCTCAAAGGTGCTGATGGCCGACCTGGGATAACAGATCCTTCGCCGGGTGGCGTTGCGCCGGCCCGGCCTCTCTTTCTCACCTCATTCAGAGGGACTCAAATATCGCGCTCAGGCCGCTTCGCCGTTCTGTACGGGTGGCAATCGCCTGCACCAGCACACGCTCGTCGGTATAGAGCGACAAGCGCTGACGCGCGCGGGTGATGGCGGTGTAGATGAGCTCGCGGGTAATCACGGGTGAAAGCTGGGTGGGCAGGATCAACGCCGCATGGTTGAACTCCGAGCCCTGGGACTTGTGTACCGTCATCGCCCATGCTGTTTCATGTTCAGGCAAGCGACTGGGCTGCACAGACTTCACGCTTCCGTCCGGCATCAGGAACCAGACGCGCAGCCCCTGTCCACGGTCAAGCGCAATGCCAATATCGCCGTTAAACAACCCCAGCGCGCTATCGTTACGGGAAATCATCACTGGCCGACCTTCGTACCAGCGTGAATGCGGCGTGCGGGTGATTTTGCGCTTTTGCGCAAGCAGTTGCTCAAGCCTGTCGTTGAGGCCGCTGACGCCAAAAGGCCCTTCCCTCAGCGCACACAGCAGCTGATACTCGCCAAACGCGGCAATGACCTGCGCAGGCGTATGTTGCTGCTGCACGCTCGTCAGGAAGTGCTGATAGCCCAGCAGGGCATCATCCAGCATCGCCTGATACTCTTCCCCGGTTTGCAGCGATTTCTTCTCAATATCACTGAAGCTGCCGTCAAAAACGGCACTGGTCGCATGCCGATCCCCTCTGTTCACGGCCGCCGCCAGTTGGCCAATGCCGGAATCACTCCCGAAACGGTAGCTTTTTTGCAGCAGACAGAGGCTGTCTCGCAGCGCCGCCGCGAGAGACTGACTTTCGGCTACGAGCGAACATCCAGTGAGGCGGGCTAACTCCTCAGCACGTTCCGCGGTATACCCAAGACTCGCATACGTGCAGATATCGCCCAGTACGGCCCCGGCTTCCACCGAGGCAAGCTGGTCACGATCGCCAAGGAAAATTACGCGCGCGTGGGGAGGTAAGGCGTCAATCAGCCGCGACATCATCGTCAGGTCGATCATCGACGCTTCATCCACCACCAGCACGTCAAGATGCAGCGGGTTTCCGGCGTGGTAACGCAGGCGCTGGCTGCCCGGCTGGGCACCCAGTAGCCGGTGCAGGGTGCTGGCTTCATTGGGGAAAAGCGCAAGCTGTTCCTGCGTGAGCGGCAGTTTTTGCAGCGCGCCACCTAACGACTCCGTCAGCCTGGCCGCCGCTTTGCCGGTGGGCGCCGCCAGGCGAATACGGCATTTTTGCTCACCCGACAGCTGAATCAGCGCGGCAAGCAGTTTTGCCACGGTGGTGGTTTTACCCGTGCCCGGTCCGCCCGAGATCACCGAGATCCGCCGCGTTAAGGCAACGGCCGCCGCCACTTTCTGCCAGTCTGTCGCCTCATCTGAGGTAAACAGGGCATCCAGCGTTTGCCGGAGCCGCGCTTCTTCGCAGGGACGCGGCGCATTTGTCTCGCTGAAAAAGCGCGCTACCGTCAGTTCATTACGCCACAGCCGGTTAAGGTACAACCGGTCGCCAATAAGGATCATGGGCGTCTGGGTATCGGCTCTGCTGACAGCAGGAGAGCTTAGCAAAACGCTCTGCCAGTCTACCGACTCGCCCAGCAGGGCAAAACAGGACTGAAGAGCCGCAGGCATTTTCTCATCAATGGTCAGGCGCGAAAGCGGCAGGCAGACATGCCCTTCCCCCGCGTCGTTGCTCAGGATAGCGGCAGCCAGCATCACGGCCGGCTGCTCGCCAGCCACCATGATGGCGAACTGCACATCAAGATGGCGCAGTAAACGCTGTTCTACGGCTTCCAGCAGTAATTCCTGCATCGTCATGCCAACTCCTCCGTGCCTGCGGCAAATAAACTGTCCATTTTCTCAATCAGTGCCGCGTCCGGGCGCGTACTAAAAATACCAGACTGCGGATCGGCGGCATCCACCCCGCGCAGGAAGAGGTAAATCACCCCGCCAAAATGGTCTTCGTAGCGGTAATTTGCAATGCGATGACGCAGATAGCGATGCAGCGCCAGGGTATACAGCTGGTACTGCAGATCGTAACGATGCATCTGCATGGCAGAGGCCATCGCCTGTTGGGTATAGGCTTCGCTGTTTTCACCCAACCAGTTCGATTTGTAATCCAACAGGTAGTAACGCCCTTCATGGCGGAACACCAGATCGATAAAGCCCTTCAGCATCCCCTGAACCTGACGGAAGTTAAGTGGCGGGCAACCGGCGGATAGCGGGTCGTGCTCGCGGATCAGCGCATCCAGTGCCTCGGCTCTTAGCGGGCTGGCGATGGGGAGATAAAATTCCATCTCCACCTGCTTATCTCTGGCGGTCAGTTGGCTGAGCGAAACACCCTGTGCCGTGAGCGGGGCGTGAAGGATAGCGGTGATCCATTCGCTGAGCACCGGCTGCCATTGCGCGTCGTAGCCGCCGCTTTGCAACATTTTCAGCACCCACTCCTCAGAGACAGGTTGCGTGAAATCCAGCTCTTCAAACAGGCTGTGTAAAAATGTGCCCGGTGACGCGCCGCGCGGAAATTGATGAGGGGTCAGCACCGGTTCATCCGGCACACTGCCGGTACCTGCGGCATCCACGTCAAGCTTAGGCATCAGATCCTGCGCAATGCTCTGCCCGTGCTGCTGTAAACCGGAATAGCTGGTCACGCGCCAGTCGTCTGCAACGGTTCGCGTAATCTGCCGGGCCTGCAGGTCGGTTGTCTGCTGTTCTGGCAACTGCCAGCGACTGTTATCGGGTTGCGACGGGATATGCAGGGCAATATGTTCCCCGCACAGTGTTTCAATACACTGACGCAGCCCGGCAGCATCTTTTGGCTCACCAAGCTGAATCAGCCTGCCCAGCGCGCTCAGATGAAAATCGGTATCGCCTGCCTTTTCGCCACGGCGGCGGAATAGCGGAGCGATACCCAGACTGCAGTGCCAGACCGAGCGGGTCAGGGCCACATAGAGCAAGCGTAAATCTTCCGCCAGGCGCTCGGCCTCGGCCAGTTCTACGCTGGACTCTGCTTTGCTGAGATCGAGCACCGCTTCGAACGACTCGCGATCGTGATAAAAAGCCTGATCCTGCACCCGATAATTGGCGATAAAAGGCAGCCAGACCAGCGGATACTCCAGGCCTTTCGACTTGTGAATGGTGACGATTTGCACCAGGTGCTTATCACTCTCAAGACGCATCTGCTGGCTCGACGAGTTACTGTTCGGATCGGCAATTTGCTGCGCCAGCCAGCGCACCAGGGCATGCTCGCTCTCCAGCTGCGTGCCCGCCTCCTGCAACAGTTCGCTGATATGCAAAATATCGGTCAGACGGCGCTCGCCGCCCGCTGTGGCGAGCATATTCTCGGCAATGTGACGCTGCCTCATCAGTTCACGCAGCATCGCCATCACGCCGCGTTTTTGCCAGCGCTCGCGGTACTGCACAAACTCTTCGACCACCGCATCCCAGGCGGCTTCGTCGCAATTTAGCGCATCAATATCGCGCGCGTTCAGTCCCAGCATGCTGCTTGCCAGCGCGCTGCGAAGGGTGCTTTCCCGCTCCGGCGCCAGCACAGCCTGCAGCACCCACAGCATCTCCTGCGCTTCCAGCGTTTCAAAGACGCTATCGCGGTTAGAGAGATACACGGACGGGATGTTCAGTGACGTCAGGGCATCACGGATAAGCGCCGCCTCCTGACGGCTGCGCACCAGCACCGTAATATCGGATGCTTTTACCGGGGCTGATGTGTCCCCCTTCCAAAGCAACGCCTCACCGCGCGTACCTGCGCTGAGCCAGTCCCGGATCTGCGCGGCGCAGTGCTGAGCCATCGCATGTTGATAGTCCGTAACGCCGCACCCCTCGCCGTCCAGCAGCCAGAAATTCATGGCGGGCTGGTTCACGCCGTTGAATTCAAAGCGCAACGAAGCATTTCTGGCGGCGAACTTTACCGGCTGGAAGGGAATCTCCCTGAACATAAACGCCGAATCCATGCGGCTGAAGAGCGCATTGACGCTCTCCACCATCCCCGGCGAGGAGCGCCAGTTGGTGTCCAGGGTGTAGTGCGCTTCAACCTCGCTGCGGGCTTTCATGTAAGTGAAAATATCCGCGCCACGGAAGGCATAAATGGCCTGTTTGGGATCGCCAATGAGCAACAGTGCCGTGTTGGGCTGCTGTCGCCAGATGCGGCGGAAAATGCGGTACTGCTGGGGATCGGTATCCTGAAATTCGTCAATCATCGCCACCGGAAAGCGCGTGCGGATGGCGGCGGCAAGCGCCTCGCCATTTTCACTGCACAACGCCGCGTCCAGGCGACTTAGCATATCGTCAAAGCCCAGCTCACCCCGGCGGCGTTTCTCACGCGACACCGCTTCACGGATCTCCGCCATGGCGCGAGTGATCATCAGGTCGTTAAGGGTTAATGGCTCTGCCAGCAGGGTTTCAATCTCAACAAACAGCGGGTGTTCTGGGACAATGCCATCGGCTTTGGTTCGCTCAACCAGAAAACGCCGGGAAAATTTTTCCAGCGCATCCGGGAGCTGGTAACCGCGCGTCTCTTCCTGCGCCCAGGCAGTGATCTTATCGATCCATTTCCCCTGATTGCCACGGTTAAACTTGCGCCTGTCGATCCCGGAGTTTTCGATAATGGCGTCGATCTCGCCGACAGACTCAATCCATTTTTGCTTAACGGCAGCAATCTTTGCGACGATTTTTTCATGGCGCGAGGCCAGCGTTTCATCCGCAGGCGGTGGAGATTTAATGACCGGGGCCTCCCCCTGCAGATAGCGCTCAATGGCGCGCAGAAGCTCCTCAGGGCCTTTCCACAACGCATGTACCGCTTCGGCGATGTCCCGCTGTAACGGATAGCAGTGGCGACGCCAGAAATCAGCACAGGCCTGGTAGCGAAGCTCAGACTCATCTTCAATAAGCTGCAGTTCAAACAGCATGCCGGATTCAAACGCATTCAGGCTCAGCATGCGCTGGCAAAAACCGTGGATGGTGAAGACAGAGGCCTCGTCCATTTGCCGTTCAGCCAGAAGCAGCCACTGTGCGGCCTGCTGTTTATCGGCAATCTCTTCCAACAGGCTCGCGTAGAGTGGGTTATCCGTGCTTTCGCGCAGACAGGCGATACGCAGTTCATGAATATTGGCACGGATACGGCCGCGCAGCTCAGCGGTGGCGGCCTCGGTGAAGGTCACCACCAGCAGCTCCTCCACGCTTAACGGACGCGGAAAAGCGGCCTGGCCGCCAAGGCCCAGCAACAGACGCAGATAAAGCGCGGCAATGGTGAAGGTTTTTCCCGTTCCCGCTGAGGCTTCAATCAATCGTTCACCCTGCAGAGGTAAACGTAAGGGATCAAGGGACTCAGCGGTGTCGGTCATTCTTTCTTACTCCAGGGCATAGATTGCTGCAGGGCGCTGACGCTCTTCCAGATTTTCCAGCCTTTCGGGTTAACGTAGTCCGTTTTTCCGTTCTGGCTACCAGAAACCTGAGACAGAATGGCTATTCCCTGCGGTTTAACCACCGCCTGATGGAAGAAGTCGGCAACCTTCTGAGGCGTCAGCTGTTTTATCTCGGCCACTACTTTATCACGCGAATCAAATTTCAGATTACCGCGATCGAAATCTTTGCTCAGTTGGGATGCTTCTTCACCCAGCGTCTGAGGCGGCTGCATCACCTGTGCGATGACGGCCTGCTGGATTTGGGCAAACTCATCCGGCTTCATGGCTCGCAGTTTAGCTTCCGCTTGCGGGAAGAAAGCCTGGTAACGCTGCCAGAGATAAGCGGGCTGTTTATCGCTGCTCTGCAGCAGGAAACCCAGCCCCCACTGGCGGCCAACGTTCATGGAGAATGCAAAGACCGCGTAGCCAAGCTGCTCTTCTGTGCGCAGCTGATTGTAGAACCACGGCTGTATAATTTGTCCCAGAACGGCACTCTGCGCAGAGCTGGCAAATTCATCATAGCCCGTAGGAACAAACACGGCGGCCAGCGCGGAATCCGTGCTGTTACCTGCTTTTTCAAAAATCACATTCTGTTTTTTCTCAACCAGCACGTCCTGGTTACGGCACCACTCTTCGCCTTTTGAACCGAGCTGCTGACGTACGTTCTCCGCCAGCGTTTTGGCCTGGTCCTCGCTCATGTTGCCGACGATAAGAAACTCCGGACGCGTGTTAGTTTTCAGCGCGTCGCGGTAGGCCAGCACCTCTTTTAATGTGATGGATGGCAGCAGCGCCCGGCGATCTTCACGCTGGAAATAAGGGATTTGCGACAGCATCTGCGCCGGCATAATCGCCTGATCGTACGCCTTGCCTTTCTCAGCGGAATCCATCATCTGCGCATACCAGGACTTCGCCTGCTCAAACTGCTCTTCCGTTGGCGTGTAGCTGAAATAGCCCTCCAGCAACGCCTGGAACAACTGAGGCAGACGCTGGGTATAGCCGTTTGCATTGACCATCAGTCCGTTATTGGCGTTGGTAGAGAAGCTGATCCCACCTACGGCGGCCTGGTTGCTGAGCTGGTCAAGTGCGATACCGGCCAGATAGTCATTGAGCGCAAACATCACCTGATTTTTGGCGCTATCCATCGCTTTCGGGTTGCGAAGAACAACGCTGACATCGGCTTTTGGCTCGCTGGCGAAGTAGTGGCTTGGGGTGTACACCACGCGCAACGTCGGCTCATCAACAATAAGCTGCGGGTGTGGGTACGCTTTCGCGGTTTTAATCAGGGAGAAATCATCCGGGATGTAGGGATTCAGCTCCGGCAGCTTCAACGCGATCTCGCTGGCCTTTTTCTGCCAGTTTGCGAATGTTTGCTCACTGATTTTATCCACCTGGTAAGGGGCATCCACGAAATAGGCCGTTTTGTTATGCGGCTCGTTCGGGCTGATGTACCAGATACGGGCATTCTGTGGGGTCATCATTGCCAGGCGCGCTTTTATCGCCTCAGCGTCGTACTGGTCGGCAATGTTGACCGCGTCCAGGGTATGTTCAACCGGCACGCGGATCATGGTATCCGCCAGCCACTCAACATAGTCCATGTCGCGGGTAATGGACGGATAGCGGAAATCGAGATCCAGCACGTGTGCCAGTTCGTCAAAGTAGCGTTTATCGACGCCTTTATCGCGCAGCAACGAGAGATAGCTGAAGATAGCCGCGACCACCTCATCACGGTGCGCCAGCCCTTTGTCGGTCAGGGTGGCGGAAATCGCCAGCACACCGCTGTTGCCGTTAACCACTGGATCGGAGTCGGCACGGATCCCTTCCACCAGCCCCTGCTTTTGCAGCCAGTCAGAAAGCGTTCCCGGGCTGCGGTTACCAATAAGATAGGTGACCAGTTCATCCGTTTTACTGCGGAACTGTGCGGTATTGTTATCAATGCGGAACTCAACGCGTAACACCTTGCGCGGCAGTGCGGGCACGTAGTGGATCACGATCCCTTTCTGCGCGTCGGTGACAACCGGTACGTTTATCTGCGGCAGGTCGATGTTTTTATTTGGTACCCGTCCAAAGGTCTGCGCCGCCATGGCAGCCAGTTCTGGCAACGGTTTGTTGCTGTAGATAACCGCTTTCATCAGGTTTGCGGAGTAGTATTTGTCGCGAAACGCGTGCAACGCATCAAGCACCGGGCTGTTTGGTTTGTCACTCAGCGTCTCGAGGTTACCCCCGGAAAAACGGGATCCAGGGTGCGCCGGGTTGATGGTTTCGGCGCTCACCTGCGCCATGCGCATACCGTCTCGCGTGCGGGCCAGGGTCAATTCAGCATTGACGGCATTACGTTCACGGTCAGCATATTTTTTATCCAGCAGCGGTGCGGCAATGGCATCGGCGAGACGATCCACCGCCCCTTCCAGCGCATCATTTTCGACTTCCAGATAAAACGCCGTCCGATACGGTGCTGTACTGGCGTTGTGGCTGCCGCCATGCATTTTCAGAAATTCGGAGAGGCTATCAGGCTGGGGGTATTTTTTGGACCCCATCAGCGTCATATGTTCCAGATAGTGCGCAAGACCCGGGTGCGCTTCGGGATCTTCCAGCGACCCAACGGGTACCACGAGCGCCGAGAGGGATTTCACCGCCTGCGGATCGGAAACCAGCAGCACGGTCATCCCGTTATCAAGGCGGACAGCCTGATACTGACGGGTATCTTTTTCGCTTTTACGGATAGTTTCCTGGACGGGTTGCCAACCGGAGTCTGCCTGAGTGACGGGAGCCCAAAGGGCGACAAACAAAACAAACGCTTTGAACAAGGTGCTGCCTGGCATTAACGACCTCTTTATCACGGCTACATCATTAACAAACTTCGTGCTGGACACGCCAGCATCTCTTTCTTTCTGTACATCAGTCCGTGATAGCAGGTGCATCATAAATGAACACCCTTTACTGCGCAATTTTTATACAGCGCTCAGGACTGATTAAATTTGAACAACGGTAACAGGTAACGTTGTGCCTCTTCCGTGATGGTCTCAAAGTATTCTGGCTCAAGCGTTCGCCATAACCGTTGATACCAGACATCATCGCCTTCACCACGGACCATCATGTTACCTTCCCAGGCCTGAACAAATTTACTCCGCGCTTTCTGCAGTGAAGCGTCATCCGTTAACATCGCATCATTCTGCGCGTCATAACAGGCTTTTATCCACGCCCCGCCACTTTCAGGCAGCAGCAGCAGCGGCTTGTTCATCCCCTGACGGTAACCTTCAATGTACAAGGATAAGTAATGTAACGCCTGCTCCGGCTCCATTGGCGGGAAACGCCACTCGGCCTCCTTGCGTACAAACATCCGGCTTTCACCCTGGTTACCGCCAGCACTGTAGACAAGATGTTCGAGCCAGAGTTGCAAACCCTGTGAAACGCTCAGCATGGAAGGCCGCCAGCGCAGCAGCCCGTCCGGTTGAACCTGCGTCAGCCAGCCCGTCAGCTGGATACCGTTGCAGTTGAGGTCGATTTCGAGGCTTGTTCCCGGCTGTCGGCATTCGATAACACGCTCGGCAAGCGCCTTCATCTCTGTGCACTGCGCCTCCCAGACGATCTCCCCAAACGCACCATACGGTAATTGCCCCGCAGCGCGATAGCGGCGGAACAGTTTGTCAGCATCTTCCTGCTCCACCAGCGCATTCAGCAGCTGGAGGTTTAACTGATAACGTTCCAGCCCTTCCAGCGTAAACGGTTCTGCGTCAGGAATTTCGCTCTCTTCCGAGCGGAAATTTACCTGCAACCGCTGCTGGAAGAAGGCGCGTACCGGATGCGCCCAAAACCGCTGCAGTTGTTCGAAGGTCAGGGTTTCAATGGGCCGCGCGTCGAGCTCCTGAATGAAATCGCTGTGCGCCCTCCCCTCTTTCTTCGCCGCGGGGAGCCACTCCTGGGCATAGCTCTGCAATTCGCTGGCGACGTAGTTCATCGGGTCAAACGGCATACGGCTGTGACAACAGGTGATATGCGCTTTCACCCGCTGGTCGCTCTCATCGCAGTTACGTTCTTCATCCCCCGGCAGGTAGTGGCTCTGTCCGATATAGTCCACCAGTTCCTGCACCAGAACAGAGGGAAAACGCTCGCTGTTGTCCTGAATCGACCGACCGATATAGCTGATGTAAAGCTTGTTCTGCGCGGAAATAAGCGCCTCAAGGAAGAGGTAGCGGTCATCATCACGACGGCTACGGTCGCCCCGCTTCGGTGCCGGGTTCATGAGATCAAAGCCCAGCGGCGGCAGGGCTCGCGGATAAACACCGTCATTCATACCAAGCAGACACACCACTTTGAAGGGAATGGAACGCATGGGCATCAGCGTGCAGATATTGATCGGCCCGGCAAGGAAGCGCTGGCTGATACGCTCCTGATCGAGGCGCAGGGTCAATTCGTCCCGCAGAAGCGCAAGCGGGATCGCTTCGTTATAGTGGGAGTTCACCCCCTCATCGACTATCGCCTGCCACTGTGTTTCAATCAGCGCCATTGCGGCT
This sequence comes from Enterobacter sp. SENG-6, assembly GCF_001605945.1. Classification (NCBI taxonomy): domain Bacteria; kingdom Pseudomonadati; phylum Pseudomonadota; class Gammaproteobacteria; order Enterobacterales; family Enterobacteriaceae; genus Enterobacter; species Enterobacter sp. SENG-6. The sequence goes on from NZ_LOMM01000004.1 coordinate 102,422, forward strand.
TCCGTGTCACTGTCCGGCAGGAAGAAATCATTGAGCAGTTCCCGGCAAACCGGCAGCCACTCCTCCAGCGGACGCGGCTGCATTAGCGCACGTCGCCAGCGGTTAAGCTGCATCAGCAGCGAGGCTAAATGCCCGACAAGCTCCGCGATGAGCCCGCTGGACTCATCATAAGGCAGGACCTCGTTCCACTCGCCCTGGCTGCTTTCCATGGCATACCCCAGCAGCATACGCGTCAGACCAAACTGCCAGGTGTGCTGCCCGGTAGGGGGAAGCTCAAACTCCTGTACGTTGTCGTCATCGATCCCCCAACGTACGCCAGACTCGTTTACCCACTGACGAAGGTAGCGCAACCCCTCTTCGTTAATGTTGAAACGAGCGGCCAGCACGGGGACATCGAGCAATGCCAGGACATCTTCGGAAATGAAGCGGCTGTCGGGCAGTGACAGCAGGGTAACGAATGCCTGCAAGGCCGGGTGAGACTGGCGAGCCCGACGGTCAGAGATGGCATAAGGCAGGTAGCGCTCTCCCGTCGCACTGCCGAAAACGGCCTGAATAAAGGGGCTGTAGCTGTCGATATCCGCCACCATCACCACGATATCACGCGGTGTCAGGTCAGGATCGTCCTGCAGCATGGCGAGCAACTGATCGTGCAGGACTTCGACTTCACGCTGCGCACTGTGGCAAACATGCACCGTGATACTGCGATCGTCGGGATCCAGTCTCCGTTTCGTGTCGCTGCGTTCAAATTCTTCGGCCGTCACGCCCATCACCGCGCGATTTTCCAGATCCAGAATATCGGACTGGATATTGTGCAGCAGGCTGTCCGGCGTGATTTCAACAAACGCATCCACGTCGCCTTCGCCTGACGAGGTGATATCAGAGAGCATATGAATATAGTCCCGGCCCAGCTTGCCCCAAGAGGCAAGCAGCGGGTTTGGCAGGTTCTGAATGCCCTGCTCATCAAAAAGCTGCGCGGCAGAGGCGCTGTCTTTAAACAAGGGCACCGTGCGTTCTTCAAAGAGACGTCGCCGCTGGCGCGTCACAAGCCGCGAAAGCCACCGGTCATCCTGAATGTCGCCCCAGTAATGGCGGCAGGGGTTAGTAAACAGAATATGGATGTCGGTGTGTTTTCCGAGCGCTTTCAGCGCATCCAGGTAGACGGGTGGCAAGGCGGAAATACCGCAGATAAATACGCGGGAGGGCAGCCGGGCCGGTCGGTCAGTGCTATTTTCCAGTATGGAGATGAACCGTTGGTAGAGGTTCGCACGGTGCCACTTGGGTTGACCCAGTTTTTCGGTATGCTCCACCAGCGCTTTCCACAGCGGCGCCTGCCAGACCTGCGCCTCCGGCAGACCTTCCACTAACTCACCCGCCTCCCAGCGAGTCAGCCATTCCGGACGATACACTAAATACTGGTCATAGAGATCCGCGGTACGTGATGCCAGCTGGAACAGCTTGCGTTTGTCGGTATCGTCATGCAGGTAGTGGCGCAGCATGGCAAACTCATCATGCGTGAGCATATCTGGCAAAAGCGCCATCAGCTTCCAGCTCATGCTCTGTTTGTTAAACGCGCTCTGCTCCGGGATGTCAGGCAACACGCGGACAAACATCTCCCAGATAAAGCTCGCGGGAAGCGGAAAATCGATATTCGCCGCGATGCCAAATTTACGGGAAAGCGACATCTGCAGCCATTGTGCCATACCGGTGCTCTGCACCAGCACCATTTCAGGCTCAAACGGATCGTCGAGCCGCTCGCGCTCAACGATAAATTCCATCAGCGCTTCCAGCACATCCAGACGATTTGAGTGGTAGACCCTTAACATAGACGCTCCCGACTACTGGCTAACCGGGCAATGCAGACGCGTCATCTCACCGCGTCGACCCAGAGGAGAAATAAGTGTAACCGTGATGCTGACACATCCAGACTGCGTTGTCTGCATCCGGTTTATCTGCCAGCCTGCTGGCAGCGCACCAGCATCCATCTGCGACTGCGTCCAGGCGATGTGCCAGAGCTGACGATACTGGCTAAACAGGGCAAAGCGGGAAGCCAGCGCCCGGTGATAGCCGGACAGCGCCGTGACGATCGCCACCAGCAGCAGCATCGCCAGCAACACGTCGACCATGCTGAACCCCTTTTCATTCTTTACGGCAACCGACATAACGCACGCTCCTTTAGCGGGCAAAAATCACTCCAGCCATGAGGTAAAAAGCGTATGTGCCCGTTGACAATCTCCCCGCCACGCCAGAGCAACAGCTCTCCATCTCCAGCGATGAGTAACACCTGCGACTCATTCAGTACACGCAAACAAACACGTTGCGTTTGTCTCTGTTTGCACTGTACATCAGGCTGCAACGACCAGCGCTGAACGCGCCCCCACTCCAGCGCAGACTGCGTGGCTGCCTGCTGCTGGATGGCGCGGCTCTCGTCGCCAACCAGCATGGTAAATGTTATGAGTTGCTGGTTAAGGCCGGTCAGGATCAGTGTGCCTAACACCAGTAACAGCAGAACCAGCGTCAGTGAGGCAATCCCATTCTGGCGGTTCACAAGTTAAACCCCGTAACGCCATAGCGAACCTGGTAAGGGGCAGCGTGCTTATCATTCACCCCGCTGGCGGTCAACTCGAGATAGAATGCTGGCGCAAATCCCGGGTGCTCATGTTTACGTACCACAAATGTGTGGATCATAAGCCGGGCCGGGTCGGTAAGCTTCTCCCATCCTTTTCCTTCACACCCCGTCGTGCCACGCAGGGTTTCCAGCGCGCCTGATTCCAGACGAAACCCCGTACTTTCGTTATCCGATGCTGAGGTGTCCCAGTTGCCGTTACTGTTTGCATCCCACCGGACAATCACACAGCTTCCCTCCCTGCCGATGGTCAGGCTCTGCCCCTGACAATTACCCGCGCAATACCCCGCGCGCTGTAACTGCTTGCCAATGGCGAACAGGCGTTGCCAGATCTCTTCTTCACGCTCCTGCGCCCTGGATTGCAGCAAAACTGCCCGTTGCAGCTCCGGTAAAAAACGCGACGTGCTGAGTAACAGAATGCTGCTGATCGCCATTGCAATCAGCACCTCTGTGAGTGAGAAGCCGTGCTGGTTCATCGGCATGAGTTTTCCCCTGCAACAGTGCACATCCTGATACGCCCTCCGTTTGAGACGACAATCATCCATTCTCCTGCCCTGCTCTGTACGCGTATCCGCCCTGCCCACGCCGTGTCCCTTAATCCATAGAATCCTAATGAAGGCGTAACCTCCCTTAGCACGACGTCAGGCCACAACGGTCTGAGCACATACGGGCTGTTGTTCTCACAGCCCTGCACTGCAGAGCTCATCAAACAGGCGCCTCTGTCGTCCTGCTGAAGCGTGATCAGGTGGTCACGGTTGTGACGATTGGCATCGTTTCGCAGAAACACCAGATAGTCGCGGACCTGACAGGCGACCTGCCACAACCTCTGCCGCTGTTGCCAGTTGTCCCAGCCGGCGAGCCCTGTCGCGCTGAGGATAATGACCAGCGAAATGGCAACCAGAGTTTCGATAAGCGTAAAGCCGTGCTCTTTTTTCATGCCGGGAGTGTGGCGAAACGCCGTGAACATGACGAGCCGCAATTCGGGGTTTTACGAGGCGTTATCCAGAGAATGTTATCCGTTGCAACGCGTTGCACGCCGACTGGACAACGCCTCGGGAAACAGAGTACAGACGAAAAAAAACCGGCGCGTAAATGCGCCGGTTATGTAACGATTTGCTGTATCAGATTGCGACAGGCGCTTTGATGCCAGGATGCGGGTCGTATCCCTCAATCTCGAAGTCGTCAAAGCGGTAATCGAAGATCGATTCCGGTTTACGTTTGATAATCAGCTTCGGCAGTGCACGCGGCTCACGGGTCAGCTGGAGATGCGTCTGTTCCATGTGGTTACTGTACAGGTGCGTATCCCCACCGGTCCAGACAAAATCGCCCACTTCCAGATTGCACTGCTGGGCCATCATATGTACTAACAGCGCATAGCTGGCGATGTTAAACGGCAGGCCGAGGAAGACATCGCAAGAGCGCTGGTAAAGCTGGCAGGAAAGTTTGCCATCAGCCACATAGAACTGGAAGAACGCATGGCACGGTGCCAGCGCCATTTTATCCAGCTCACCCACGTTCCAGGCAGAAACGATAATACGGCGCGAGTCCGGGTCGTTTTTCAGCTGGTTCATCACGGTGGTGATCTGGTCAATATGGCGGCCATCAGGCGTTGGCCACGCACGCCACTGCTTGCCGTACACCGGGCCCAGATTGCCGTTTTCATCTGCCCATTCGTCCCAGATAGAGACATTGTTTTCGTGCAGATAGGCAACGTTGGTATCGCCTTGCAGGAACCAGAGCAGTTCATGAATGATCGAGCGCAGGTGGCAGCGCTTTGTCGTCACCAGGGGGAAGCCTTCTTGCAGGTTGAAGCGCATCTGGTGGCCAAAAATGGAGAGCGTGCCGGTTCCGGTACGGTCATTTTTCGGCGTGCCCTCGTCGAGCACTTTTTTCATCAATTCAAGATACTGTTTCATGGTTCCTCAGGAAAGTTGTTGCTGTGGACGACGACGATACGCCCAAATCATCATAATGGCACCCGCCACGATCATCGGAATGGAGAGGATTTGCCCCATGCTGATGTACTGTACCCACTCGCCGGTGAACTGCGCATCCGGCTGGCGGAAGAACTCAACGATGATACGGAACGCACCGTAGCCAATCAGGAACAGGCCGGAGACAGCCCCCATCGGGCGCGGTTTGCGGATAAACAGATTCAGGATGATAAACAGCACCACGCCTTCCAGCGCCAGTTCATAGAGCTGAGACATGTGACGCGGCAGAACGCCGTACGTATCAAAAATGGATTGCCATTCAGGATGAGACGGCAGCAGCGCCAGGTCTTCCGCGCGCGAGCCCGGGAACAGCATAGTAAAGGAAACGCTCGGGTCGACACGTCCCCACAGCTCGCCGTTGATAAAGTTGCCCAGACGACCAGCCCCCAGACCAAACGGAATCAATGGCGCGATAAAATCCGATACCTGGAAGAAGTTGCGTTTGGTGCGTTTGGCAAAAATCACCATCACCAGAATCACACCAATCAGGCCGCCATGGAAGGACATCCCCCCGTCCCAGACGCGGAACAGATAGAGCGGATCGTTGAGGAATACCGGGAGGTTATAGAACAGGACATAGCCAATACGCCCACCAAGGAACACACCGAGGAAGCCCGCGTAAAGCAGGTTTTCGACTTCGTTTTTGGTCCAGCCGCTGCCAGGACGACTGGCGCGACGGCCAGCAAGCCACATAGCAAAAATGAAGCCCACCAGGTACATCAGACCGTACCAGTGAAGCGAAACGGGTCCTACTGAGAAAATGACCGGATCAAATTCCGGAAAATGCAGATAACCACTGTTCATCTGTCACCACAAGATGTTGTTATTCCGCTGAAAGTGGACAGCGGTAGAGATGCGCCCCGGCAGTCAGCAGAGGCTCCAAAGTTGCGAATCATAGCACAAGGCGGACGCGGAGGATGCGCCAGAGATGTAAAAGATGTGTATAGAGGATGGTGTGGGATGTTGCCCTCTCCCACGGGGCAGAGGGATCCCCACCGAAAAATTACGCACGGACGGTTCCCTCTCCTCCTGGGAGAGGGCTGGGGTGAGGGGGAACATACAGCTCTGGTGGTCATTCTGAGAGCAGCGTTATTGCTTCTGTTTATGAACCATTGTGGATCCCTCAGCCTACAGGTAGAGAGATAAAAACTTCAGCGGCCACCGCGGATCAGGCCGCCCATGCCACGTCGCTCCATAAACGCGGCGACCTGATGACGCACTTCTGTTGCCAGTTGCGCTTCAAGACTGCGCTCGGCCAGCTCGCGGGCATCCTCGATGTCAATATGGCGCAGCAGGTACTTCACACGTGCGACAGCGCGGCCGTTCATCGACAGATGGCGATACCCCAGGCCGATGAGGATCGCAACGCACATTGAATCCCCGGCCATTTCGCCACACAGCCGCAAATCGATACCGTATTGCTCCGCTTCACGGGCAATCATCGCCAGCGCCCGAATGATGGCCGGATGCAGGCTGTCATAAATACTGGCAACACGCGTGTTGTTACGATCGACGGCCAGAATATACTGCGTCAGATCGTTGGTCCCGACAGAGATAAAGTCGACCCGGTTCGCCAGCTGCGGCAGCATGAAGACCATGGATGGCACTTCGAGCATCACCCCGATCCGCGGTTTGGGGATCGCGTAACCGATCATCTCTTCGACTTCACGGCCTGCACGTTCGATCAACCGTCGCGCTTCGTCGATCTCATCAATGCTGGTGACCATAGGCAGTAAAATGCTGAGGTTCCCGGTCGCCGCATTCGCGCGCAGCATGGCGCGCACCTGGATCAGGAAGATCTCAGGCTGATCCAGCGTAATGCGGATCCCACGCCAGCCCAGGCACGGGTTTTCTTCACTGATTGGCATATACGGCAGCTGTTTATCCGCCCCAACGTCCAGGGTACGCAGGGTAACCGGCTTGTCGTTAAACATCTGCAACATGCCCTGATACTGTGCGACCTGCTCCTCTTCTGAGGGAAAGCCGCTTTGCAGCATGAACGGGATTTCAGTGCGATATAAGCCGATGCCATCAATGCGGCTGCCGAGCTTCTCTTCATGCTCGGGGCTTAACCCTGCGTTGAGCATAACTTTGATGCGCTCGCCGCTTTTGAGCTGTGCAGGCAGGTCGACGTCATCTTCCGCCAGCTTGCTTAATTCATTCTCTTCACTGATAAGGCGCTGGTATTCCTGGAGCAGGACCGGCTCAGGATCGACCAGGAGCTCACCGCGATAGCCATCCACCACCAGCGTGCGTCGGTGCAGCACCGAGGGCTGAATATCGGCCCCCATAACGGTGGGGATACCCAGGGCACGAACCATAATAGCCGCATGGGAGTTAGCTGCGCCATCGCGCACCACTACACCTGCCAGCCTGTCCTGCGGCAGCTCCGCCAGCGTGGTCGCGGACAGTTCATCGGCAACCAGCACAAAGCGTTTTGGCCAGGCATTCGGCCCCTGGATCGTGTCATCAAGGTGGAACAGCAGTCGCTGGCCGAGTGTACGTAAATCTCCCGCACGCTCTTTCAGGTAACCGTCTGTCAGTGCGGCAAATTGCTCCGCAAATTTTTCGATGACCTTTTTAACGGCCCATTCCGCTACGGCACCTTTATCAACCTCGGCAAAAAGCTCACGGCGCAGACGCGCATCGGAGAGCAGGTGCGAATAGAGGTCAAAAATGGCCGCCGTCTCTTTTTGCGCCCCGGCGGCAAAGCGTTTGCTGTAACGCCGAAATTCGTTGGCCGCCTCTTCCAGCGCCGCGGTGAGGCGCTCGCGCTCAAGCGCTTCATCCAGCGTTGAGGCTTCGTACACCTGCTCCATCAGCGGCAGGGTGGCGTCCATCCAGCCTTCAGCAATCGCCACGCCAGGCGAGGCCGGCAGCGCACGAATACGCGTGTGACGGTACTGCCCAAACAGGGCGGCAAGCTGAGACTGAGAGAGGATCGCAGCCATCTGCGTGGCTAGCGTCACGAGGAAAGACTCTTCGCTTTCGTCATACTGACGCAGTTCGCGCTGCTGAACGACCAGTACGCCAAGCAGTTGACGACGCTGGATGATCGGTACGCCCAGGAAGGCGCGGAAACGCTCTTCTTTTACGGAGGGAATGTATTTAAAGCTGGGGTGCTTTTGCGCGTCGGCAAGGTTGATGGGTTCAGCCAGTCGCCCCACCAGGCCTACGATACCTTCATCAAAGGCGAGCGTAACGGTACGACCACGTGGTTTTTTTAAACCACGGGTCGCCATCAGGTAGTAGCAACGTCGGTCATGATCGGCCAGATACACCGAACAGACTTCAGTTTCCATCGCAAGACAGATGTCAGTGACCAGAATATTCAGCGCCTCGTTCAGACGAGGCGCACTGGCCACTTTCTCGACTATTTCTCGCAAGCGGGTGAGCATGATTTGCGTAGCTTAACCTCTTTTACGTCGCCAGGCAGGTGCGCTCTGCGGCTTAGGCGGGATCTCCTGAAGCTGCATGACAACACTTGCGAACTCTTTCATCACCCTACGGTAAACATCGCGTTTAAATGACACGACCTGACGAACAGGATACCAGTAACTCACCCAGCGCCAGCCATCAAACTCCGGCGTACTGCTGGTTTGCATATTGATATCTGAATCGTTGCCCACCAATTGCAACAGAAACCACTTCTGTTTCTGGCCGATACAAACCGGCTTTGTGTCCCAACGCACCAAACGTTTCGGTAACTTGTAACGCAACCAGTTGCGGGTCGAAGCCAGGATGCGAACATCTTTTCGGCTCAAACCGACCTCTTCAAACAGCTCCCGGTACATCGCTTGTTCTGGGGACTCCCCTGGGTTGATCCCGCCTTGCGGAAACTGCCAGGAGTGCTGACCATATCGCCGGGCCCACATCACCTGGCCCTGACGATTACAAATTACTATTCCTACGTTCGGGCGGTAGCCATCGTCATCAATCACCGGACTACCCCAAACTAAATCTGATATATGAATGATTGTTTCACACTACAGGGAGGCGGTAAACCACTCTCTTACAGGCCTGCAACCTAATAACATTTGAATAACTCACAAATATGCGCAGAGTTATAAACAGATAAGCGACAACAAGGGCAATTTTATTCACCTTTTCTGTGGATATAGTTGTGAAGAAGTGTGGAATTACCGATGAACAACCTGAAGAGCCCCTCGCTACACCGTGTCACCCGCTGAAAACATTCCTATAATATTCATTTAATTAGCTCTGTTTTTAGCGCCCCAGGAAGGAATTACGTGATGATCATCACACCTATGATCGTTATGCTGATGAAAGATCGAACAGCGTCGGTTTTATCCACAGATTGTGCCAATAAGTTAGGCACAATTTGTGTGAAAATTCGATTTTCGTCGCACGTCAAGGCTGTAAATTGAAACAGTAGTCAGGGTTATTCCCAGTTATCCCACTTTTCTGTGGATAACATGGTGTAAGATCCTGTTTATTGTCAGTGACCAGAATTGAACAACCCGTTTTTCGTTTCATAAAGAACGGTCTTTCATGACTAAAAAAACCTAGAAATCATGCACATGGCATATTCGTATAGAAAAAGTTAAACTCTATCCACAGGGGATAGTTTCTTAGTTTATTTTTTAATCAAAAGGTTGCCGTCATGCTTGCGCTCTCACCCATGCTTTCTCCCCCAACAAGCGAAGCCCAGCTGCTTGGGCAGGCCCAGCGTCTGGCGGGCTTTTCGCTTGGCGAACTGGCAGCGATGGCAGGGTTGCCGATCCCAAAGGATCTGAAACGGGATAAGGGCTGGATCGGCATGTTGCTTGAGCTGTGGCTGGGGGCTAGTGCGGGGAGTAAACCCGAGCAGGATTTTGCGGCTCTGGGCGTTGAGCTAAAAACCATTCCCATAGACCGTCTGGGAAAGCCCCTTGAAACCACCTTTGTCTGCGTGGCGCCGTTAACCGGGAATACCGGCGTGACGTGGGAAACCAGCCATGTTCGCCATAAACTCAAGCGCGTACTCTGGGTTCCGGTTGAGGGTGAACGCCAGATCCCGCTGGCTGAACGCCGGGTAGGCGCGCCGCTGCTCTGGAGTCCCGATGAAGATGAAGAGCGGCAGCTAAGGCTGGACTGGGAAGAGCTGATGGATATGATCGTCCTTGGACAGGTAGAGCGCATCACGGCCCGACACGGAGAAGTTTTACAGCTGCGTCCGAAAGCGGCCAACAGCAAAGCCCTCACCGAGGCTATTGGCGCCAAGGGCGAACCGATACTCACGTTGCCGCGCGGCTTTTATCTCAAAAAGAACTTCACAGGTGCGCTGCTGGCTCGCCATTTCTTACTGAAAACATAGTTTTTTACTCATTTTGCGAACTATCAAACATAATCGACGGGGATTTAAGATTTTCCCCCTTTCTCCTTTCGATATATCAGGTTAATACTACACTATGATTTGATACGAGCCAGGTGAGGACGATAACGATGAAAAAATGGGCAGTGTTGATTTCAGCAGTGGGTTTAGCGTTTGCGGTATCGGGCTGTAGCAGCGATTACGTTATGGCGACGAAAGATGGCCGGATGATCCTGACCGACGGTAAACCTGAAGTCGACGATGATACTGGCCTGGTCAGCTACCATGACCAGCAGGGTAATAAAATGCAGATCAATCGCGACGAAGTTTCGCAGATTATCGAGCGATAAACAGATAAAGGTCAGTGGCTTGCTGGCCTTTTTGATTTTTTTCTTCCCCTTTTGCTTCCCCTCTGCCATGTTTATATTCCTTTGTCGGGAGGTTCCTGACGTGGTCTGTATTTCTAATGAAGGAAGCCGGCTATGCATTATCACCGTATCCCCCACAGCGCTCTGGAAATAAGCCAACTGGGGTTGGGCACGATGACATTTGGTGAACAAAACAGCGAAGCCGATGCCCATGCACAACTCGATTATGCCGTCAGCCAGGGCATTAACCTGATTGATGTTGCAGAGATGTACCCTGTACCGCCTCGTCCGGAAACGCAGGGGCTTACCGAAACCTACGTCGGCAACTGGCTCGCCAAACGCGGGAATCGCGAAAAGCTGGTTGTTGCGTCAAAAGTCAGCGGCCCCGCACGCAACAACGATGCCGGGATCCGTCCAAACCAGATCCTCGATCGCAAAAATATCCGCGCCGCGCTGGATGCCAGCCTGAAGCGCCTGCAAACCGACTATCTCGATCTCTATCAGGTTCACTGGCCGCAGCGCCCCACTAACTGCTTTGGAAAGCTGGGTTATAGCTGGAATGAGAGCGCCCCGGCCGTTACGCTACTGGAAACGCTGGAAGCCCTGGCCGAATGCCAGCGAGCGGGAAAAATCCGCTACATCGGTGTCTCTAACGAAACGGCCTTTGGCGTGATGCGCTATCTGCACCTGGCGGACAAACATGACCTGCCCCGCATCGTCACCATCCAGAACCCATACAGCCTGCTCAACCGCAGCTATGAAGTGGGTCTGGCCGAAGTGACGCAATACGAAGAGGTGGAATTGCTCGCCTATTCATGTCTGGGCTTTGGTACGTTGACAGGGAAATACCTTAACGGCGCGAAACCTGCCGGAGCGCGTAACACCTTGTTCAGCCGCTTTACCCGCTACAGCGGTGAGCAGACACAAAAAGCCGTGGCGGCCTATGTGGATATCGCGAAACGTCACGGTCTTGATCCGGCTCAGATGGCTCTGGCCTTCGTGCGTCGTCAGCCGTTTGTTGCCAGCACTCTGCTGGGCGCAACGACCATGGAACAGCTGAAAACGAATATCGAGAGTTTCCATCTGAATCTGAGCGAAGAGGTATTAGCAGAGATTGAAGCGGTGCATCAGGTATACACCTACCCGGCACCGTGATAAAAGCAAACGGCAACCTGGTTGCCGTTTTTAGGGTTTGCGCCCTCTCCCGTAGGAGAGGGCCGTGGTGAGGGCGTCAGGCCGCTCTTATCAATGGCGACGCTGCCAGAGCCATAATCCGGTAATCGCCAGCGCAAACAGCGCACCGAATCCTACGCCAATCCCCACCACCGGCACACCGACTTTAACGGCCAGCGAATAGAGCCCCAGCATTAACAGCATCGCCAGGTTTTCACCGAGATTTTGCACTGCAATGGCATTCCCTGCGCCGACGGTCTGCTTGCCGCGTTCCTGCAACAGCGCATTGAGCGGCACAACGAAAAAGCCCCCAAGAATACCAATCAGGACAAGCAGCGCGTAGGCAGGTAGCAAGGCGTGTTGCAGCGAGAAGATAAGCACCACCACGCCAATCAGGATCCCCGCAGGCATGCAGCGTGCAACGGTCTCAAGCGTCACCAGCTTCGCCGCCGCGCCAGCCCCAACGACAATCCCAATCGCCACCATTGCGTTAAGATAAGTTGGTGTCGCATTGTCAGTAATCCCCAGCGCCACCGGCACCCACAGCACCAGCAGAAAACGCAGCGTGACGCCTGCGCCCCAGAACATGCTGGTGCCCATCAGGGAGAAGCGCGTTTCACCGTTACGCCACAGCACGCGGCAGGCGTTGAAGAAACTGCCTGTCATAGGCGTAAAGCGCCAGGATTGCCCCGGGCGTGCCACCGGCAATTTTGGAATAAACAGGTTGGCTACCACCGCCCCGCCATACACCACTGCACACACGCTCAGCGCCGCCAGCACATGCCAGTCAGCCAGTACGCCCCCTGCGACAGAGCCGAGCAGGATCGCCGCAATGGTAGAGGACTCCATCAGCCCGTTGGCTTTCACCAGCTTATCGCCGGTCGTGAGTTCCCCCAGGATGCCATACTTCGCCGGGGAGTACGCCGCTGCGCCAATGCCCACCAGCGTGTAGCCGATAAACGGGTTGATACCAAAACAAATACTGGCGGCGCCCAGCAGTTTAAGGCCGTTCGCAAACATCATCACCCGGCCTTTCGGGAAGCTGTCCGCCACCTGTCCGACAAACGGAGCGAAAATAATGTAAGCACCCACAAACACCATCTGCAGGATGGGCTGGCTCCAGTCCGGATAAAACTCGGCCTTCAGCAATGCCAGGGTGGCAAACAGTAACGCATTGTCACCGAAGGCAGAGAGAAACTGGGCGGCAATGACCGCCATCATGCCCTTCGACCAGAGGGAAGTGTTAGTGTGTACTGACTCACGCATTTTGCTGTTCCGCCTCGTCAACCATGCCCTTCAGGGTCACGAAATCAGGCTTCCCGCTGCCCAGCACCGGAAGCTGCTTCAGGTAACGAATATCGCGCGGTACCGCCAGCTCAGGAATGCCATGTTCACGCGCATGCTGTAGCAACCGGTCGCGTTTCAGTTCGCTGTCTGTGGTGAACAACACCAGTGCTTCGCCTTTGCTGGCATCGCTCTTCACAACCGTAGCATGCAGCTTGTCAGCGGATACCGCTGTCGCCAGTTGCTCAACCATCTCCAGCGAGACCATCTCACCCGCAATTTTGGCGAAGCGTTTAGCCCGGCCCTGGATCTGCACGAAGCCCTGTTCATCGAAACGGACAATATCTCCGGTGTCATACCAGCCCGTCTCACTCTCGCCATTGACGTTTTCCGCCGTCGGCACTTCCAGCACGCCCGGATTTTCCACGCGCAGATAACCGTTCATCACGTTTGGCCCCTTAAGTTGCAGACGGCCACCGTCCTCAATGCCAGGTACCGCCAGCAGACGCGCATCCATTCCCGGCAAAATACGGCCCACCGTCCCCGGCTTCGCCGCCATCGGCACGTTGATCGAGACCACCGGCGCGCACTCAGTAACGCCATAGCCTTCAAGAATGCGCAGACCAAACTTGTCCTGCCAAATCTGGCGCGTGCTCTCCTGCAGTTTTTCCGCCCCGGCCACCACATAGCGCACGCGGTAAAAGTCATACGGATTGGCAAAGCGCGCGTAATTACCGAGGAAGGTTGAGGTGCCAAACAGTACGGTGCAGTTACGGTCATATACCAGCTCCGGCACAATGCGATAATGGAGCGGGCTTGGGTAAAGGAACACTTCGGCACCGGTCAACAGCGGGGTAAAAAGCCCCACTGTCAGGCCAAAGGAGTGGAACAGCGGCAGCGCCGACATGAACCGGTCATTTGCGGTAAAGTCAGCAATACTTTTAATCTGCTCCACGTTTGCCAGAATGCTCTTGTGACTGTGAACCACCCCTTTCGGGTTTCCCTCTGAGCCAGAGGTAAAGAGGATAATGGCGTCATCTTCCGGCTGCTGTTTGACCTGGGCCAGACGCGGCATCAGCAGGTGAGCGAAAATCCACAGCTTGTCACCCGTCGTCACGTCCGCTTTCAGATCTTCCAGGAAGACCCAGCGTACCTGCGTCAGCTGCTCCGGCAGGTGCCACAGCTTGCCTTTATCGAGGAACTGGCGCGAGGTGAAAACGGTATTGATTTGAGCCGCGGTGATGGCACTGGTCAGCCCTTTTACGCCCGCCGTGTAGTTCATCATCGCCGGGATACGGCCCCGGGAAACCGCGCCAAAAATCACCGCCGCGCTGATCCCGGCGTTCGGCAGCATCAGGCCAATCTTCTCGCCTTTCTGGCTATATTTCTCAAGAATACGTCCCACGAACAGGGTTTTGGTCAGCAGCTTGCGATAGGTGTCCGGGGTGAAGTTAATGTCTTCAATGCAGTTTTTCTTCGCGCCATAGCGGTACTGCGCCGACAGCAGAGACTCATAGAGCGTTTCGCGCGGGCGGACGGCCATCCGCGCTTCCATCATGATCTGGTGCAGCATTTCACCGGCGATTTTACGGCGGTCGCGCGCACGCGGCGCGTCGGGCATCGGTAATGAGGTTGGCGGCAGAATATGCAGGGTAATTTTCGGGAACAGGCGCTGCTTCACTAACCCTTTCAGACGACTGAAATGGGTGAGCTCCGCCCCTTCAATACGCAGTGGCACAACGGTCGCTTTTGACTTCGCCGCCACAAACCCTGCCCCGTCGTAGATTTTCATCAGCGAGCCGGTGACCGAGATCCGCCCTTCCGGGAAAATCACCACCGGACGTCCCTGCTCAACCAGACGTACCAGATGTTTAATCATCATCGGTTTTGTCGGGTCGAGCGGCACAAAATCAATCAGCGGGGTGAGCCAGCGCATGTACCACTGCTGACTAATAGAGGTATAGACCGCAAACACCGGGCGCACAGGCAGAAACAGCGCCAGCAGGATGCCGTCGATAAAGGAAACATGGTTTGGTGTGATAAGTACACGCTCACCGCGGAGCGCCGTTGCATCGCCCGTTAAACGGACGCGAAAGAGGATACGGAACAGTGTGCGAAAGAACCCAAAAAGCATCTCAACTCCCTTTGCCAGCCAGTGTGAAGGGTAAGTAAATGGTGGCAGATTACACGAGAAGTGGTACAGGAGCGACAGCAAAAATAGAGGCGAAAAAAAACCTGCGCATCCGCGCAGGTTGGTGCAAGAGATGAGTACGAAACCGTACTAAGAAATCTCACCAATCAATACCTCTGGGATCTCAACTTTATCAATGTCGTCTTCTTTCCCGCTATCGGACAATCGCAACAGCCTGAGGCAAAGTGTAACTAAAGGTTCAGATTGACATTATTCCGACATGTCTGGCCGTGTAACGATTACACCGCCGGGGTTGTGCTGCGTCACGTTTGTGGAGAGGGAAAGTGCGCCCCCCTTGAATGCACGGCGCTTTTCCGCAACACTTATTGGCGTGTAAACGCTTACCCCCACTAAGAAGGTAATGAATGGCGACAATAAAGGATGTGGCCCGTCTGGCAGGTGTTTCCGTCGCGACCGTGTCGCGCGTGATCAACGACTCCCCAAAAGCCAGTGACGCATCACGCCAGGCGGTGCAAAACGCCATGGAATCTCTGAACTACCATCCTAATGCTAACGCCCGTGCGCTCGCTCAACAGTCAACCGAAACCATCGGGCTGGTTGTGGGTGATGTCTCTGACCCCTTTTTCGGCGCCATGGTGAAAGCGGTTGAGCAGGTTTCTTATCAGACCGGGAATTTTTTGCTGATCGGCAATGGCTATCATAATGAACAAAAAGAACGCCAGGCTATCGAGCAACTGATCCGCCACCGCTGCGCGGCGCTGGTTGTCCATGCCAAAATGATCCCCGACGCCGAACTCATTCATCTGATGAAGCAGATCCCCGGCATGGTGATCATCAACCGGATTATTCCCGGGTTTGAGAAACGCTGCGTGGCGCTCGACGACCGCTACGGTGCCTGGCTTGCCACCCGCCATCTGATTCAACAGGGTCACACCCGCATTGGTTATCTCTGCTCAAACCACCCCATTTCCGATGCCGAAGATCGCCTGCAGGGGTATTACGATGCCCTGCGCGAAAACGGTCTGCCGTGCAATGACCGGCTGGTGGCTTACGGTGAACCCGACGAGAGCGGCGGCGAACAGGCAATGACAGAGCTCTTAGGACGTGGAAGGAACTTCACCGCAGTCGCCAGCTATAACGACTCGATGGCAGCCGGAGCTATGGGGGTGTTAAATGACAACGGGATTGAGGTGCCGGGAGAAATTTCCCTTATTGGCTTCGATGATGTGCTGGTCTCCCGCTACGTGCGCCCTCGCCTGACCACCGTCCGCTACCCCATTATCACCATGGCCACGCAGGCGGCCGAGCTGGCGTTAGCACTCGCCGAGCAGCGTCAACCACCGGAAATCACCCACCTGTTTAGTCCAACGTTAGTGCGCCGTCACTCTGTTGGGGCACCCGCCGAAGCCCCGGACGAATAGCGATAGAGATGTACCGTTTTGTCCGGGTACTCCAGCGCATCGCCGATATACTGCCAGCCGTAACGTTCGTAGAAGTCACGGCAGGCAGACCAGAGATGCAACGTGTCATACCCGGCCTGCGCGGCATAGTGGATAACATGCTTTTGCAGCAGCCCCGCCAGCCCCTTGCCTCGCGCCGCGTCATCCACGTACAGGGCTGCCAGCCAGGGGCAAAGATCCTGTCGGGTGATCAGATCGCAGCGCCAGAGCCCCACGGTGCCCACAAGCTGTTCGTTCTCCAGGGCAATAAAAGTCAGCGGTAATGCGCCCGGCGTCTGGCTGTGCTCAACAATACTGTGGAAAAACGCCCGGGGCAGGCCGTCGCCAAAGGCCTGCCAGATCCAGTCGGTCACCTGCTCCGCATACTGCGGTGCGGCGTAGAGCGGCAGAATAGTCATACCGGCTTCCCCTGGAAAATAGGCACAGATTCAAAGAGATAGCCGTCAAAATCCGGCGCATCTTCGTCTGAGAGTTCAAGTAAGCTTTTTTTCACGTTTTCCAGATGCTGGAACATTGCCTGCCAGGCGCCCATGACGTCACGGCGGCGCAGCGCGGCCAGGATGGTTTGCCGGTCACCCAGCCATTTCAGGCGGTACGCGCGGCTGGCGATGTGGCCATTAAACTGCTGCCACAGCGGACTGCTGTCCATGTGATGCCAGATACTCTCCACCGTCGCCAGCAGCATCTGATTTTGCGTCGCGCCCGCCAGGACCAGATGGAACATCTTATTGTTGTCCTGACTATTATCGTCGGCGGCAATCGCGCGTTGCTCCTGCTCGATAATACGGCGCAGATTGTCGATGTCTGCACGGGTCGCCATTTTGGCGGCAAACGCGGCAATATTGCTTTCGAGGAGCTGACGGGCCTGTAAAATCTCAAACGGCCCCACGTCGCTATTGAGAAAACGCTCTTCTTCGTTTTCATGCTCTTCGGGGATGCGCATCACATAAACACCGGAGCCCTGGCGAATATCCACCGTGCCCTGCAACTCCAGCATCAGTAAGGCCTCACGCACGATGGTGCGGCTTACGCCGTACTTCTCGGCAATATTGCGCTCAGGAGGAAGGCGCGAACCAACGGGATAGTGCCCCCGGATAATCTGCGCCCGTAAATCCTCGCCAATTTCCTGGTACTGTTTTTTTTCCGGCAGGATGACAGCCTTATCCACGTTTTCACCTGTTTTTTCAGTTAATGCGCAGACCGGGCGTCCTCCCGGCCAGTTTGTGCGCTATTTTACCAGAACCGGCATGCTTTTCGCCTACTTCCATTCATCATCAACCTGAAGCGTGAGCCTCCGCGTATCGCGTAGCTGCCGGAACCAGGAGGCTGATTTTTTTGCACGTCTGGCACGCTGGTTATCCAGATCGATCTCAATCAACCCATAGCGGTTTTTAAACGCGTTCATCGGCGAGACGTTGTCGGTAAATGCCCACAGCATATAGCCATGGCAGTTCGCCCCCTCCTCCCGCGCCAGCAGCGTGTAGTAGAGGTGCTCGCTGATGAAATCGATGCGGTAAGTGTCGTCGATAATCCCATCGCGATTGCGAAATTGCGCTTCGTTTTCCACTCCCATTCCGCTTTCCGCCACGAACCAGTCGATATTGCGATAGTCTTTTTTAATCCGCATCGCCATGTCGTAAATAATACGCGGGTAGATCTCCCAGCCGCGGGAGCGGTTCATGCGCCGCCCCGGCAGTTCAAACGGCTCGTAGTAGTATGCCGGGTGGAATGGCGTGTCCGGATGCCAGGCGCGGGAAGGTGCCTTCACACGGTGCGGGTAGTAGAGGTTAATCCCCAGTTCGTCGACGGTGTTATCCGCAATCAGCGCCAGTTCGTCCGCGGTGTACTCCCACTCAACCTGATGCTGCTCCAGCAGGGCAAAAAGCTCTGCGGGATAGCACCCGTGGACCAGCGGGTCGAGGAATACACGGTTGTAGAACAGGTCATACATCTCAGCGGCCCGCGCGTCATGCGGTGCGCGGGAGCGGGGATAGGTCACCTCCGGGTTGAGAATACAGCCCACAGAACCGCGATAGCCTTTCTCGCGAAACAGCTTCACCACCTTTGCCGTCGCCAGCACCTTATGGTGATTCCACTGCATCCACGTGCCGGTGTTCTGCTCATACGGCCAACGCAGCGCGTCCAGATAGACGCGGGTCTGGACGACAATCGGCTCGTTGAAGGTAAACCAGCGGGTCACTTTACCGTGGTAGCGTGCAAAGACCTTTTCCGCATAGCGGACAAACAGCTCAACCACATGCTTTG
Organism: Enterobacter sp. SENG-6; assembly: GCF_001605945.1. Classification (NCBI taxonomy): domain Bacteria; kingdom Pseudomonadati; phylum Pseudomonadota; class Gammaproteobacteria; order Enterobacterales; family Enterobacteriaceae; genus Enterobacter; species Enterobacter sp. SENG-6. Next base: position 121,055 of record NZ_LOMM01000004.1, read on the forward strand.
ACGCCCAGCCGCCGTAGGTATCCAGCAGCACGCCCGGCAGTTCGTAATGTTCGAGGCAGATCATCGGCTCAATGCCCTGACGGTGCATCTCATCGAACAGCGCGTCGTAGTAGGCAGCGTACTCTTCATCCACCGTCGCGTTTTCGTAGTCGGTTAAAAAGCGTGACCAGTTGATCGAGGTGCGGTAGTGCGTCAGCCCCGCCTGCTTCATCAGGGCCACATCCTCGCGAAAACGGTTGATAAAATCGGTCGCCACCGCCGGGCCATAGCCGTTGTGCCAGACGTGACGGTCATTCTTGTACCAGAGATCGATCCATGAATCCTGCCCCGGCTTTTTACCGCTCCAGCCTTCGGTCTGCCAGGCCGATGCGGCCGCGCCGAGAATAAAATCCTGCGGTATGGCTATCTGTTTTGTGCTCATCGCATCCTCACGGGTTGTCAGTGGCCTGCTGCAGCGCGGCCTGCTCTGCGCGGCGTGAAGCGATTTTCACAAACGGCAGATAGATAATCACCGCCGTCACAATGCAGATGAGCTGGGTGATCACCGCCCCCATCGAACCTGCCGTAGAGAGCCAGGCGTTGATCAGCGGCGGCGTCGTCCACGGCACCATCACCACCGCTTTACCGGCAAACCCGGTCACGGTGGCGAAGTAGCCGATGGAGCCCGTCACCAGTGGAGTGATAATGAAGGGAATGGCGAGGATCGGGTTAAGCATGATTGGCATACCGAAGATCACCGGCTCGTTGATATTAAAAATCCCCGGGCCGATGGAAAGCTTGGCGATCTCTTTCATCTCCTTGCGTTTGGTGGCAATCATCACCGCGATCAGCAGGCCGATAGTCAGGCCCGAACCGCCGATGCTCATATATACATCCCAGAACGGCATGGTGATGATGTTCGGCACCTCTTTACCCTGCTCAAACGCACTCATGTTGACGGTGATCGCCCCCAGCAGCAGCGGCTCGCGGATCGGCTTGATCATCTGGTTGCCGTGGATACCAATCACCCAGAAAAGCTGTGCAACGAACATCAGCAGCAGGATCCCAGGCAGACTTTGCACCACCCGCTCCAGCGGCTGTTGCACCACCTGATACACCGCGTCGTAGAGATACATCCCGGTGATCTGATGAAACACAAACCCCAGCGTGGCAATGGCAGTGGTGGTAATAATCGCCGGGATCAGCGCGGAGAACGACGCAGCCACGTTAGGCGGCACGGTGTCCGGCATTCGGATCTTCAGCCCCGGGCGGTTCTCCAGCCAGCAGTAGATTTCAACGGACAGAATGGCGATAAACATGCCGAGGAACAGGCTGCGGGTATCTGAGAACTGGCGCAGCAGCACATCTTTCACCACGTGCATTTCACCATCCACCAGCATCTCCACGGTGGTGGGCGTCACGCAAATAAAGCAGATCACCGCCAGCAACCCCGGGAAAAGGGATTTGATACCGTTGATGCGCCCCAACTCAATGCCAATCAGGAATACCGCGCCAATGTTAAGGAAGTTCAGCGTGGCGTAATTCAGCGCGCTGGTGATCGGCTTTAGCGCGGCGAGGAACGACAGCGACGAGAAGCTCGCCAGGCCGTTTTTCGGATCCAGCACCATATTGGAGATCAGCACAGAGAACGCCCCAACGATGATGACCGGCATTAAGGTAATGAAGGCTGACTTGATCGCCATGATATAGCGATAACTGTTGAATTTAGTGGCGAAACTGCCCAGAGCGTCGATCAGTTTTTCCTGCAATGCCATAGGGTATTACCTCAGTAAAAGGGCTTTTATTGAATAAGGTGTACAGCCGGATACTATTGGCATACCAAAAATAGCTTTATGAGGGTAATGGTTCTGTGATTAAGCTCTCAACACCACCAGCGGTATTCCAGATCGTGATTTATGACCAATTTGGCATACCAATTGCAGCAATTTCTTCGGTTCTGACAGATCGTTACTGAAAAGCGTGATCGTGATGGGCGTTTTGCCCTTCCCGCGTCGCTTATGCGCCGGATGGTCTGTGTTAAACTGCAGATCGTTACGTGGAATCAGGAATGTCTAATGGCAACAATGCTGGATGTCTCACTGCGCGCAGGTGTATCAAAAGCCACGGTATCGCGCGTGCTGAACGGCACAGGTCAGGTCAAAGAGAGCACGCGTCAGCAGGTGTTCGCGGCAATGGAAGAGCTGGGGTATCGCCCGAATTTTCTCGCGCGTTCGCTGGCTAACCAGACCAGCAACAGCATTGGTCTGGTGGTCTCAACCTTCGATGGCTTTTACTTTGGCCGCCTCCTTCAGCAGGCCTCCCGGCAGACCGAAACGCACGGGAAGCAGCTGATCGTCACCGATGGTCATGACGCGCCGGAACAGGAAGAACAGGCGGTACAGATGCTGGCCGATCGCAAGTGTGACGCCATTGTGCTCTACACGCGGTACATGAGCGAAAAAGCGATCATGAAGTTGATCCACTCCGTGCAAACCCCGCTGGTGGTCATCAACCGGGAAGTCAGCCAGGCTCCCGATCGCTGCGTCTTCTTCGAACAGCAGGATGCCGCCTTTAAGGCCGTGGATTACCTGATAAACCAGGGCCACCGGGAGATCGCCTGTATTACCGTCCCCATCCACACCCCTACCGGTAAAGCCCGCCTGATGGGCTACCGTAAGGCGCTGGAAAAGCACGGCATTCGTCTGGATGAGCGCCGGATTAAGTACGGCGATGCGGGCATGACGCGGGGGTATGAGCTATGCAGGGAGTTGATTGCCGACGGTGTGCCGTTTAGCGCCCTGTTTGCCTGTAACGATGATATGGCGCTGGGAGCCTCCAAAGCCTTGCACCAGGCAGGGCTGAAGATCCCGCAGGATATTTCACTGTTTGGCTTTGACGATGCGCCCAGCGCAAAATGGCTGGAGCCTGCGCTCTCATCGGTCTATCTGCCGATAGATAATATGATTGTCACGGCCATCGACCAGGCGATCCGGCTGGCAAAAAACCAGCCGGTAGAAGCGATCCCGCCGTTTACCGGTACGCTGGTACTACGCGACTCGGTAACCACGGGGCCATATTTTACTCAGACGAGTTCCAGCGCCAGCAGCTCCTGAATGGTCTGGCGGCGACGGATCAGCCGCGCCTTGCCGTTATCAAACAGCACTTCCGGCAGCAGCGGGCGGCTATTGTAGTTAGAAGACATCGACGCCCCATAAGCGCCGGTATCGTGCAGCACCAGATAATCCCCGGGTTTCACCTCCGGCAGCGCGCGAGTTTCAACTTTACCCCCTTCCTGCTGGGTAAAGACATCGCCCGATTCACACAGCGGGCCTGCGACAACCGTATCAATACGTGGGGCGTCGGTTAAATCGCGGCCATCGGCGGCGAGCGCTGAAATATGGTGGTAGCTGCCATACATGGACGGACGCATCAGGTCATTAAAGCCCGCATCAATCAGTACGAAGTGGCGCGATCCCATCTCTTTCACGCTACGCACCTGAGCAACCAGCACGCCAGATTCCGCCACCAGGAAACGACCCGGTTCAATTTCGAGCTTCACCGGATGTCCCACATGCGCGGCCACTTTGTCGCGGGCGGCGCTCCACAGGCCGTAATAGTGATCGGTATCGATCGCCTCTTCCCCTTCACGATAAGGAATCGAGAGGCCACCACCGGCGGAGATCGCCTCCAGATCCTGCCCAAAGTCGATAACCTGACGCACCATCGCGCCGCACACCTGTTCCAGGTGACCGTAATCCACGCCCGAACCAATGTGCATATGAATGCCCACCAGCTTCAGGTTGTAACGCTGTAATACCTCCAGGGCGGCTGGCATATCGGCATACCAGATGCCGTGTTTACTGTTTTCACCGCCAGTGTTGGTTTTCTGGCTGTGACCATGGCCAAAACCGGGGTTCACACGTAGCCAGACGCGGTGGCCGGGGGAAACCTGTCCAAGCTGTTCCAGCATATCCACAGACCCGGCATTAACCGGGATCTGCAGTTCATGCACGCGGGCAAGCGTCGCGTCGTCGATCAGATCCGCAGTAAAGACAATTGCGTCAGGATCGGTTTTAGGATCGAAGCCAGCCGCCAGCGCGCGCTCGATTTCCCCCAGCGACACGGAGTCAACCTTCACGCCCTGCTCGCGCATCAGGCGCAGGATATGGATATTGGAGCACGCCTTCTGGGCAAAACGCACCACGTCAAACTGATGCAGCGCGGCAATCTTCTCGCGAACGATTTGCGCATCGTAGACCCATACCGGGCAGCCAAACTCGGCAGGCAGGCGCAGCAGGTTATCGGCATTTAAATCGGTGTCAGTCTGGTTAAGCGGGCGTGGCATGGTCTTCTCCGGGTGGTCATCTTTTTTATGATTACGCCACAGCAGAAAGAGAATAAAAAATATCGTTTTATCGCGAGTCTATGCAAAAATGATATGGACAGTCCTTCGCTTTCAGGTGCCCTATGCCCGCCGTCAACTTACGCCATATTGAGATTTTTCACGCCGTGATGACCGCCGGCAACCTCACCGAAGCCGCGCAGATGCTGCACACCTCGCAGCCTACGGTAAGCCGCGAGCTGGCACGGTTCGAGAAAGTGCTGGGACTGAAACTGTTTGAACGCACCCGGGGCCGGCTGCACCCAACGGTACAAGGGCTGCGTCTGTTCGAGGAAGTGCAGCGCTCGTGGTATGGGCTGGACAGAATTGTCAGTGCGGCGGAAAGCCTGCGCGAGTTTCGTCAGGGCGAACTGTCGATTGTCTGCCTGCCCGTCTTTTCACAATCCTTTTTACCGACGCTGCTGCAGCCTTTTCTGGCCCGCTATCCGGAGGTCAGTCTCACTATCGTGCCGCAGGAATCTCCGCTGCTGGAAGAGTGGCTTTCAGCGCAGCGTCACGACCTGGGGTTAACCGAAACCCTCACCACCCCTGCAGGTACGGAGCGCACGGAACTGCTCACGCTGGATGAGGTTTGCGTGCTTCCTGCCGGGCACCGGCTTGCCAGTAAAGCAATGCTGACCCCCGCTGATTTCCACGGGGAAAATTACATTAGCCTGTCGCAGACCGACAGCTACCGACAACTGCTGGACACGCTGTTTGCCGAACATCAGGTAAAACGCCGGATGGTGGTGGAAACGCACAGCGCGGCCTCAATATGCGCGATGGTACGTGCCGGGGTAGGCGTAGCCGTGGTTAACCCGCTTACAGCGCTGGACTACGCCGGGAGCGAGATTGTGATTCGCCCGTTTAGCCTCTCCGTCCCGTTTACCGTCAGCCTGATCCGCCCCCTGCATCGCCCGGCGTCGGCACTGGTTGATGCCTTTACCGGGCATTTAGTTGAGCATGCGCGTGAGGTGGCGCTTCGCTTACCTGACCGGCAAAATCCGTTATGACAGCATAAACTCCACCGCATCGGCAGCGTGAATGGCGGCAGTGTCGAATACCGGGATCGGGCTTCGCTCAGCCGGTACCAGCAGGCCGATCTCGGTACAGCCGAAGATCACCCCTTCTGCCCCCTGCCGGGCAAGTTGTTCAATCACGCTGACGTAATACGCCCGGGAAGACTCACTGAAGGTGCCGAGGCAAAGCTCATCAAAAATAATCTGATTAATGCGCGCCCGGTCGGCGTCATCCGGGATCAGGCTTTCGATACCGAACTCACTGCTCAACCGGCCACGGTAAAAATCCTGCTCCATGGTGTAGCGCGTTCCCAGCAGCGCCACGCGACGCATCCCCGCCGCGCCAATCGCGCGCCCTGTTGCATCCGCAATATGCAAAAACGGCAGCGGGCAACGCGCTTCAATGTGCGAAGCGACTTTATGCATCGTGTTGGTACAGAGCAAAATCCCTTCGGCACCGGCACGCTGAAGCCCGAGTGCCGCCTGCGCCAGTATCTCTCCGGCTTTGTCCCATTCACCGCTCGACTGGCACGCTTCAATCTCATGGAAGTCCACGCTGTGCAGCAGCAGACTGGCAGAATGCAGTCCCCCGAGGCGCTGCTTCACCCCTTCATTAATTAAACGATAGTAGGGAATGGTCGATTCCCAGCTCATGCCACCCAGCAGGCCGATTGTTTTCATTATCCCTCCTTCTCTGTTTATCTCAGTGAAGCAAACTTGTGATCGCGTTTCCAGTTCTTTGTCGCGCCGTTTCTTTTTAAAAAGAGGTGATATAAATTAAATGAAACAATATTTCATTTTATGATGAGGGAAGGCATGTTTATTTTCCACAACGAGACCACGCTTGACGATCTGGGTAACGGCGTAACCCGTCGGATCCTGGCCCATAGCGGTAAGATGATGGCGGTTGAAGTGAATTTCGCCCAGGGCGCGATTGGCCCGATGCATAGCCATCCGCATGAACAGCTAACCTATGTGCTGTCCGGTGAGTTCGAATTCACCATTGGTGAAGAGAAGCATATCGTCAGGGCCGGCGATACGCTCTACAAAGCGCCACACGTCATGCACGGCTGCGTATGTCTTCAACCCGGCACCCTGCTGGATACCTTTACCCCCGTACGGGAAGATTTTCTACAATAAAAAAGGGCGCTGATTTCAGCGCCCTTTTTCTCTGCGTCAGTTATTCCGCTACCGGCTCTGGCAGCGGGTTACGGCTAAGCATTGCTTCACGAAGCAATACGCTACCGCAGGCGAACAGCCCACCCAGGATCCCCGCCAGCATGACAATCAGCGCTTTCCCCGGGCCATCTTTTTTCACCGGCATGGAAGGCGAAAGCTGATATTTGAAGGGTTCCAGTTTAACGTCTTCAACGGAGAGTTTTTTCAGCTGCGCCAGATAATATTCACGGTTCTGGAAGTCTGCATTCAGCTCAGACACATCCTTAAGATTTTTCTCAATCTGCAATTTCTGCGCGATACCGTCAGCGCCGAGGGCAACGGAGTAATCCGGATCGTCTTTTACGGCCTGTCCGTTGCTGTAGACAGGTTTCTTAATGCCCGCCGCGTTAGCCACTTCCAGCGAATAGTTAAGACGCTGCAGATTGGTGTTGTGAATATTGGTCAGACGCACCCGATCCAGATCCAGCTGCTGCTCTACCACCTTCGTTTTCAGGGCTAGCTGGTTACGGATATTCAGCATGATCTCTTGCTCGACAATCGCGGCAATATACTTGATATACCCTTCCAGAACGGTTTGCGCATCTCCCGCCGTGGGGGCGGTAAAGCTGAGCGTCCAGGAGACGTAAGGCGCTTTATCCGCGTCTTTTACCTGAGTGTTATCAATCGCTTTCATCTTCTCAGAGATATTGACCACCGCACGATGCAGCTCCAGCGGATCCACGTTTGTCCCCTCAAGCTGTGACATAACGTAAGGGGAGGATTTCATATACTCTTCAAGCAATGACTGCGACTGAAACTTTTTGATAAACAGTCCAAACACTTCATCACGGGACACTTTTACGTCCACATCCAAAACCTGGAGTGCCACCATCATCTGGCGCAGCGGGTTCCACTGCGTCTGTTCGGCAGGCGTGATCACCGCTTTACTGGTCCATTTCTGCGGCAGTAAAAAGGCAATCGCCAGTCCGGCCAGCGCAAACGCGAACGCAATTGCGATGATGCGTTTTTTGGCGGCAAGCAGGATGTCTAACAGCCCCAAAAGGTCGATTTCTTTAGTGCTGACAGCCGGGGTGGCATAAGAAGGAAAATCGAGGTCCGTGTTTTTTTTGAAATCCATCGCTGACATAGACGTTCTTCTGTTAAGAGTGCAGGTAATTTCTGCCTCGTGAGTTCAAGTGGTCCGATGATACAAGAAAGTAAGAATAATCTGAACGCGATATTGATCTATCTGTGTACTGGCTATCAAAGTTGGTAGTTAGTACCTTTCCGGTATTATTGTTATTAATCATCCGCTTTTCTTTCTGCTTACATGCAAGACCTGCCTTGATCGCCAGAAATAGCGGCAAAATGCCACCCTCCTCACTTTATTGAAACAGCGTTTCGATGCTGATCACATTTCCATCATTAAGCGAATGACGCGGGAAAAAATAGCCATAATATAAAATAAAACACTGTTTTATTATTCGAAAACTACGGTTCGGATGTCCTGAAACTCATACCGTCATTTCACCCACTGATTGCCAGGTAGGTCTGTATGAATGAAAACAAGCTGCTGGGGCTCGCATGGATATCACCCTACATAATTGGGTTGATACTCTTTACGGCTTTCCCCTTCGTCTCATCGTTTTTCCTCAGTTTTACGGATTACGATTTGATGAGCCCACCGGTGTTTAACGGCATCGAAAACTATCGCTATATGTTTACCGAAGACACGCTCTTCTGGACATCAATGGGTGTCACGTTCGCGTATGTATTTTTGACCATTCCGCTGAAGCTCGCGTTTGCATTAGGGATTGCGTTTGTTCTCAACTTCAAATTACGCGGGATCGGCTTTTTCCGTACCGCTTACTATATTCCGTCGATCCTCGGCAGCTCCGTGGCGATTGCTGTCTTGTGGCGCGCCTTATTTGCGATAGATGGTCTGCTGAACAGCTTTATTGGCGTATTTGGCTTCGACCCGGTGAACTGGCTGGGTGAGCCCTCTCTGGCGCTGATGTCCGTGACCCTGCTGCGCGTCTGGCAGTTCGGCTCCGCGATGGTCATCTTCCTGGCGGCGCTGCAAAACGTTCCGCAGTCTCAGTATGAAGCGGCAATGATCGACGGCGCGTCCAGATGGCAAATGTTCATGAAAGTGACCGTGCCGCTGATTACGCCGGTGATTTTCTTCAACTTCATCATGCAAACCACTCAGGCATTCCAGGAATTTACCGGGCCGTACGTCATTACCGGCGGCGGGCCAACCTACTCGACCTATCTGTTCTCGCTCTACATCTACGACACGGCGTTCAAATATTTCGATATGGGTTATGGCGCGGCGCTGGCGTGGATCCTGTTCCTGGTGGTGGCCGTCTTTGCCGGTATCGCCTTTAAGTCGTCGAAATACTGGGTGTTCTACTCCGCCGATAAAGGAGGCAAAAATGGCTGATATTCAACACCTTTCCACGGCAAGAAGCGTCGCCGAACGCGAGGTTGCACGTACGCAGCGCAGAGAGAAAATCAACGCCACCGTTCGCTATACGATCCTGCTGTTTGTCGGCCTGCTGATGCTCTACCCGCTGGTGTGGATGTTCTCAGCGTCGTTCAAACCGAACCACGAGATCTTCACTACCCTGAGCCTGTGGCCGGCACATGCCACCTGGGACGGGTTTATCAACGGCTGGAAGACCGGGACCGAGTACACCTTCGGCCATTACATGCTGAACACCTTTAAGTACGTGATCCCCAAAGTGATCCTGACCGTTATCTCCTCCACCATTGTGGCGTATGGTTTTGCCCGCTTTGAGATCCCGTGGAAAAAATTCTGGTTCGCCACGCTCATCACTACCATGCTGCTGCCCAGCACCGTGCTGTTGATTCCGCAGTACCTGATGTTCCGTGAAATGGGCATGTTGAACAGCTACATGCCGCTGTACCTGCCGCTGGCCTTCGCCACGCAGGGGTTCTTCGTCTTTATGCTGATCCAGTTCCTGCGCGGCGTGCCGCGTGACATGGAAGAGGCGGCGCAAATCGACGGCTGTAACTCCCTTCAGGTGCTGTGGTACGTGGTGGTGCCGATCCTGAAACCGGCCATTATCTCCGTCGCCCTGTTCCAGTTCATGTGGTCAATGAATGACTTTATCGGGCCGCTGATTTACGTCTACAGCGTGGATAAATACCCGATTGCACTGGCGCTGAAAATGTCCATCGACGTTACCGAAGGTGCGCCGTGGAACGAAATTCTGGCAATGGCGAGCATCTCCATTCTGCCATCCATCATTGTGTTCTTCCTGGCCCAACGCTACTTCGTGCAGGGCGTCTCCAGCAGCGGAATTAAAGGTTAAGAGGGTAATATCATGGCTGAAGTTGTCTTCAATAAACTGGAAAAGGTTTACTCCAACGGCTTCAAAGCCGTACATGCTATCGACCTGAAGATCGCCGAGGGGGAGTTTATGGTGATCGTCGGTCCATCCGGCTGTGCCAAGTCCACCACCCTTCGCATGCTGGCGGGGCTGGAAACCATCAGCGGCGGTGAAGTGCGGATCGGCGATAAGATCGTGAACAACCTCGCACCGAAGGAGCGCGGCATTGCGATGGTGTTCCAGAACTACGCGCTCTACCCGCACATGACGGTGCGCGAAAATCTGGCCTTTGGTCTTAAGCTGAGCAAACTGCCGAAAGAGCAAATTGAGTCGCAGGTAAACGAAGCGGCCAAAATCCTGGAGCTGGAGTCGCTGCTTGACCGCCTGCCGCGTCAGCTTTCCGGTGGACAGGCCCAGCGCGTCGCGGTTGGCCGCGCGATTGTGAAAAAGCCGGACGTGTTTCTCTTTGACGAACCGCTGTCAAACCTTGATGCCAAGCTCCGTGCCTCGATGCGTATTCGTATTTCTGATCTGCATAAGCAGCTGAAGCAGTCCGGTAAACCGGCCACCACTGTCTACGTCACGCATGACCAGACCGAAGCGATGACCATGGGCGACCGTATCTGTGTAATGAAGCTGGGCCACATCATGCAGGTCGATACCCCGGATAATCTTTACCACAAGCCCAACAACATGTTCGTCGCAGGATTCATCGGTGCACCGGAGATGAACATTCGTAAAAGCCAGTTGGTGGAAAAAGCCGGGCAACTGCACATCACCCTCGGCAATGAAACCATGCCGCTCAATGCGCAAACGCAGGAAAAAGTCGCTGCTTACGCCGGTCAGGACGTGTTCTACGGCGTGCGCCCGGAATTTGTGTCGATCTCAGACTCGCCTTTCCCGGATGGGTGCAGCGGCGAAATGGTGCGCGTGGAGAACATGGGCCACGAATTCTTTGTGTACCTGAAGGTAGCAGACCACGAACTGACCGCCAGAATCCCTTCGGAAGAGGCTAAGCCGATGATTGCTAAAGGGCTTAACCGCAAAGTCTATTTCCGCTTCGACATGAATAAGTGCCATATTTTTGACGCAAAAACTGAACTGAACCTCTCTCTCTGATGGAGCAAGAAAAATGAAAAATGTGCTTTTAAGCGCAGCAATCTCCGCAACCCTGGGCCTTACTGCTTTGCCATCGATGGCGCAAACTACCGATTTACGTATGTCCTGGTGGGGCGGTAATGGCCGTCACCAGGTGACGCTGAAAGCGTTAGAAGAGTTCCATAAACAGAACCCGGACATTAACGTTAAGGCGGAATACACCGGCTGGGACGGCCATCTTTCCCGTCTGACCACCCAGATCGCAGGCGGCACAGAGCCGGATGTGATGCAAACCAACTGGAACTGGCTGCCGATCTTCTCGAAAACCGGCGACGGCTTTTACGATCTGAACAAAATGAAAGACGTGATAGATCTAAGCCAGTTTGATGCCAAAGAGCTCCAGTCCACAACGGTCAACGGCAAGCTGAACGGGATCCCAATTTCCGTGACCGCGCGCGTCTTCTACTTTAACGACGAAACGTGGAAAAAAGCGGGCATCGACTACCCAAAAACCTGGGACGAACTGATGGCCGCCGGTAAAACCTTCGAAAGCAAGCTCGGCAAGCAGTATTACCCTGTCATACTGGAACACCAAGACACGCTGGCGCTGCTGAATTCTTACATGGTTCAGAAATACAACATCCCTGCCGTGGACGAGAAAACCAAAAAATTCACCTACAGCAAGGCGCAATGGGTGGAGTTCTTCCAGACCTACAAAAAACTGATTGATAGCCATGTGATGCCGGACACCAAATACTATGCGTCGTTTGGCAAGAGCAACATGTATGAGATGAAGCCGTGGATCCAGGGGGAATGGGGCGGCACCTATATGTGGAACTCCACCATCAATAAATACTCCGATAACCTCAAGCCACCGGCAAAACTGGTGCTGGGCAGTTACCCGATGCTGCCGGGTGCCACGGATGCGGGCCTGTTCTTCAAACCGGCACAGATGCTGTCGATCGGTAAATCGACCAAAAACCCGGAAGCGGCGGCAAAGCTGATTAACTTCCTGCTGAACAGTAAAGAGGGCGTGGAGACGCTGGGCCTGGAGCGTGGCGTACCGCTGAGCAAAGTGGCGGTTCAGTACCTGACTGAAGCCGGTACCATTAAAGAAAACGACCCGTCGGTTGCAGGCCTGCGTCTGGCGCAGTCGCTGCCTGCAAAACTCAGCGTGTCACCTTACTTTGACGATCCGCAGATTGTGGCGCAGTTCGGCACCTCGCTGCAGTATATCGACTATGGTCAGAAATCGGTGGAAGAGACCGCTGCAGATTTCCAGCGTCAGGCTGAGCGTATTCTGAAGCGGGCGATGCGTTAATAGGCGACGCCTTACCGGGCCGACAAGGTATTGTAGGCCCGGTAAGCGAAGCGCCACCGGGCGATAACATTACACGCCAATATTACGTAGTTTCTCCCCGCTCATCAGCTTGCGTTCAATATGCTCCAGCGTCACGCCTTTGGTTTCAGGAATCAGCCAGAAGGTCACACCGATAAACACCACGTTCAGTACCGTGTAGAGCCAGAACGTTCCTGCTGCGCCAATGGCATCCAGCAGCGTCAGGAAGGTTGCGCCGATGATCATGTTCGACACCCAGTTGGTGGTGGTGGAACAGGTGATGCCAAAGTCGCGGCACTTCAGCGGCTGAATTTCAGAGCACAGGATCCACACCACCGGTGCGGCGCTCATGGCATACCCGGCGATACACATCATGGTCATCCCGACAGAGAGCCAGGAGAGACCGCTCGAGGCGGTGCCATTATCAAACTGCATCAGACAGTAACCGAGGATCAGCGTACCGAGCGCCATTACGCTAAAGCCAATCTTCAGCGCCGGTTTACGACCGGCTTTATCCACGGTAAATACCGCGATAAACGTGGCAAACATAAAAGTCAGCCCGACCACCAGCGTTGCAATCATCTGCTGTTCAGTGGTGGTGAATCCGGCCATTTTGAAGATACGCGGCGCGTAATACATGATGATGTTCATCCCGGTGAACTGCTGCATCGCCTGCAGCAGCATGCCAAGGAACACCGCGCGACGCACGTTGCGGTTGGCTTTAAACAGCGACCAGCCTCCCTGCTTCAGCTTCAGGCTTTCGCGGATCTCGTTCAGCTCTTCACGCGCTTTCTCTGAGGTATCACGCAGCATGCGCAGCACCTCTTCCGCTTCCACGTGACGACCTTTCTGCGCCAGCCAACGCGGGCTGTTCGGCAGGAAAATCACCAGCACAATCAGCAACAGCGCGGGCAGCGCCAGCACGCCCAGCATGGCGCGCCAGTTACCGCTGTAGCTGAAGTAAGTATCTGACAGAAACGCCAGTACGATACCCAGCGTGACCATCAACTGGTACATACTGATCATCTTGCCGCGCACGTTCTCGCTCGCCATCTCCGAGAGATACAGCGGCGCAGTGTAGGAGGCAATCCCGACCGCCACGCCCAGCAGGACGCGGGAGAGCAGCAGCACTTCCACGTTGGTGGCGAACGCAGAGCCAATGGAGCCAGCCACAAACAGAATTGCCCCAACCATCAGGCTATATTTGCGCCCGAGACGGAACGAGAGCCAGCCGTTGAACAGCGCGCCGATGGCCGCGCCAAGCATCATGCTGCTCACCACCCACTCCTGCAGGCGACTGCTCAGCGTAAAGTGATCGGTAATAAACGGTAATGCGCCAGCAATGACGCCGATATCCAGTCCAAATAACAAGCCAGCCACTGCCGCCGCAATGGAGACAAACTGGTTCATGCGGCGAGTATCGCGCAGCGCCGCGGGCATGAGGGTAGAGTCATTTATAGATGTCATAGTTTCCTGCCTGAACAGAGAAATTCGTTAAGTGAAATTACGAGATAGCGAAGAAAAGTGTCAGGCCTGAATTCGCGAAGATATGGATTATTTCGCTATGGCATGGCGATCTGTGATGGACATTACAATTTCAACTCGCGGTGAAATATCGCCATATTTTACTAATTGATTAATATTTAAGTAATAAAACTGTGATGCGCGTCATTTATGATTTTTTAGTATGGATTTTTCATCTTTGTCGATATGGATAATGACAATTTTTGAGCAAAAAAAACCTCCACCCGCAGGCAGAGGCTCTTTCGTCAGCGCGAATTAACGCGCCAGCCAGCCGCCATCAACCGCTACGGTATAACCGTTGATGTAGTCCGACGCCTTCGATGCCAGGAACACCACAGGCCCTTTCAGATCGTCCGGCAGCCCCCAACGTCCTGCAGGGATTCGGTCAAGGATTTCCGCGCTACGCTGCTCGTCCGCACGCAGCTGCTGGGTGTTGTTGGTCGCCATGTAGCCCGGGGCAATGGCGTTAACGTTGATATTGTGCTTCGCCCATTCGTTCGCCAGCAGACGGGTGACCCCCATCACTGCGCTTTTTGACGCGGTGTAAGACGGCACCCGGATGCCCCCCTGGAAGGAGAGCATGGAGGCGATATTGATAATCTTGCCGCCATTCCCCTGAGCGATGAAGTGTTTCGCCGCCGCCTGAGACATAAAGAACACGCTTTTGATATTCAGGTTCATCACGTCGTCCCAGTCGCGCTCGCTGAAGTTAATCGCGTCTTCACGGCGGATCAACCCGGCATTATTGACCAGAATATCGATATGACCGAATTCCGCCACGGCGCGATCCAGCAGGTCAGGAATGGCGTCGATTTTACGCAGATCCGCGGTCAGGCTCAGGAAACGGCGGCCCAGCGCGGTCACGCGCTCGATGGTTTCCGTAGGCTCGACGATGTTGATGCCCACGATATCGCAGCCCGCTTCTGCCAGCCCCAACGCCATGCCCTGGCCCAGACCGGTGTCACAACCGGAAACCACAGCCACTTTACCTTGCAGAGAGAATGCATCCAGAATCATGTTTGTTCCTTACTCTTTCGATGCCTGTCAGCAACAGGCAGATTTATGCTTAACTGCCCGCGACTAGCGCAGATCTTTTACCGCGACGTGGTCCATGTCATCAAAGACCTGGTTTTCACCGACCATTCCCCAGATGAAGGTATACGCCTTCGTCCCAACACCGGAGTGAATTGACCAGCTCGGAGAGATAACCGCCTGCTCGTTATGCATCACGATATGGCGTGTTTCCTGCGGTTGACCCATCATGTGGAATACGCAGGCATCCTCATCCATGTTGAAGTAGAAATAGACCTCCATACGGCGCTCGTGGGTATGGCACGGCATGGTGTTCCACAGGTTGCCCGGCGCAAGCTCGGTCAGCCCCATGCTGAGCTGGCAGGTCTCCAGCACATCCGGAACGAAGTATTTGTTGATGGTGCGACGGTTGCTGGTGAGGTTATCGCCCAGCGTCACCGGGGCTACGTCTGCCGGGGTAACTTTTTTGGTAGGACAGGTGGTGTGAGCCGGGGCGCAGTTGTAGTAAAACTTCGCTGGCGTGCTGCCGTCGACGCTGGCAAAAACCACCTCTTTCGCGCCCTTGCCGACATACAGCGCGTCGCGGTGACCAATTTCGTAGCACTGGCCGTCAACCGTAATGGTGCCCGGCCCGCCAATGTTAATCACGCCCAGTTCACGCCGTTCCAGGAAATAGCTCACGCCGAGCTGCTTACCCACTTCCCCACCCACGGAGACAGTTTTGGTCACCGGCATAATTCCGCCCACAATAATGCGGTCAATGTGGCTGTAGACCATGGTGTAGCGATCGGCTTCGAACACCTGCTCAACTAAAAATTCACTGCGCAGCCCCTGCGTGTCGAGGGTTTTGGCGTGCGCGCTGTGGATGCTTTGTCTGACGTCCACGATAACCTCCAGAATGGATCGTGCCCGAAGGCAGAAAATTAACGAAACGACGTTCCGTTTTAAGGATAAGCACAGTGTAAACGCCCATAATGGGGTTTTCAATTACATTTAAAACATCGTTTCATTTTTTGTGATTCTTTATACCAGAAATGGTGTTCCGATCACGGAAGCGTCAGGATTCGCCGCTTCATCTCCCTCAAACTGACAAACTGCGCGATAAGTCACACTAAATAAAACAGTGTTTTGATAATTTAACACCTACTTTTTAATCTTATTTTTATTGCCGAAAGGAGCGCATTATGGCTAAAGGTATGCGGGTCAAGCTGAACTACGAGATCGGCCGGGATCCGGATACAGGCGTGGAAGTCACGCGTCTGACCCCGCCTGAAGTAACCTGTCATCGCAATTACTTTTACCAGAAGTGCTTCTTTAATGACGGCAGTCATCTGCTGTTCGCCGGAGCGTTCGATGGTCACTGGAACTATTACCTGCTGGATCTGCAGAACGCCGAAGCCGTACAGCTGACAGAGGGCGCAGGCGATAACACCTTTGGCGGATTTCTCTCCCCGGACGATCGCGCCTTCTACTATGTGAAGAACGATCGCACGCTTATGGAGGTCTCTCTTGAGACACGGGCAGAGCGTGAAGTGTACCGCGTCCCGGATGACTGGGTCGGTTACGGCACCTGGGTGGCGAACAGCGACTGCACCAGCCTTGTGGGCATTGAAATTGCGAAACGCGACTGGACACCGCTGAACGACTGGCAAATTTTCCACGACTTCTTCCATAAAGGGCCACACTGCCGGCTGCTGCGCGTGGATCTGAAAACCGGCGAGAGCTCAATCATTCATGAAGAGAAGAAGTGGCTGGGGCATCCTATCTATCGTCCGTTTGATGACCATACGGTGGCGTTTTGTCACGAGGGACCACACGATCTGGTCGATGCCCGGATGTGGCTAGTCAACGAAGATGGCACCGACATACGTAAAGTCAAAACGCATGCACAAGGTGAAAGCTGTACCCACGAATTCTGGGTCCCGGATGGCTCCGCGCTGGTATACGTCTCGTATCTGAAAGGCCAGCAGGGTCGTTCCATCTGCCGCTTCGATCCACAAACCGGCGTGAATGAGACGATAATGCAGATGCCATCCTGTTCACATTTGATGAGTAATTTCGACGGCACGTTACTGGTGGGCGACGGTTCCGGCACACCGGTGGATGTGAAAGACACCCACGGTTACACCATCGATAACGATCCCTATCTCTACGCCTTTGACGTGGCCAAAAAGCGCTACTATCGCATCGCCCGTCATGACACCTCCTGGGCGACGGTAGAAAATAGCCGCCAGGTCACCCATCCGCATCCCTCCTTTACACCGGACGAGAAAGCGGTGCTATTCAGTTCCGATAAAGACGGTAAACCTGCCCTCTATATTGCGAAACTCCCCGCGCAACCGGATATGTTGTCTGCATGATTTAAAAATGTGTTTCTGTAACTGGCCTTGCCCTCCTTACGGAGGGCTTTTTTTGCTCTGATCGTTTTGCCCGGTGACGCTGCGCTCACCGGGCCTGGAGGGAAATATCAGAAGGAATACGCCACGCCTAAACGGAAGCGGGTCTGACGTTCATCGCTCTCTTTCACACCCACGTTACCCACCTCAACATACGGCGCCCAGTTTTTATCCCATTTATACGCCAGCTTCGCGTTATATTCGGTGGAATAATCTTTATTATTATTACGGACCATCCCTTCCGTACTTTTTGCATAAACATAATTCAGTTCGGTACGCCAGTCTCCCATAACCCAGCCGACCCAGGCATCACCACGGTTAACTTTGTCATCGTCTTTATTAGAGCTCGACGGATAACGGGTATATTCATAACGGTAACGCGCGGCCACGTAAAAGCCATTATCGAAACTGTATTGCAGGTGCAGGTTCGGTTTATAAATGGTACGACTGTCGTTACTCTCAAGCGTGAACGCGGGAGTCAGCGCAATATTCTCTGTCGCTTTCCAGCGCCAGCTAATTTGATCTTCATGACCGTTACCCACCACATCCGCAAAAGGCTGATCGGCCTTATCACCACCCGATTTCCATTTCGCTTCTACAGAAAAACCGACGCCATTCGCAAAGCGATGCGAGACTGAAACACGGTCTGCATTTGCGCCGTTGTCGATGTATTCATGACGCAGATCGACGGTCACCGCCTGCGCGGCGAAAGAAGTACCAATAAGAGAAGCTACAACCAGAGATTTGTTAAACATGACAAAAACCCTCAATTAAAATAACGTTTCATTTTTATGAAATGGCAGTTTATTTTTTAATAAACGCTATTTTAGTGAGCAAGATCGTAATTATTTGTTTCATTTTTTTCGGTACAAATCGGCGTGATACACGTCAACAAACAAGTGGGATTTAGGCGAAATTAATGGGGGGAGATCACGTCAGGCAGGAATAACGCGCATAAAAAAACCTCCCGATGGGAGGTTTTTTTATGAAGGAAGGGATTAACGTTCGATAGCCAGCGCTACTCCTTGCCCACCGCCGATACAGAGCGTGGCAATGCCTTTACGGGCGTTACGCTTTTTCATCTCGTGAACCAGCGATACCAGAATGCGGCAGCCGGAAGCACCGATGGGATGACCGAGCGCAATCGCACCGCCGTTGACATTCACCCGCAGCGGATCCCACTCCAGCATTTTGCCCACTGAGATCGCCTGCGCGGCAAAGGCCTCGTTGACTTCAATCAGATCCACATCGGAAAGCTGCCAGCCCGCGCGATCCAGGCAGCGGCGGGTCGCATACACCGGCGCGATCCCCATTAACGCCGGATCAACCCCCACGCTGGCAAACGCCTTAATCCGGGCCAGCACGGGGAGATCCAGTTCCTGCGCTTTGCTTTCGCTCATCATCATCACCGCCGCCGCACCGTCGTTAATCGAAGAGGCATTTCCCGCCGTGACCGACCCTTGCGTTTCAAAAGCAGGATTGAGCATGGCCAGCCCTTCTGCGCTGGCATCGGTTCGCGGCTGCTCATCGGTGTCGACGACAATCGTCTGACCGTTCTGACGCTGGGTGCACACCGGAACAATTTCATCGCGAAAACGCCCGGAATCAATCGCGGCACGCGCTTTCTGCTGCGAGCTCAACGCGTAAGCATCCTGCAGCTCACGGCTTATACCGTACTCACGCGCCAGGTTTTCCGCCGTCACGCCCATATGATAATCATTAAACGCGTCCCACAGCCCGTCATGCACCAGGCTGTCGAGCAACTGGCTGTTACCCAGCTGCGCGCCGGTGCGGCTGTCGGTGAGGACATGCGGCGCGCGGCTCATGTTCTCCTGCCCACCGGCAATGACCACATCCGCTTCACCACACTGGATGGCCTGCGTGGCAAGATGCAGCGCCTTTAACCCTGAGCCACAGACGTCGTTGATGGTGATTGCCGAGACGGTGTTGGGCAGGCCGCCTTTTAGCGCCGCCTGACGGGCAGGGTTTTGCCCGGCGCCGGCCGTCAGGACCTGTCCGAGGATCACCTCATCGACTTCATGTGCCGGGATCCCGCTGCGCTCCACCAGCGCTTTCACCACCACGCTACCCAGTTCAACAGCCGAGTGACGCGCCAGCGCTCCCTGAAAACAGCCGATAGCTGTACGCAACGCACCCACTATAACGACATCTTTCATCACCACCTCTGCGTTAAAGGACATGACGATAGTAGAGGATTGTTACTGGCATTTATCTTAATTGTTTAAAAATAGTGAGTTTAATCACAAGGATCAGCGTGCGTCCTGCAGATACTGCCGCAGCCAGCTTCCGGCGACGCCGGGAGGGGATCGTTTATTCCACAGCAGATCGATACCGATCGCGCGAGGCCAGCCAGGGACATTCAACTGCACCAGCGATTTCGCGGCGGCAAATTCTTCCACCAACGCACACGGCAACACGCACCAGCCAAATCCCTGCACCGCCATACTCAGCAGTAACAGGTAATTCGGTGCCGACCAGACCGGCCCCCGGGCGAGCGTTGCCTCGCGCTCAAGGTAGGTGCTGAGCCGCAGTTCCCGCCAGCCGTGCAGCTCATCGGCCTGCACTTCATGTTGCCCGGCCAGAGGATGCGTGGTCGCGACATAAATCGCCATCCGGGTTTGCATCGGCAGCCGGGTGACGCCGATATCGGTCGGGTAAGCGTCACGCGCCTCCGTCAGGCCAACCTGCGCCCTCTCCTTTTGCAGCAGATCGATGACGTCCTCTTCCTCGCCAATCAGGCACTCAAATTCCGTATGGGGAAAACGCTGGTCAAACTGGTTCATCAGATCTTCCAGCACGTCCGGGTTAAGCGTATCAGAGAGGACAAACGTCAGGCGCGCCTCCGTTTGCGCGGTCAACGATACCGCCAGTTCGTCCAGCCGCGTGCTGGCGGCGAGGATCGCCTGGACATAGCCCAGCACCTGCTCTCCCTGAGCGGTTAACACCGGCTGGCGCGCCGAACGGTCGAACAGATCAAAGCCGAGGTCAGCTTCAAGATTGGCAATCGAGGTGCTGATTGTTGACTGGCTTTTACGCAGCCGCCGTGCGGCAGCAGAGAAAGAGCCCGCTGCCACGGTTTCAACAAACGCGGTAAGGGCTTCAGGTGAGTAGCGCATAACCTATCTACTTTATCGATGGATACCATCTTTAATATATCACCTTTAGCGATAAAAATAGGCGCCATCAACGCCCATACCGGCGAATTAACGAGGTCGAAAGCTATGCAACATCAGGATGCACTCCAACGTAAACTGCCGGAGCGGATCTTCCACGCGGTCTGCTTTGAGGGGATTGCCACGGCGATCCTCGCCCCAACGGCAGCGTGGCTGATGCAGCGTTCTGTGGTGGAGATGGGTGGGTTGACCATTATCCTCGCCACCACGGCCATGCTCTGGAACATTATCTATAACTTCGGTTTCGACCGTTTCTGGCCTGTCCAGCGCGTAAAACGCACGGCAAAAGTCCGCGCGCTGCATGCCATGGGGTTCGAGTGTGGGTTTATCGTGATTGGCGTGTCGATTGTCGCTGCGGTTCTGGGCGTCACGCTGCTACAGGCATTCACGCTGGAAATAGGTTTCTTCCTGTTCTTCCTGCCCTACACCATGTTCTACAACTGGGCGTATGACACGTTACGTGAGAAATTCCTGAAGCGTCGTCAGCAGCGACGCGTCCTGGCGGGCTAACTCCCCCCTGGCCGGACGACTGGTCCGGCCAAACTCCGTCGAAGCAACTGCGCTCTCAACGCATAACTATGGTAAATTGCACTCCATTCTGAATGGTTTGCTAGTTGATACGTTGCTCTAATGTCGAAAATTTGGTCAAAAGATGAGACTCTGTGGAGTTTCGCTCTCTATGGCACGGCCGTGGGCGCAGGAACGCTGTTCTTGCCCATCCAGCTGGGCTCCGCAGGCGCTATTGTCCTGTTCATTACCGCCCTTGTGGCCTACCCATTAACCTACTGGCCGCATAAAGCGCTGGCGCAATTTATCCTGTCGTCAAAAACGAAAGGCAATGAAGGGATCACCGGCGCGGTCTCCCACTACTACGGCAGGAAAATCGGGAATCTGATCACCACGCTCTATTTCGTCGCCTTCTTCGTGGTGGTGCAGATTTACGCCGTGGCCATCACCAATTCATTAACCGAGCAACTGGCAAAAAGGATGACGGTGGATACCGCCACTCGCGTGCTGGTCAGTTTTGGCGTGGTGCTGGTATTGAATCTTATCTTCCTGATGGGGCGACATATCACGATCAAAGTGATGGGCTTCCTGGTGTTTCCGCTGATCGCCTATTTCCTGTTTGTCTCCCTGTACCTGACCGGCAGCTGGCAACCCTCACTGCTCACCAGCCAGATGGCGTTTGATCGCCACACTTTGCATCAGGTGTGGATCTCAATCCCGGTGATGGTGTTCGCGTTTAGCCATACGCCGATTATCTCCACCTTTGCCGTCGATCGCCGCGAGAAGTTCGGTGACGCAGCCATGGACAAGTGCAAGAAAATCATGAAGGTGGCGTATCTGATCATCTGCCTGAGCGTGCTGTTCTTTGTGTTCAGCTGCCTGCTCTCGATTCCGCCGTCCTATATTGTGACCGCAAAAGAGCAAGGGGTGACGATCCTGTCAGCGCTGTCGATGATGCCCTCTTCTCCGGCCTGGCTCGGCATTTCCGGCATTATTGTGGCGATTATTGCCATGTCGAAATCGTTCCTGGGCACCTATTTTGGGGTGATTGAAGGGGCGACGGAAATCGTAAAGTCGTCGCTGAATCAGGTCGGCGTGAAGAAGAGCCGCGCCTTTAACCGTGCGATTTCTATTCTGGGCGTGTCGCTGATCACCTTTGCGGTCTGCTGCATTAACCCGAACGCCATTTCGATGATTTACGCCATCAGCGGTCCGCTTATCGCCATGATCCTGTTTATCATGCCGACGCTGTCGACGTACCTGATCCCCGCCCTTAAGCCGTATCGCTCCATTGGCAGCCTGCTCACGCTCATTGTTGGCGTGCTGTGCGTGTCGGTGATGTTTGTCGGCTAACCCTCGCGTGCCCGGCCTTCTGCCGGGCGCGTCTGATTTTTACAGTGGAAACGGTCTGTCCTGCACGACCGTTTTCATCACCAGCGTAGAGCGAAGATGCTGTACGCCAGGCATGGCAGAAAGTTTCTCGTCATACAGTTTCTGAAAAGCCGACAGATCGCGGGTGACAACATGCATCAGGTAGTCGGGATCGCCAAATAATCGCTGGGCCAGCACGATTTGCGGGATCTCTTCCACCGCCTCTTCGAACGCGCTGACCGCTTTCTTATCACCCTCTTTCAGGGTGGCAAACACAATCGCAAGGAAATTAAACCCCATTTTGGCGGGATCGAGATTGGCGCGATACCCCGTAATGGCTCCGCTCTGCTCCAGCGCACGTACGCGTCGGTGACACGGAGAGAGGCTCAGGTTCACCCGCTCCGCCAGCTCCGTAAGAGATAAACGGCCATCAGCCTGCAGTTCAGCAAGAATTTTTCGATCAATGCTATCCATATGGAAGATTTTCTCAATTTTAGCGTTTTATGAGCATAACATTGAAAACTCATTTCGTACCGATACCGATATTCTTTCTCTCCGGGTAATTCAGGTACAGGAGTTTCACAGACGATGGAAATGAGTATTGTGGCCGGTTTTTGGGTGGTGTCCTTCCTGCTCATCATGACACCGGGTGCAGACTGGGCCTATGCGATCAGCGCCGGGATCAACGGGCGGCGCGTAGTGCCGGCGGTGATGGGACTGATGTCCGGGCATCTGCTCGCCACGCTGGTCGTAGTGGCGGGCGTGGGTGTGTTGATGGCTCAACATCCACTGGCATTATCAGGGCTGACAATTGCGGGGGCGGTTTATCTGCTGTGGCTCGGCATCACGCTGTTACGCCATCCTGCCGCGCCGGAAAGCACCGTGCAGCATGCAGGAAACTGGAAACAGTGGGCGGTGAAGGGATTATGTATCAGCGGGCTCAACCCAAAAGTCTTCTTACTGTTTCTGGCGTTGCTTCCGCAGTTTACCGATCCAAAGGGAAGCTGGTCGATTGCCACGCAGATGTCAGCCCTGGGTGTGATGCATCTTATCACCTGCACACTGGTCTATTTGCTGGTGGGATATGGTTCGAAAGCGGTGCTGGCGACCCGTCCGCAGGCGGCACGTGCGGTGAGCATGGCCTCAGGGGGGATTATGGTGGCGATCGCGCTGGGATTGCTGCTGGAGCAGGTGAGATAAAAAAACACCGGCCATCGCCGGTGTATTTTACGCCCGAATATCGTCATATTCCCGCGTGTTATCAAACTCATGCTTTGCAAACGGGCACAGCGGGATAATTTTGCGATTCTCACCGCGCATTTTCTCCACCACCTTCGCCACCAGCTGCTTACCAACCCCTTGCCCCTTCAGGCTCGGATCGACATCAGTGTGCTCAATAATACTCAGATGCTCACCTGTGGGCACGAAGACAATCTCTGCAACCTGATTGCCGTTCGCATCGTTCACATAAAACTTGTTATGGCCTTCCAGAATATCCATGGTTCCTCGCTTATTTTTGGCGATACTGCAGCGCACCGCTCGGGCAGGTATCAATCACGCGTACAACGGTTTCCACGTCCACTTCATCAGGAATGATCCACGGTTTACGTTTCAGATTAAACAGCTTTGCGCTGCCGCGAACGCAGTTACCGGAGTGTTTGCAGATCCCGGTATTGAAGTAGACGTCAATTTTCTCCCCGGTATAGGCCCGGTAACCCGCATCCAGTAGTTCTTTATCCATGACATTGCCTCTGTAATTATTATCGTGCTGAATGAAGCATAGCCTTACGGGATCCTGATGGCTATAACGTATAGCGTTTTCTTGCCGGATTGTTTCCCCTGCGTGCATGACTGACGCAGACGGGGTGGCTGCGTCAGCCTGGCTGATTATTCCCGCCGGGATATTTAAAATTAAACAAGTTTAATCTGAAGATGTATCGGTTGTTTACGATAATGTCCGCTCTGCTTATTTAACACGAGTACCCCATGAAGAAACGGTCATTATTACTGACTCTGCTCAGCCTCAGTTTATTAACCGCCTGCAGCGCGTCTGCGCCTGATAAGGTTGAACAAATCCATCATCTGCAGATCCCATTAGTTTTACCCGGAGAAAAACCGCCAGAAATTCCGGCATCGCATATCGCTGCGCTGTATCAGGAAAATAAAGTTCAGATCGACCGTTTAACAGCGCAGTTGAAATCAGATTATTTACAACAGACTACCGCGAAAGATATTTTTACCGAAGATAGCCCTGTTCAGCCGGTCTTCGCCTCGCTGACTAAACTTGAGCAGCTGGAAATGGTTAATCAGCAGTACCTGAAAGATAAAAACGTCACGGGACTGCAAAAGATTAACATTGTCCTTCAACCTTTAGTCACCGGTTAAATGCCAAAAGCCCAACTGCTGAACAGTCGGGCTTTTGTAACGGAAAGGATGGCAAGGATTAATCGTGCTGTCCAAATCGCCATGTCAGACCTGCAGTCACAGAGCTTACGTCGCTGCTGACGCCAATCTGGTTGGCATTACCCACGTTGCTTACCCATTGATATTCCAGACGGCCCGCTAAATTTTTGTTAAACGCATACTCCGTCCCGACTGCGGCAAGCGGGCGAACGCCTGTTTCAAAACGATTGTGACCACTTACATCAGACTCAGCACGATAGGCCATCGCCCCGGCACGACCATAGATATCCCAGCTGTCAGTCACGGCATAGCTGGCTTTTAAGGACATCTGCAGCCCCTGGCTTTTCATTTGTGCCCCCGCGCTATGTTTGCCTTTAATCTGCATATTGCCTAAATAATCGTACCCGCCTTCCAGTGCCAGCCACGGAGTCATCTGATAACCCGCGTATACCCCACCACCGACATTATCATGATCGATATTATACTGGTTCGAGCCATTATTATTATCGCTCGCTTTCGATCCGGTGCTGGCGTCAAAATAGTGTGACCAGCCGAATTTAGCACCGCTATACCAGGAGCCTGTATCTGCCGCTGCAAATGCAGACGTTGCGGTAAAAGCGTTAGCCAGAATTAATGCAACAAGTGTCTTTTTCATAGAAATCCCGTTTACTCTGTTGAATATTTCAGTGAGCAAACGATATCGACAAACACGACGATCGCGAAATCATTTTCTGTTTATTTTTAAATTTTAAAATGACTCTGGCAAATGCCCTACCTCCAGTAAATATCCGCCACGTTTGAACGCGATATATTTACCTTGCTTAAGTGCAGATAATACATTGAGAATACTGCTGCGGGAAAGCAGCGTACGATCCTGAATATATTCCAGAATAGTTGTTCGCATACGCACCTCATCGGGCAGTAATATCATCTCCTGCAGATAGCTGCGAATCACGGAATAGGTGCGCTGCTGCACAACCTGGGCATCACGATAAATGAGATAGGCCGTATGGTACGACAGCAAGGCTGCCACATCCTCCCAGACGCCCTGTTCACGAAATCGCGCGGCGGCTTCATCTGCATCAGCACGCAAAATCAGAGACTCCCGTTCTGCGCGTAGTATATGTCCTTGCGTCGGCTGGATCATTTCAGCAATGCCGAACAGATGTGGCTCAAAAACGCTAACTAACAGCAACCCGTCAGATGCCCGCAACAAAGAAAGCTCTCCTTCCTGAAAAAGATACATTTGCTGGCGGCCTTTATGTTTCCAGGTAATCCGCTTACGCGGCGCAAGCTTCACTTTTTCCGCAATGGGTTCAAGTACCGCCGTCAGACGTTCAATGGAGTGTTCAGGGCGAACAGGAGGCAATATATGCATGACACCACCTTTGGGTATTCGATAATGGCCAGTATAGACCACAGCGGCCATCACTCAGACTGGTATGAGGGAATGAAGGTATATCAGAGGGTATGGCATACGTAAAAAGATAATTTGTTTATTTTTGAACTTTACCCGCATGACACGTGATAAGTATGCCCGATTTCCTGAAGTGCTTACATGATTATCAACGTAAACAATGGGGAGAAAAAACGATTAAAAAAACCCTGCACCCACCCTCTTATTACTTAAGATTATTCCTAATTCAGCGATAATTATTTTATTATTTTTAATTGATTACAAAATCGCAACCCTTAATAAAGCTTTTAGCGTTTTGAATTGTATATACCACCTGACTATTCTCATTCCTGCCGATAACAACCGGGTAATGATGATGAGAAGTTCATGCTTCTCAGGATTTTATTTATTCAAATTATCAGTCGGTTAGCAGAACTGAGTGACTTAAATCACGCATTTCGTAAGGACTATCTTTCAATGGCGAAATTCTTCGCCACGCTGTCACAGGAGTCAGACATGAGCGAAAATTTAATCTGGTCAGGAAAAGTTGACGCAAAAAATGCCGAAGGGACAAATACAGGAATTGCCCTCAAAGCGGGAGAGATAATTACCATTCTGGCCAGTGGTTGGGCCAGGAATGGAAGTGAAAATTTTGCGCTTACCGCACCACAGGGGCGTATTCCCCGAGAGGGTGAAACGCTAACGTTACGCAATCCTTCGCTTCAGGCACGCCTTGGTAACGAAAATTATCCGGTTGGTAATCATAAATACCGCTGGTCGGTGCCAGCTGAAGGGACGTTGACGCTGTTTTTTGCCGATGGCAAAGACCAGTACAAAGACAACGCCGGTGAATTCAGCGTTGAAGTGTATCGCGAGGCAGATATTTCCGCCGCGGCGGCAGCTCCGTTTGAAGATTTAACCAACTTTGAGCGCGATAACTGGAATAACTGGCAGGCCGGACCTGCCGGGCACGATCTTTATCTGGTTGACACCAGCACCCGCGCCGTCGAGTTTATTACCAGACCTAATAAAAACCATGCCGGTGAGATCCTCAAAAAGACACTGACAGGTCTGACTGCCGGGCATGAATATACCTGGACGGTGAAAATTGCGCGCATCATAGGAAAATATGAAGCGCCAAAGGTTTCGCTGCGTGCAGATGGCAAAGACATTACCGCCCCTCTGGAACTGAAGCAGGCGAATGAATGGGTAACCCTGAGTGGAAAATTCAAAGCCACCGGCAGTCAGGCTGAACTCGCGGTAGTCAGCCATGTGTCAGCCAGTATGGGAAATGATTTCCGTATCAAGGAACTGAAAATAAAGGGTTAACGTCAAAAAAGTCGGACTGCTATTTAGCGAGAATGCTGGATGGCAGTGCGATGTTCAAAATTGTGTAGCGCACATGTTCAACATATGCGCTACATCAACAGGCAATAAACACACGGCATTACTCTTTGTTATGTTGCATATCCTCTCAGTATCGGCAGCGATTTGAAACAAGACGCGTCTCGATTAACGTACCTGAGCGGAAGTAACACACTCACTTCATGCCAAATAAACACCAGTGGGCATGACCTGCTCCCCGTTGATTAGTACACCCCGATGTTAGTAATGTCTTCATAAGCCACATGAGGACATCCCCATGAAGAAGC